>CAYXEG010000174.1:0-376 GCA_964463875.1 uncultured Dehalococcoidales bacterium
TGGATGACCTCCTCTCTTCAAAAATTTGGTTTGAGTTAGGGCCATCCAATACCGTACAAAATTGATGATATTGATGAACTGACAACCTACTACTAAACCTTCCCTAAATTATACGAAAAAGGTACTTCGTGTGCAACACGCAATAAGGCTGATTGTACGGCTGTTTAGAATCAGGGACGGTAGACTGGAGCTGAAAATACGTTCGATTTCATAAAATTACGCACGGAAGCGACATCAATCGAGTGCTTTCAGTTCATTCTCCGAAGCCTGCCGGGATATGATTGCCAGTGAAAACGAATCCTTGCCATGCGAGTTCGGTCCTGCGTAGCTGTAAACGATATCCCTGTTACGCTTGTCCGGCTTGAAATACCGCTCG
>CAYXEG010000174.1:386-6088 GCA_964463875.1 uncultured Dehalococcoidales bacterium
ATATCCTCGATGACTATGTTGTCCGGTTGCGTTTTCAGCCATGAATTAACGTTTTCCTGGAATTCCTGGACGTCATTCTTGTACTCCGAACTGGTGAAGACGACAATTTCGGTTTTCGTCGCTCGAATCGGTTTATTCATCGCAGATTCCCCCTGAATATTCTCGGGTTTCCTGTCGGAAATTGAGTTTAAGTTTTCCGGCTGATAATGTCAAGAGACGTTCGAAAATGAAAAACTGCCGTCTGATTTCAGACGGCAGTTTGATTGTCAAATACTACGAGAAGCTATCTGGTATTTTTTATGCCAGCCAGTTTCTTGGCGTAGTTCTTCTTTTCTTCCATGTTTGTATTATTGAGAACAGTCATACGATGGGTTTCGGGCGAACCGGCGCCGTGTATGTTCGAGACGATATCCCGGCTTTCGAAGGCGAGTTTCTCTATAAGATGGTAGATTCGAACCCTGTCTTCGGTCGATACGCCGTCAACACCCTTGAGATATTTGGTGAGCAGGGGGCCAATTTCCGGATTATCGAAGTCCATCTGCGAGGGAATACCGGTTACCATGCCGCCGGCAATCTCAATCATCATTCTGATGACCTCGGCAAGCTCTTTACCTTCGTAGAGTTTGGATATATTCGAGAGTACCGGGTCTACCGCCCAGATGCCTGAGGGGCTTTCGGTAGCTTCAACGGAAGCAGCGATTGAACATCCGTATATCGCCTCGGTTACTTTCATCATTTCAGCATATTTGGTATTAATATGAGAGACTTTTGACTGGGTCTTTACCCAGACCGTTAAAGTCAGTCGCAACTGCCGCAGCCCCAATCAGGACATCACCGACACCGCACTTGCATCCGCCGTGCGAGTGCCGATGGTAGCAGCCGAAATTCCTTACCATATTACCGGCGTACTCGTATTCCCCATCGAGGAAAACATGCTCCCAGGGAATGAAAACGTCCTTGAAGATAACCATCGGAGCGAACTTGCTGAACTCAACATTACCGAGGTCGACTCCCTGGAGTGCCCTGGCTTCGAGAGTCCCTCTGCCGTACACGTGAATGACGCCTTCGGCGTCTGCCGGGAATGCAAAGCAGACAGCATAATCTTTATCGGCTGCACGCATTTCCCGGGCCGGAACGGCAATACCCCAATGGGCGCAGAGCGAACCGGTCTGGTGTATCTTGGCGCCTCGGACGACGATTCCGTCATTGTTTCTATCGATAACATGGAGATACATGTCGGGGTCACTCTGTTCGGATGGCCTCTTGGAACGGTCGCCTTTTACATCGGTGACGCCGCTGAAGAGAACAAAATCGTTCCTCTGCATAAATTTCAGAAACTCGACCAGTCTATCCCAGTATTTCGTTCCGTATTTCTGGTCGCAGTTGAAAATTTCCATGCCAACGGAACTGATGGCATCCATGCCGGTGCAGCGCATGTAACAGCCGCCGATATTATGAGCAAGGTATTTCAGCATCCTGACCTTGGTAATGAGGTCGTCAGGACTTTTGTAGAACTTTAAAAAGCGGCTCACTTCTTCATCGATAAGGTCTGATTTGGCGACAAGCAGCTTCCTTCCCTCGGGGTCGTTCGAAAGCTCGTATGTTTTTGCAACCGAATTAATCATATGGCTGATTAACGGGTGCTCATAGGCGTTTTCTACTTTTTCTCCGAGGATATATGCCCTGTGGTGCACTTTCTCCAGAGATTTGTAATACTGGTCCTTGGTCATGATACCCACAGCTATCCACCTCCTTAAAATTTTCGATTATTTCCTGAAAAAGATAGTAATTTTATTGTAACATCATCTCGAAATGCTGGCAAACTGCGGTAACCATTTGCCGCTGGTAATTGACTTGTTTTACCGGTATGGTGTATCCTACGAAATTAGAAACTATGAAATTATACGAATACGAAGGCGCAGAATTATTTAAACAAGGCGGTATTCCCGTCCCGGATTTTGCTGTTCTTTCAGACAGTAAAGAAGCACGGGAAAAAGCGGAAGCGATAGGGTTTCCGGTGATTATCAAGGCACAGGTGCTTACGGGAGGAAGATACCTGGCTGGCGGTGTGAAAACAGTCGATTCTCCGGAAAATGTCGAGGATACGGTTGAACGGATCCTTTCTTCAAAAATCCGGGGACTGCCGGTCAGCAAGGTGATGATAGCCGCCGGAATCAAGGTTGAGAAAGAATTTTATTTAAGCGTTACTGTTGACGATTTCCGGGGCGTTCCTCTGTTTATCCTCAGCGCCGAAGGTGGCGTTTCTATCAACCAGATTGCTCAGGATAAAGAGGAAGTTGTTGCTCAGCGTCCGATATCAGTCCTCGATGGCTTGAGCCTTGAAGAAGCTCAGGGTATGTGCCGGCAGGTCGGATTGGTTGGTGATGACCTGGCCAATATCCCTGAAATAATGGTTAATCTATATAACGTTTTCCGGAAAAATGATGCCATGATTGCTGAAATTAACCCTCTGGTCAGAACCACTGACGGGCGATATATGGCTCTGGATTCGAAAGTCGAAATGGATGATTCGGCAGTTAATCGGCATAATGATTTGAACCTGGACCAGTTGGAGCGGATAACAAATCCTCTGGAAAGGGCCGGGCGGGAAATTGGCGTCAGCTATCTCGAACTCGACGGTAATATTGCCATTATCGCCAGCGGCGCAGGCCTGGGAATGGCCTCGATGGATATTGTCAACAGAACCATGAAAGCGGCCAACTTCCTTGAGACCGGAGGCGCCATTACGGAGGAACTCCTCTATAAAGTGATGGGTCTCATCATGCGGAAAGAGGGAATCCGCGGACTTTTCATTAATGTTTATGGCGGCATTAATCCTATCCATGAAGGAGCCAGGGGAATCGTCCGCTATCTGAAAGAACATAACATAACTATACCCGTTGTCGCCAAAGCTCTGGGAAATCACCAGGAAGAAACATGGCGGATATTCAGGGAAAACGGGGTGCTTGTCGTGGACGGGGTATCAACCGAAGAGGGAGTAGAAATGCTCGCCAAACTGCTGGAGGGTAAATAGATGAGCATATTACTCAATAAAGATACCCGAGTCCTTGTGCAGGGGATTACCGGAAGAATCGGCAAGATACAGGCGCAATGGATGCTTGAATACGGTACGAACATAGTTGCCGGGGTCACTCCCGGAAAAGGCGGGGAAGTTGTCGAGGGTATACCGGTATTCGATACGGTCGCTGAAGCAGTCGAACAGACCGGTGCCGAAGCTTCGATATTTTTCGTTCCTGCGGCAGCGGTTAAAGATGCGGCAATTGAAACAATCGATGCTGGTATCAAGCTGCTGGTCGTCGTTACCGAGCATGTGCCGGTTCATGACGCCATGGAAATCAAGGAATATGCCAGGGGCAAACCGATTAAGATTATCGGGCCGACTACCCCGGGCATAATCACCGTCGGAGAAGCCAAGATGGGTATCATGCCGGCGAACATGTTCATTCCCGGTACCGTTGGAATTATCTCCCGAAGCGGCACTCTCTCCTATGAGGTCAGTGTTAACCTTTCGAACGCCGGTATCGGACAGAGCACAGTGATAGGCATGGGAGCTGACCCGGTTGTTTTTACCAGCATGCCGGATATCTTAAGAATGTTCGATAGGGACCCGGATACGGATGTCATTGTCATCGTCGGCGAAGTTGGCGGCATTCAGGAAGAAAAAGCTGCTGAGTTTATCGACCGCTGGGTGACCAAGCCGGTCGTTGCCTATATCGCCGGGCTGAACGCACCCCAGGAAAAACGAATGGGGCACGCCGGGGCAATAATCCGGGGCGACGGTAAAGGCACTCCCCAGAGTAAGACGGCTGCTTTCACCGAGGTGGGAGTCGATATCGCCCGATATCCCGCGGAAGTCGTTTCTCTGGTGAAAAGCCACCTGTAAAACAGAAAGAAAATATACCAGTAAAAAACTCCGTACCATGCGGAGCGATTTACTGGTATAATGTTAAGTACCGCGTGGGGCTGTAGCTCATTTGGGAGAGCGTCGCGTTTGCATCGCGAAGGTAAGGGGTTCGAACCCCCTCAGCTCCACAAACAAATAAGAAGGGCAGTCACTTTCGCAACTGCCCTGACTGCATTTTGTCATCGTTTCAATGCTATTAAGTCATCTATTAATACCACTTGAAATGTCTTTATTACCGTGATATGTTGTATATATCTAACGTTGTATATTTATAACATGCGGTAAATATGCTTCATTGAAATACGACGTGACCGTTTGCTTATATATCCGAATTTGAGAATATCCGCATGGATATGCCATGCACGAAAAAAAACATTAAAATTGAATAACCGAAGAGTGGTTAGTGAACAGGAAGAAAAACATCGTCGGTTGGTTCGGTGTGGTAATATCACTGGTATTTTCGAGTATATGGGCTTACTGGGGAGCAATCGAAAATTACCACGAGGGCTGGTATTCCACCTCGATTTGGGAAAACCTGTTCATGCTGGTATTTCAATATCTCTCGGTTCCCCTGATATTCGTTATTTTAGCGGTAATCTCGTTGAAATGGAGAAGAATCGGTTTGCTCCTTCATATAGCTCTGGCCGGTTTTTCTGTCTGGTTTTTCTCGGGTGCCAGCTTCAATGTGCTCGGAATATTCATTGTTATACCAATTGCAGCTCTCGGCCTGCTCTATTTTTTCGGAGAGCCGAAACTGAAAATCTGGGCATATCGTCTGGTAATAAGCGTGCCAATAATCATCGTGCTGGCAATCTCGATTCCCCAGGGGGTTAAAGTATCACAGAGACTCAATGATAACGATTTTGGTACTAGAGTCGTGGAAGGAAACGGGGTAACCCTTGCCTGGGCGCCGAGAGGACCGGGATGGCCGGACAACGGTACTACTTGGGATGACGCTCAACGTATTTGCAGATATCTCTCCGAGGATGGAATCACCATAATGGAGGAAGAGCAATATATCTGGAGACTGCCTTCGGTTGATGAGGCAGTCCGCTCGATGTTGCTCCATGGAAAGAACGCCGGTGGAGTCTGGCATCCTGAAGAATCAAAAGCCGTATATGAAAAGACCCCGGATAAAGAAACTCCTTTATGGGATGTCAATTCTCAAGTCATATACTACTGGACGTCGGAATCGTATGAACAGGATGAGCGCAGGGCGTATATCATGGTGTATCACGGAGGCATTTTTCCTAAAATGAAAACCGACGGGCAAAGCTATTTGAGTTTCAGAGCGGTAAAGACAATCCGGTAGCAGTATTTCAATAGGATATAGACAATACACCATATATGTTATCTGTCGGGAGGAACTTAGTGCAGGATAAACCCGCATTATGCTGGAACACTCCTGAAGGAACGATACCTCCCATCAATTCTATTATCACGGCAACCCGCTGCCTGTATATTGTCTCTGTGCTAAGTGAACAACACTCACGACCACAGAAAAAAATTTATTGACAGAATGACATAAAAAGAATACTTTTTTTTAGTACAGGTACGTATACGAAAAGTCAATATTTGTACTAATAAAGGAGAATGGAAATATTCCAAGGTGAGTAGAAATGAAGAAGATTTTCAGCAGTATTCTCGTTGTACTCATGACGCTTGTGTCATTCGGTGGAGTCACCTTGTTTTCACCTTCTGTTACAGCAGAAGCAGATGGTAATCCCACCGGGTCTATTTCAGGTCATGTCTATGAGGCCGATGGGCTAACTCCCCT
>CAYXEG010000175.1:0-5935 GCA_964463875.1 uncultured Dehalococcoidales bacterium
GGTCCGCCGCAGTTGTACCTGAATCCGGGACAGGAGTTCGAGGGGACGGAAGGGTTTTACCTGGTAGTCATCAGCTCCAAGTTCGAGTCCCCGGATAATGTCCGGCTCTTCGTGTCGAACGGTCAGGATGATGACCGGAACAGTAGAGAACGACCTGATTTGCTTGAGGACTTCATAGCCATTGATGTCAGGGAGCCCGATATCGAGGACAACAACATCCGGATTTTCCTTCCGGATACAGTCCAATCCCTGTTTACCCTCTCTGGAAACGAATACCTGCGCTTCCGGCCAGCGAATCGTCAGAGAAATCCGAAGCGTTTCGGAGAGTTCTTTATCGTCTTCGATAATAGTTGCTTTCATTTTATCCCGCATCAGTGCCGCACTACTTCCAGTCGTTTGATTATATTCTTTTATGTGGTTTTTTTCAAGCAGGAGTTTATTTGGTTCTGTTCGATTTTGTTTGGCGGGTACGAGAATGAAAAGTTATATGAAATCATTCTAAATCCCTCTTCATCTCCCTTTACGAAAGGGAGAAAACCGGGACAGGTTTGCTTCATTCGCAGAGATATCATTACCAACTAAATGCTAACAGTACCAATTAACTATGGATTCCGCTTCTGGCAGGTAAAAAGAGGAGCTACCTCATATATGGTGTTTCTGGACAAAAAAAGGGGTTCAGCAGTATACTACAGGCACCGACGCTGGACAGACGGTCTGATTTCGACCGGAAAGGTAAAGGATTGGATTTCAATTTTTACTCGCTTGCTCTTGTTGCTGGTTTTGTCATCGCTCTGGCTCTGTCTGCGGTTATCCTGACCAGACGACCTGGACCGGGGATTGTCCCTCTGGCCTGTATGATGGCAGCGGCATCGATATGGATACTGGGAGCCGTTTTCGAAGTTTCAGCGACCGATATTTCCGACAAAATAATCTGGAATAAAGTCAGTTACATCGGCAGTTCCGGTTCCGGTGTATTCTGGCTGATTTTCGCGCTCGATTACTCCGGTTCGTCATGGTGGAAAAGCCCTAAGAACATATTCCTGATAAGCATTATTCCGTTGCTGATACTAATCATGGTCTGGACCAACGAATTTCACCATCTCGAATGGTCATCAGTCAGTATTATCGATGGTCCGATGGGGAGGACATCTGTCTGGGGGAAAGGAACGTTATATTATGTTAACCCTATAACTCACTATATCCTGTATCTGGCAGGGATTATCATCCTCTGGCGGCTGGCAAAAAAACGGACGATATATAGAAAACAGGTCGCCCTGATTATTGCCGGCAATATTGTGCCAATAATCGGTAGTTTTCTCTATGCCTTGAGAGTCAACATCGCCGGCAGGGCCGATTTAACACCTTTTTTAATCGTTTTTTCGCTGATTGTCTACAGTTTCGCCATCCTCTATTTCAGGTTCCCCGATATCCTGCCGATAGCGTATAAAGCAGTTATAAAACATATTCCGGACGGGATACTGGTTATCGATAACCAGGGGTATATCGTCGAGGCGAATTCCATTGCCGAACGAATCATTCCCAACAGAAGCAAACCGTTACCGGGGCAATTGTTATCGGATGCGTATCCAGACCTTTACCGGGTTATTTCCGTTTTACCGGAAATCAGCAATTCGGAACTCCAAACCGGTACTGACGGTAGTTCGAAGATAATCGATATCAGCACCGTCAACCTGTCCAGTAACAACCGGGAAACAATCGGTAAACTGGTGGTGCTTCATGATATTACCGAGTTGAAAACGATACAGCACCGGCTGGAACTGCAATATGAAAAGGAACACCGACTGTCCGAATCTCTCGACAGTGAAATAACCAAGCGCAGCCGTTACACCCGGGCGCTGGTTCACGAACTGGGGACACCGCTTTCCACCATCATCGCTTCGAGCGATTTACTGAAAGACTTCATTACCGGCGAGCCGCAATCCAGCCTCCTCGGCAACCTGGGACGGGCTTCCATCAACCTCGAACAGCGGATAAAGGAATTACTGGAACTAGCCCGGGGCGAACTTGGCATACTTAAAATCGAACCGGAGAGAATCGATGTCGTTTCGGTGGTGCGGGAAATAGCGGAGGAGATGAAACCGGTAGCGGCGGCGAAAGGAATCTCAATTCGAACGGAAATCGCCGACACATCTTTACTGGCAATGGCAGATATGAAGCGTCTCCGCCAGATACTCTTCAACCTGCTCGGCAACTCGGTGAAATTTACTACTGAGGGATACATCACAGTCAGGACGAAAGCGACCGACGGAAACTTTATCAGGGTCGACGTCGAAGACACCGGCAAGGGAATCGATAAAGAGCAGATGGAGAATCTTTTCGATCCGTATTACCGCCAGTCCAGGGAAGCGACAAGCGGTTCCGGGCTGGGTATCGGCCTTACCCTGAGCAAGATGTACGTGGAGCTGCATCACGGGGAAATACAGGTGAAGAGCGCTCCCGGCCAGGGCAGCGTATTCAGCTTTACCCTGCCTTCTTGGCAGGACGAATTACCGCAACTATTGTATACCGATACCAATTAGATACCCGGTTATGGTATAACATTCTCATTACCGAACAAGGAGGTTAACGCTATGACAAAATACTATTACTTTGCATTCAGTGACTGCAAGGACCCCGTCCGGGAGGAGGAATACAATGACTGGTATTCGAACACTCACATCCCGGACATGATTGAGGTTCCCGGTATGATACGGGCGACCCGCTGGGAAGCGGCCGAGGATAAGGAGAACGGCATCCGGAAATTCCTCGCCCTGTATGAATTCGAAACCGACGACCTCGACGAGTTCAACCGGCAGGTAGCTATTTACGGCAAACGGACGATGGACGAAGGCCGGTGGAGCGACCTGGCGGTGCTCGACCCGGACAATGTTCCCCGTATCTACAAGCAAATCATGCCGGCGAAGTACCCGAAGGAGAAGAGAGCTTAGAAACAGGCAGAAACGGCAAATTTACTTTTGATAAGAGTAAATATATATTCGTAGAAGATTCTAAATCCCTCTTCATCTCCCTTTACAAAAGGGAGAAAATCCGATTGTTCGATACTACCTTTGAGATGGTAATGAAATGAACGACCATATGAAAACAGTATAGGGCTGCAATAAAACGAAGAGGAACAGAGAGATGGGAGACTTATTAAAGGGCAGGGTGGCGGTGGTGACCGGAGCCGGGAACGGCATCGGGAGGGCAGAGGCAATCGGCCTGGCTGCCCAGGGGGCATCGGTAGTGGTGAACGACCTGGGGGTCGATTACAGGGGCGATGGAACGTCGAAAGGCCCGGCGGACAAGGTCGTCGAGACAATCATTCAAAACGGCGGCAAGGCCGTGGCGAATTACAGCTCGGTAGCTGACGAAGAAGGGGCAAAAGGCATCATCCGGACGGCTATCGATACCTTCGGAAAAATCGATGTCCTGATTAACAATGCCGGGTACGTCCGGACGGCTCCGGTGGATGAAATACCGACCGAAGACTGGGACGGCGTTTTAAAGACGCACCTGTACGGAACATTCTACTGCACCCGGGAAGCGGTTGCCTTCATGAGGAAGCAGGGTTACGGGAGAATCGTCAACACGGCTTCCCACATCGGGCTTGGTTTCAAGGGGCAGGCAACCTATTCGACGGCTAAAGAGGCAATCGTCGGTTTTACCCGGACGGTCGCCCG
Source organism: uncultured Dehalococcoidales bacterium (assembly GCA_964463875.1). Lineage (GTDB taxonomy): Bacteria > Chloroflexota > Dehalococcoidia > Dehalococcoidales > UBA2162 > MGML01. The sequence continues at coordinate 3,681 of CAYXEG010000175.1, forward strand.
CGACGTCGCGGATTTCGGCACCTGTAACGCTATTCGCCCTATCTGCCAGTGGCGGGGCAAGGGTGACGTACCGGAGAGCGAGCGAATCGGCCCGCTCGATGTCAACAAGCCGGAGGACATTGCGGCTCTGGTCGTCTACCTTGTCAGCGAAAAGGCCGACCAGATAAACGGCTGTGTTTTCGAGGTCTGGCGCGGGCACGTGGGCATTTTTAAAGACCCGCCGCCGGTCGACCAGATTCTCTGGAAGGACGGCCGGTGGACGCCGGAAGAACTGGCTGAAACCATGCCGCAGACAATCACGAAAGGCAAAACACGGGCGCTGATTTCCACCTTCCCGTTCTTCGAAGGCAGGCCGTAACAACGAACTGACAGGAGTAAAAAAATGGCAAACAACAAGTACGATAACCTGTTTCTCTCCGGTGAGCAACCGTGGTACCAGACGAGATCGGGGCCGGTCATCGCCCACCTCGAAGACAGTATCCTGCCGGGCGCCCACCAGTACCACATCCACTGGGTGCCGGTAGAACCAACCATGCCGGGCATGACATCATGGGACCAGATGGGGCATGGCCCGCATTCGCACAAGCAGCCGGAAGTGATGGTACATATCGGGACCGACCCGAATAACCCGTACGATTTAGGCGCCGAGATAGAGTTCAGCATGGGCGAGGAGATGGAGAAACATGTTTTCAACGCCTCGACGCTGGTCTACCTCCCGGCGAATTTCGTGCACGGTCCCTGGATAGTAAGGAAAGTTACCCGGCCGTTCATCGTTATGACGGTATGCCAGGAACCCGAGCACACCGAGAAAGCCCGCCCCGACCTGGTGTCCGACGAGTTGAGGAAAAAACTGATGTTCATCGACCAGAATTTTGACAGTCCGGAGCGGGTGGTGACCGAACCGGAAGGGTTGATGGAATGGTAAAGAGAGGTTAACCGCCGCCCAGAATCGGAAGAAAACGAACGGTGTCACCGGCTTTCAGCAGGCTATCAGCCGGTACCCGTTCGTTGTTGACGTTAAAAATCACCCTGTCAGGTTCCAGGTACGTTTTCGGATAGAGAGCGATAACGTAATTCAGGGCATCGAGAGCAGTGGCGGAGTTACTCAGAGGAAACTCGACCGAATCAACTCCGGCGGCAGTTTTCTGGTAACCAAGCAATTCTACAGTAACGTTCAATGAAAGCAGCTCCTTAAACACAAATTTCGAATAATTGCTGACTTTAGACAAATTTTTAAGCTACCTTACTAAAATCCCCGACCGTCAGGTCGAGGTATGAAGTTGACCCTGCAATTTTCGTAAGTGAAATAATTCAGTGTTTTCTGGATACCGGCTTTCGCCGTTAACAATTTCAAAAGTGCAGGGCAGGCGGAGCCTGTGGTAAGGAAAAACCCCGACCGTAAGATCGTGGGAATTTTATAAAACATCAATATCTCAAGAAGCGGGATACTGAACCACTACTATGGTTACAAGCAGTATTACTAATTCTCAATAACAACCTCAATGTATCATTATTGAATCGGGCTGATTGATATGGATTACCGCGTCGTCCCTATACCTTGTTATAGACTTTCATTGAAGAATGTCGGGACTCCTCGTAAAAACAAATCTAGTATCCTGTGGCTTTTCTTTCCACTCACAGAACAGTTAATGTCCGAAGTCAGGAGTCAATGAAGGCTACTCCTTACACGGTAGACCTTAAACAAACGGAGACTGCCCGGTGCCTTTTTCCTTCTCGGGTTTCGAGAAGAAACGGTGGAGCAGCCGCCAGATAACATTGGCATGCTCCGTCTCCCAGGCTTTCAGCTTCTTTTCGCCGTAGCGGACGTTGACATAGAGGTCGGTTAAGTCATCTATCTCGTCTTCGATACCCGGAAGGCTGCGTTCGACCCGTCCGGCGTACTCATAGGGCGTCTCGTAGTTGCGTCGGGCGTGCCCGGCCTGGGAGGTATCACGAAGCATCCGGCCGTATATTTCCCGGACGTTCATGTCATCGGGGAATTTCTCTTCCCGCTGGACGATATGAGTCAGTCCCGACCGCATTTTTCTCATCCGGCTGCCGAACCAGCGTTCGAACAGGTTCGAGAAAAACATCCGGATATCTTTTCTGAAACCGAGCCAGCTCCAGAGGGACTCGCTGAATTCCTCGATACCGGAATCGTAGGCTTTCGCCTGGTACCGTTGCAGCGCCCGATAAATCATGTAGAGAACAAAGGCAGCAATGAGGATAAAGGCTACCCACTTGATAAGCATCAT
>CAYXEG010000176.1:0-5786 GCA_964463875.1 uncultured Dehalococcoidales bacterium
CTTGCCTTGAGATAGAACTCCTTACCGTCGATTTCCATCTGGAGGGCGGTTCTCAGCGCCTCCAGTGTTTTATCATTTTCTTTTATCATCCTTCTGCCTCCACGAGGAAATTTTCTTGTTCCGGATGTACCGAATATTATCGCTGTGATATAAACATTGTCAATAGTAAGGTACTGGGTATCTAAACTGGTGAGAGAATTTCACCTTTAACATCAATGACGACTTCTTCGACCGGGATGTTTTTACTGCTTGCCTGTAAAGCCAGCCGGGTTAACTGTACCAGTCCTGAACAGCAGGGTACCACCATACGGAGTATCTTCACGCTTTTTACCGACGACTGCTCAAAGATTGCGGTGAGTTTTTCAAGGTGCGCCCGGGTATCATCCAGTTTCGGACAAGCAACAATCAGGGCATTGTCTTTAAGAAAATCCCGATGAAGCGCCGGGTATGCGAAAGCGACGCAGTCAGCGGCGATTACTACATCAGCATTCTGTAAAAAGGGAGCATTCGGCGGGATGAGTGCCAGTTGTACCGGCCAGTTTCTTAGCATCGAACTCATCGATGCTGCGCTGACTTCATTTTTTTGTAGAGTGTTGTCGAGGAGCCGGGCGATATTTGCAGCGGAGCAAGCGGTTTGCGGGGTGTCGAGCGGTATTTCAAGGTATTCTTTTACCGCTTCTTCATCGAACTCTTCGGCAACACGCTCCTCAATGGCGATAGCTCCCTGCGGGCATTCTCCGAGACAGGCACCAAGTCCGTCACAATAGACTTCGCTGATAAGCCGCGCTTTGCCGTCGATGATTTTTAAAGCGCCTTCAGCGCAGGAGGGAGCACAAAGTCCGCAACCGTTACATTTTTCCTCATCGATTTTTACGATTTTTCTCTTAATCTTTACGGACATATCATCACCTCTCTACAACACCATAAAGTAATACCCGGTGTCTTCCTGCCCCGGCTGTTGATAAAACGGGTAACAAAATAATACACCTGTAGCATATTAGGGTATGTGATAAAGGTCATATCGGCAAAGGCTGTCGGGGAGAAGAGGAAGAAGAGAAACACCGGATATGGCAGCTCCTTGACAACCCAGAAAGGCAGAACTAGACTGAATATGCCAGGGTGGCAAGGAGAAGCGGGGGGGGATTTTTCATTCTATATTTTACCGATATTCATGCCTGCCACTCTATTATTGCTGTTTTATCTCCCCGTAACAGGTATAATAGAAGAAAGCGACATAAATTTCATGAACAGGATTACCGGTTATGAGTAATAAAAAATTGATGCCGCCCGGGCTTACCTACCTGGCGAACAATATCGCAAAAAACGACAATATCGTCGGGGCAAGCAAAAAAGAGGGCGCAGAATGGGCGAAAAACATCGAGTTCTCGAAAAACAGCAGCACGGTATTTTTCGCCGGTTGCGGATACCAGTACGCGAGTGGGCTTGAGACACTGATGTCTCTCATTAAAACAATCGATAAAAGCCCCATCAATACTGAAATGATGATGAATCTGGCCAATATGCAGAGGAACATGGGGCTTGACCTGGGAGGTATGTACCGGAAAGTGATGACACGGGGTGGCGAAGCTGACGCCGCACCGCTGATGAGCGCCGTCAAGGTACTCCGGAAAATCGGTATCGAGTTCGGCTACCTTGGTGAAGACGAGCCGTGCTGCGGAGGGCTTCTCTACTACATCGGCATGCAGAAGGAATTTGCCTCCCATTCGAAAGAGGTCTATTCAAGGTTCAAGGAAAAGGGTGTCAAAGAGGTAATCAGTATCGTTCCTTCATGCACATTTACGTTGAAAAACCTTGTCCCTGCGAAAGTCGGCGAGAACGATATCATGGTCAGGCATTTCAGCGAGGTGGTGAACGATAACCTTTCATCGCTGAAACTTCATCTGCCGAGTAAAATGAAAGTCACCTACCATGACCCGTGCCAGCTTGCCCGGAGCATGGGACTTATCGATGAGCCTCGAAGGATACTCACCTCAATCGAGAATCTCGAACTTGTCGAGCCCGCCTGGACGAAAGGTGAATTTGCTACTTGCTGCGGCGGGGGTGGCGGATTCGAAGCGGTGTTTCCTGAGCTCAGCCATACCCTGGCGGTTAACCGGACGAAGGAACTGATGGCCCTCGAACCGGATGTTATCGTCACTCACTGTCCGGGGTGCATCATGCAGCTCGAAAGCGGGCTGAAGGACTTAAAAATAAAAGATGTCAAAGTGCTCGATCTTTCACAGGTCGTAAGCATGGCTCTGGAGGGATAAGCAACGTGTCAGTTTTCAATGAATACAAGAAAAACTTAATGAGCGCCGCCCATAACGACCGGATACGGCTGGCTCTCACGAGGGGGATTGCCAGTTACCGGAATAACGTCAATAACGCACTCGAGAAATTTCCTCACACCATCGAGTTGGCCGACGAGGTACTGGAAATCAAGAAAAAAGCGATTCCCAACATGGAAAAACTGGCTCAGCAGGCATGTGAGGCAATCGAGTCCAATCACGGTAAAGCCTACATTGCAAAAACGGCCGAAGAAGCCCTCGAACTTATCGGCGGTCTTGTCGGAACCGATAAGCTGATTGTTAAAGGCAAGAGCATGACCAGTGAGGAAATCGGCGTTCGGGAGTACCTCGAAGAAAGAGGTAACGAGGTCTATGAAACAGACCTGGGCGAATTCATCATTCAGAAACTGAATTCCCAGCCAATGCACATTCTTTCGCCGGCGATTCATGTGCCTAAGGAAGACGTGGCGAAATTGTTCTCGGGTATCACCGGCGAGCAGTTGCCTCCGGAAGACATCGGCAGAATGGTCGAAACCGCCCGCAAGCTGCTGCGCGAAAAGTATTTCGAAGCAAACATCGGCATGAGCGGCTCCAATGTTGTGGCGGCTGAAACCGGCACGCTGTTCCTCATCGAGAACGAAGGGAATATCAATCTCTCGACGGGTGCGCCCCCGGTGCATATCGCTCTGGTGGGCATGGAGAAGCTGGTGCCGACCCTCAGCGATGCCTTCAAGGTTGCTGAGGTAACCTGGCGGTATGCCAATTATACCGTTCCGTCCTATGTCAGCATGATTTCCGGGCCGAGCAAGACCGGGGATATTGAAAAGGTCATCACCTACGGCGCTCACGGGCCGAAGGAATTTCATGTCATCTTCCTCGATGACGGCAGAACCAAGCTGGCGAAAGACCCGATACTTCGCCAGGCGCTGTACTGCCTGAGATGCGGGGGGTGTCTCTACGAGTGCCCGGTATTTGCGGTTACCGCCGGCAAGTTTGGCGATAAGTACTTCACCGGCGTCGGCGCCGTCTGGGCAGCGATAATCAGCGAAAGCATCGAAAAAGCGGCATCGGTTGCTTACAGTTGCCTGATGTGCGGCCGATGCAAGGCCAGATGTCCAATGAAGATTGACATTCCAAGCATGATGATAGAATTGAAAAAGTACCTGGTAGAGGGTGTTGATAGTACGGCGGCGGAGTAAGAGCCATCCCGCATGAGAGAAATCGACTGTCACAGTATATCGGAGACCGTCTCCGGGCTATTTCGGGAGGCTTGCGTTACCTTGCCTCCGGATGTACGGCGCGCTCTCGAACAGGCCTGTAAAACAGAAGAATCGGAAACTGCCCGCGACGTTCTCGTTCAGATAATCGAGAACGTCGCGATTGCTTCCAGCGACAACATCCCGCTGTGCCAGGACACCGGAACAGCAGTGGTTTTTCTGGAACTGGGACAGGAAGTGCATATCACCGGCGGTGACCTTTTCACGGCAATTAACGAGGGAGTCCGCCGTGGTTACAAAGAAGGGTTTTTACGGAAATCGATGGCCGCCCGGCCGTATTCAGCAAGGAAAAACACCGGTGATAACACGCCGGCAGTGATACATACCGATATCGTGCCGGGAGATAAACTTAAAATCACTGTCATGCCGAAAGGCGGCGGCGCTGAAAACATGGCGAAACTGGGAATGCTGCTGCCGGCAAACGGACGGCAGGGGGTAGTTGATTTCGTGGTCAAAGCGGTCAATGAAGCGGGAGGAAATCCGTGCCCGCCGCTTATTGTCGGAGTAGGTATCGGCGGAACTGCCGAACAGACGATGCTGCTGGCCAAGAAAGCCCTGGCCCGGGTAATCGGAACACCGAACCCTGATGAGGAAAACGCGGCTCTGGAAAGAGAGCTGCTGGAGAAGATTAACGACCTGGGAATCGGCCCGATGGGGTTCGGAGGCAGAACGACCGCTCTGGCGGTTCATGTCGAGACGTTTCCGGCGCATATCGCCAGCCTGCCGGTTGCTGTCAATCTCCAGTGCCACAGCGCCCGACACCGGGAGGCGGTGCTGTAATGGTGAAGAAGATTGACCTTCCCCTCACGGACGAGGTAATCGGTAAGCTGAAATCAGGAGACCGGGTGCTTCTCTCCGGTGAACTCTACGTCGCCCGGGACGCGGCTCACCGACGCATGAAGGAACTGCTCGATAATAACCAGCCTTTACCTTTCGATATCCGGGGCCAGACCATCTATTACATGGGGCCGACGCCGGCTCCTCCGGGCAGGGCGATGGGTTCAGCCGGGCCGACCACGAGCGGGCGGATGGACGGATATACTCCACTGCTTCTTGAACACGGGCTGAAAGGCATGATTGGTAAAGGCATGCGGTCACCGGCGGTAAAAGAATCGATTATCCGGTATAAAGCGGTCTATTTCGCGGCTGTCGGAGGAACCGGTGCCCTGATATCACGAAGCATAAAGAAAGCGGAGATAGTAGCCTGGGAAGACCTCGGAGCCGAGGCGGTACGGAGAATCGAAGTGGTGGACTTTCCGGTAACGGTTATCAATGACATTTACGGCGGAGACCTGTACATAGAAGGGAAAGCGGCCTGGAGAAAGGTTGAGAGATGAGCAAGAACAGTCCGATGAAGCAGTACGATTACATTATTGTCGGAAGCGGTATCGCCGGTTTATATACGGGGCTGATGGCGAAGGAGTTTGGTTCGGTACTTGTCATAACGAAGGGCAGTATCGAAGACTGCAATACCCGCCATGCCCAGGGAGGAATCGCCGCGGCAATCGGGCGGAACGATTCACCGGACCTGCATTTCAAAGATACCATAGCCGCGGGCGACGGCCTGTGCGATGAAGAAACGGTCAGGATACTGGTTGATGAAGCCCCGGTCAGAATCACCGAACTGGTCAATTTCGGCGTTCCTTTCGATACCCTCGAAGGAGAAATCACCCTGACCCGGGAAGCCGCCCACAGCGTGCCTCGGATTCTCCATGCCGGCGGCGACGCCACCGGCGAGCATATCGAAGTTACCCTGAGCAACCTGATACGGCACTCGGGCATACAGGTGCTGGAGGATTCTCTGGCTACCGAGATACTTGTTGAGAAAGGGAGAGTCCAGGGAATCGAGGTGGTCGATTGTCGTACCGGTTCGACCGAGCGATTCGCCTGCCGGTACCTGGTTCTGTCAACCGGCGGTGCCGGACAGCTTTACAAGTTTAACACGAATTCGGATATTGCGACCGGTGACGGGCTGTCGCTGGCCTATGATGCCGGGGCGGAAATAGCTGACATGGAGTTCTACCAGTTTCATCCGACGGCACTGTCGCTGACAGGAGTGACCCCTTTCCTGATTTCGGAAGCGGTTCGGGGCGAAGGCGGCATACTCCGCAACGCCGAAGGCCGGGCATTTATGCTGGATTATGCGGAAAAAGGCGACCTTGCACCGAGAGATATTGTCGCCCGGAGTATCGACTACGAGATGGAAAAGACCGGCACGACC
>CAYXEG010000177.1:0-5711 GCA_964463875.1 uncultured Dehalococcoidales bacterium
GAGCCCCTTCAGGCAGATTGTGAGCAGAATAGGTCAGCGTATCACCGTCCGGGTCATGTGCCGATACAGAAAACTCAAGAAGCTCATTCTCATTAGCCGATTTCGCCTCGATTTCGTTCAGGACCGGCGCCCGGTTTTGTATCGTCTGCAGTACCTGTTTATCAACCGTACTGACCGGGACGGTCTGGCCGATCATATCGCCGGCCATCACTCCTGACAAGTTGAACTCACATGTTCCTTCCTCACTGCCCGCGGTCACGGTGATGCTGGCAAAAACGCCGGTCTCCGATACCATCTGTCCCGGGGTTATGATTACCCCGGCTACCCCGGCCACTCGCCCGGTACCAGTATCATTCGTCCCGGCAGTAAAATACGTTTCAGCCCCATCCTGCTTCAACAGGTCCCCTTCTTCAACACTATCGATACTCACCATCGCCGGGTCGTACAGCAGTGTGAACTGAACTCCGGCAATATCGGTATGCGGCTTGACAGCAATAGTGATGGAATACTGCTCTCCGCAATGGACCGTATCCGGGGCGGTTATCCTGATAACCGTCACGTTAGATGCAACGTTGTTCGTCACCGGCTGGTTGGTAAAGTTTTCAAGCAGGCTGGTATCAACCGCTTGAACATCCCCGGCTGCATACGAAATCGTGACCGTATCATCAAACACTATCGCAGAACCACCGATAGTCAGCACAATTTCAGTTTCACTGCTGCCGGAGGCCGCCGCAGAAAAAGATTGAGGACTGCCGCCGTTAACCCGGTAACTGAACTGATTGTGTTTACCGGCCGGGTCCGCCATCGGCTTGTCGAAGGTAACGGTTATCACTGTCCCGGTTACATCGGTCTCAGCACCGATGGCCACAGGCGGCTGAGGCTGGGATGATAAAACGAATGATGCATAAATGGTGTGGTTTTCAGTAACATCATTAAACGTGTAGTTTGATACAACGCCGACGGACAGCCCGTCGACCAGAACATCGGCTATCTCATACCCGGTCGCAGGATTGACAGCGAAAGATTGGCTTCCTCCTTCACTGACCGCTATAGCACCGGATGGCAGGATATCTCCTCCGGGACCGGCACTGGCAGAAATGGTATAGGGCATGGCAATACGGGAAAGGCTGATAATTGTCCCGTTCTGCCCGACCGCAAACATATGGTCGGTCGAGCTTCCCCAGATATCATTCAAACCCGCTGTGGTCGGAACCGGGATTTTGAGTAATGTATCGTCGACGTAGTGAAGAATCGTCCCTTTTCCCCCTACGAAAACGGCATTCCCCGGCGCGCCTCCCCAGACATCAGTCAGCCGTATACTGTTCGTATCGCCTGTTATTGAAAGCCATGCCCACGTATCACCATCATAGTGAAGAATAGACCGCATGGTTCCGCAAGCATAAATATCATCAGATGAACTGGCCCAGGTACCGTATAACTTTTCACTGTGCATCAAGCCATCATAATAGGGAGATTCAGTCGGGTCTTTCCATATTTCACTCCATTCGTTACCGTCATAACAAGCAATAAAAGGGTGATACAGCATAGCGTTACTGTAATATTGACCGACAGTGAATAACTCATCATCGGAAGTCCCCCATAAATCATAACAACGACAACTCCAGGGTAAACCATCAGTGATAAGCACACCGGTATCTGGACCTATTTCTCGCATTACGTAAACAGCATTGGGCGCACGTCCCCAGATACATGAACCTCCATCATCTGTTGAACTCCACGCAGTGCCGTCGTAGTGCAGAGTTACATTATTACCGATTGCATACACATCATTTCCCGAACTGCCCCAAACAGAATGAAGGGTTTCCGTCGTCCCGCTCTCCATCTGCGACCATGAAGTACCATCGTAGTGAAGAATTGTTCCATCGCTCCCTGTTGCGAAAGCATCAGTTGGCGAATTTTCCCAGACGCCAAGCAGGTCTTTCGTGGTTGGTGTTTCCATGAGGCTGGCAATCAGGATATTATTTTTAGCAACACCATTTTGCGGATAGTATGAAATACTGACACCGCGGCTTTGGAGAGTAAGTATATCATCAACAGTGACTGAATCAAGTGAAAGATTGAGATTATTATTTTCGCAATTCGCTGAGATCAGCCCGTACATCCCGACCAGGGGTGAAATATCCGTAATAAAATTATTAGATATATCAAGAGTAGAAAAATCCTCACCGATGATTAATAGCGAAATGTCGCTTATCTGGTTATAAGAAACATCCAGGTTTTGGAGCTTGAAGTGACCAGGTGGGAGCGTTAGACTTAGACACAGAGAGGAAATATCGGTTATCTGATTATGCGATAGGTTTATTTCACGCACATATGAGTTTTGTAAAGAGGAGATATCACTTATCAGGTTACCTGATAAATCTAATATGGCAAGTTGTATGTCGGCTAATGGTGTTATATCCCATATTTGATTGTTAAACAGACATAATTCATATTCTACATTAATATTATTAATGGCTGATATATCACTGATGTAATTACCGGATAAATCTAAGTAATAAAAGTTTTTCCCGGTTAATGGCGAAATATCACTGATATAATTGTTGGACAAATCTAAATCATTAAATTCTTTGACAGTTAATGGCGATATATCAGTTATATTGTTGTTTGCCAGATATAAACTAACAGAAAACGAAGGCTTCCAGTATTCAAGCCCTGTTAAGTCCGAGATTCCCCTACCTTCAGCATGTATAGTCTCGAGCGATAATAATTCTGTCTGATAGATGGGGCTTGACGGTTTTCCTAAAGCTTCGAGAACTGCAGCTTCTAGATTCGGATCGTTGAAAGTGACTACGCAATCCTCGCTGATACCTTGAATAGTAAACTTATACGGATTTTCATCCGGGTCATTGCATGGTATACTCACCTCTGACGTATATAAGCCGGGCTTTTCCCCTGGGCTGAACCGGATAACAAAGGATGTTTCACTTCCGGAGGCTACCGGCGAAACAGGCCGGGAAACAACTAAAAAACCTGACCCGGTTACCGTCACCCCGGGAGAAAAAACGTGCAACGGGTAATCACCCTTATTCTTAAGAACGAAGGTATGTTCGATTGTTTCATAGTTTAAACACGTACTGCCGAAGTTAGTGTCATCATCGAAACCCGGTGTGGTATCTCCGTTCCCTATTTCAATGGAATTACCCTCTACTGCAATATCAGGCGTTGCCGGTCCGGTACCCTGAATCACAAAGGTATATGGATTGTTGACACTGTCATCGCTGGCAATGGTCACGGTTGCCATACGCAGCCCCGATTTTACAGGCCGAAAACGAATGGTAAATATAACCTGACTGCCCGCCGGAACCGGGTTAACCGGTTGCAGTTTGATCAGGAAATCCTGAGGATTGTCGACAACCACCTCCGGTGTCCCGGTAAGATTCAGGGGAACATCACCGGTGTTTTTTATCACAAACGTCCGGTCTATCGTGCCGCCGTAGGTCAGTATAGTGCCGAAATCAGTATAGTCCGCTGAACCCGGCGTATCGTCACCGTTCGCTATCTGGATTGAATTGCCTTCTACTATCATTTCAGGCAGAGACGAACAGGCGCTTACCTCAGTACTGCTGTCACCATGGATTGCTACCGGTGAAAAAGAGTCCGGAGAAGCTGAAACCGGTACTACCGGATAGAGTAACGTTACTATCGATAGCATCATCGAAATGATAACGGTCTTCATCTTCATGGCTGTAACCTCCCTGTGGAAAACCAGGTTCGTTTCATGATTTCAGGCGGATTCTTTGACGGTATAGTTGTTAAGCTGACTTAAGGTACCTGATTCCACATTTATCAGTTACGAATATTGATTATCGTGAAGTCAAGTTACTTTTCTTGACTTTACCTACTGTTTTTTCCGCTAATTTTTGACAGTCTCAGGCATAAAAATAGTAATTCGTCTCTAAAGAGTAATAGTGAAGCGAAAAAGAAACTACCATAATTCGCTGAAGTCAGAGCAGGAGTGCAGGAATATCACGACTATTTGTAGCTATTGGAACAGATGGAGTAAAGCGTAAATAACCTTTATCTCTTTTTCAGAAAACACCTATGCGAATACGGGCGAATTAACGAATCATACGTTTGTCGCAAATAATGTAGACATACTCATCTGGAGAATAACCTGATTATCGGGAAAATCAACCGGCAAATATATGGAATGATAACCTTTACAATCTGTCCTCTTCTACCTAAAGGATAAATGAACCGGGACATTTCTCCATCGCTGTAAATTAGCTGATACCCATACTTTTGTCCCGAAACCATTGCGTTCTCATTTGTGCAATCTACTGAAGCAAAAATGCAACTAATGTTGTTTTTTGTGCACTGTTCAGCTAGTTTTTGGGTCAATTGTTTACTTAATCCGAGACCCTGATATTGTTCTTTTATGATATGAAAACTGAATCTGAATACTTTTAATCGTCGTTTAATCCCCGCAACTGCAATAAGGTTCGAATCTAAAAATATTCCTATTGCAAATTCAATATCAGCTTGTGCAGGATTAGATAAATATTTCTTTTCGTCATTTAATGACAGGTAAAAAGTATTGATTGCCTCAGCATCAATCGGTTTATAGAGAAATTGTTTCTTAATATCCATTGTCAAACCACCAACATAGTAGATTTGGGTTCTTTTTAAGCATCCTCTGCCGAACTTATATAATCAAGACTCTGATTCATCCAATTGATTCGGTACCAGCTTCAGTAAAAACCCCGGTTTTCTTTTACTTCATCAACCTTTCTTTCCACGCTCTTCTGCACCATAAGATAACATCGTTATGTTGTCTATTCAAACAAGCAAACTAATACGCTGCACAATCGTGCAAGGTTGCATCAAATATGTTTTTTATGTATTATCTTTAAACTGAATTATCATTGATGATACTAATTTTCAAGCGAATTCATGACATACAATTTCGTATTAGTCATTTATGAATATTGATTCTGATAAAGTCAAGTATCTTAAATTGACTCTACCTACTAATTTTTCACGGTAGCCAGAAAATATTCAGGACAAGAAAAAGAAAGCGAAAAGTCAGAGAGTCTTTGGAATAGAGGCCTGTTTTTCTTCATGTAGTGAAAATTTGGAAGGTTCTTAGTTTACTGCAATTCCATTAACATAGAGTGTATAGCCGTTGGTGACGATAGTATCCATACTTCCTTCGAATCCGGTAATATAGCTGTCACCGGTCAGTATCCAGGTACTCGAAGCATCAATTGCAGCGATAAGAGATGCCGCTAAGTCTCCGTCAGAATTGATTGCCCCCGTATAGGAAGAAGAACCGGAAATCGTCATTACCAGCTCTGAAATAGCATCGACCAGTATGTCCCCGGAAACGGTCTGTTCCGAAAGATTGGACTCGCGAATTCCGCCATTCGAGCCTTCGCTACCCCATCCCCTCGGGAGGTTCACCACCGGGCGGCATTCTGCCGGGAGGTGTCTCGTTAAACGTCATCCCGTCAGGAGACTCAGGCCTCATCCCATCTCGGGAAAAACCGGTTGATTCCGTCTGTTCATCGCCTTCCGTTGAAACAACTTCCCCGGTTTCCTCGGAAAGGCCTGATACATCACCCGACCGGCAGCCCGCTATCGACATGCTTATAATGAGTATTATGGTTAAGAATACCGTAAATATCTTCCTGTCTGTCTTCATAATAGTTACTCTTTTCGTAGTAGTGTCGCTATCAGCATTATTG
>CAYXEG010000178.1:0-1740 GCA_964463875.1 uncultured Dehalococcoidales bacterium
TTCCCTGACGCTGAAGTCCGGGTTTAACGACGAGCGGGTGCAGTTCCCAGGCGTACCCGTCATAATGCCTGATGCCGCCTATCCAGCCAAGAACGTCGTCCCTGTCATCTGCCGCCAGGAAACAGATACGGCCGTCCTGAAGGTCTTCCCGGACTTCCTGCATTGCCGACCCCATATCCCGCCACGAAGGCGTTCCGGAATCCCTGAACCCTTCGATGAGCAGTTCGGCCATCCGGTCATAATACTTCGTATCGTTCGAGGTGATTTGGATTATCTGCATGGTTGGTTACCCTTCTCCGTGATTGACCTCTTTTTCGAGTTGGAGGATGAAATCTTTCATGTATTGCACGAGAGGTTCTGCCATTTCCCGGGCAGCCCCCGTATGAAAATATTCGTACGTACGAATCTGCTGGTTTATCTGGTCGATGACGTTAGTGACCGGAGGCCGAGGTACACCGACACCGTCACCGAACCTGTCCCTGAATTCATGCGCAGACAACCCCCAGTCAATCCCTTTCACGTTGCCGGCGAGGTATTCCGGGAGGTAGTAGTGCGACATGAAGGCTCTGGCGATACCGATTGCCCCGAGTCCGTCGAGGGCGTCGGCATCGCGAACGATTTCTATCAGTTTACCGTTTCCTCTGAGGGATTGCAGATGCTCAGTTACCTGTAGCGGGTGCAGGCTATGATAGTGAATCGCTTCGGCAATACGGTCGATTTGCTCCGGCATAAATTCGGAGTTCTCTTGTAAAAACGCTTTTGCCATGACCGCCCCGAGGGGGCCGTGATTCATCCTCGATTCCCCGTCTTTCAGTTGACTAAGACCGATATCATGGAGCAGCGCCGCCGGTTCGACCAGGTCTCTATCCTGAAAAGCCTCGACTTCGGCAATCATCAGAGCGTTATTTCGCACCCTCTCGACGTGCCTGAAATCGTGAGCGATTGTCAGGGTGCCGTTTGCCGGTTCCATAAGTTTTCTGACGTACGCCTCAATATTTCGGATAAGAGTGTTTTTACTCATCTCACCTCTTCAAGGAATTACGATATTACGATATCACACAAGTGACATTTTAAAAAGAACCTGTTTATCTAAAAAAGCGTCCAGGTTCTTGGTAATAAAGCCGGTGCTAACCGGTTGACTTGTGCATCTTCATGATGCATACTAATAATGCATAATAGAGTGCATACACCAGAAAACATATTACTGATGGAGAACGAAGAATGGTAACGAGAATGGTACGGTTATCGGCATCAGTTCCCAAACATATTGTTGATGAGGCAGATGAGATAGCTGAGGAGAAAAAAATCAGTCGCAGCCAACTGATATCGGAATGTCTGGCTGATATGATACAACGAAGAAAAAAGGAACTGTTAGCTGAAGGATATAAAGCGATGGCTGAGGAACACCGGGAGTTTGCTTCGATAGCTGAAGAAGCTGCTCGGGAGGTGGCGCCTTAATGGTAAAAAGGGGTGAGATATACTGGGTCGACTGGGGCTCCGGCAAAGGCAGTGAACAGTCCGGTGTCAGACCGGCGCTGATTATTCAAAACGATACCGGTAACGAATTCAGCCCGAATACTATTATTGCTTCTTTGACGACCGCTCCGAATAAGCCGTATCCATTCCTGGTCTTTTTTACTCCGGAGGAAAGCGGACTGGATTCTCATGGGGTTATTGATCTGGCATCGATTATGACGATAAGCCAGACGAGACTCGGGAAAAAGTGCGGTAAGCTGAATG
>CAYXEG010000178.1:1750-5700 GCA_964463875.1 uncultured Dehalococcoidales bacterium
AAAAGATCAGGCTTAGTACAGAAGCTGAATCAGGCCACTTTATTAGACTCGTCGAAGAAGAGGGTGAAAAGTTTCACTGAAAACATAACCTGCAACCTTCGCATTCTCGATCCATTTAGAAACAGGATTGTTATTAGTGTTTCTTGATTACCAGTTTCACCGAACCTTCCGAGGCTCCCAGCGAGACAAGGCCGCCGACCGGAAAGGTGATTTTCGGGTCGGTATGGCCGAAATCGGCGTTTCCGATGACCGGGAGGGTATCGAGTTCCCTTTTTGTCTTGATGATTTTCGTCAGTGTTTCTCGCATAACATTACTGCTTTTTTGAAATCGGCCGATGACGATGCCTCTGACTTTCTCAAAGTCGGGCAGATGAGTCAATGACTGTAAATCCCGGTCGAAGGTATGGGCTTGCGATTCATCATCGTCCTCGATGAACAGAACCGAATCGGCCAGGCCGGGGAAATATTGAGTACCCTGCAGCAGGTTCAGGGTGCACAGGTTGCCGCCGATTATTCTCCCCTCTGCTCTACCGCCGTTGAAAATCCAGTATCCGTCATTATCAATCAGCCGTCGATTTTGCTGGTCTCTGAACCATTTGTCGTCACTCCATTTCAGGCTCGGATTTACCACAACCGATTTATCATCGAAAAGACATTTCATGAAATATTCGAGCGTGTAATCGAAATACAATTCCTGCCAGAACGTGCTGTAATGAGGCCCTGAATAGGTGACGAGCCCGGTTTTAGCGAAGATAGCATTGTGCAGGGCAGTAATATCGGAGAACCCGCAGAATATCTTTGGATTGTTCTTTATCAGGTCCCAGTCGAGATACCGCAGCAGTTGATTGCTGTTATAGCCGCCGATAACAGTGAGTATGGCTTTAACTTCCGGATTTCTGAAAGCATCGTGAAAGTCATCCAGGCGAGAATCAATCGGGCTTGAGCCAAATTCATCACACTCGTTAACATACCTGCCGAATGAAAGCTTCATGCCCAGTTGAGCGAATCGTCTGTCGGCAATTTCTGTCACCGATTCGGCTATTATCGACAACGAACGTGAGGGCGCGATAACCCGGATTTCGTCTCCATGTTTGAGTTTTGGCGGATATAGTACATTCATCCGGTTTTCCTTAGATTAGTTACTCTACTACCTTTATCATTTTCAGCCACCCGGCAATCGTTTCTCTCGTCGATGCATCGCCGTTTTCAAGTATGGCAATGCCCGGTAAAACCGTCGAATCGGGACAGTGCTTTCCGATATCCTTCAGCACGTTCTCCTCGCCTCCGCCGCCGTGCGAGCAGAAAGGGATAACCGTCTTGCCCGGGAGGTTGTGTTCCTTGAGGAAGGAAACGACCGGCGGGGTGACCGTCCGAATCCAGTTCGGCGAACCGACGAAGACAGTGTCGAAGGCTGCCGTATCGGGAACACCGGCTTTCAGCGGCGGGGTGTAGCCTGCCCTGATTTCCTTCACCGCCTGCCGGACGACTTCATCGTAATCGGTCGGATACGGTGTTACCGGCTGGAGTTCGGCCAACATACCCCCTACTTCCCGGTGGATTGTTTCGGCGATTTCCCGGGTATTCCCGGAGTGGGAATAATAGACAATGAGAATGTTTCTTTTCATGACGGCTCCTTACGAATCGGGTCCGATAAGCTTTACTCACCGGATTCTTGTATGAACAGTATACAGGTAATTCCCCTGGTTTTCACTACGGAGATATCCGGGCGTTATCGAAAAAAGGTACGGGATGTTTCTCTTCCACGAGTTCGAACAGGAAGGGCACTCTGGTATCATGCCCGGGCGAGAGCGGAGGCAGGTTGTCCGGTGGGAAAAAGCCGAAATCGAGGGCTTCTTCCGTGACCGCCGGTTCTTCCCGGGGGGAATCGACCTGGAAGATAACGTGAAACATATGCGATTTTACCTGGCTTCTCCAGATGCGGGAATCGAAGATGCCCAGTAAACGGATAATCGTCCCGGTAAGCCCGGTTTCTTCTTCGAGTTCTCTCAGGGCAGTGTTCGCCAGGGTCTCTCCGATTTCGACGGCGCCGCCGGGTACCGCCCATAACCGGTCGTCATGGCGCTGAATCAGGAGTATCTTCCCATTGCGGAAAACGGCCGCTTCCGCCCCGATGAGCGGGGTTCTGTATCCGGTATTGTCCCGGTAAACCTGGAGTACCTCGGGCGAAGGCCGGTTTTCAAGGAGGGCGATGAGCCTTGCAGAAGCAGCCAGCACCTGTTCGTTACGTTCTCTCTCGAATCTGTCCCGCGCATACGTCAGACCGAGATTGGCAATCGACCGTAACTCATCGGCCAGTGAGTACAATCCGTCGATTCTTTCGTCATTATTCATGTATTATTGATTATCCCGTCGAATTACAAATTGTAAAGGTTAGGGCTTGATAGTCGTTATCATCCGGTGAATCGCTTTTCCCAGTCGTTCGATGCCGTCCCGGATAACCTCTTCGCTGCTGCATGAAAAATTCAACCGCATCGTGTTTGTATCCTGCCGGTTAACGTAAAAAGGGTCGCCAGGGACGAAGATGACTTTATCCTTGATGGCGATGTCGAGCAGTGCCCGGGCGGACATGCTTGGCGGCAGCTCCGCCCAGATGAACATGCCTCCCCGGGGATGAGTGCGGGTGACGCC
The DNA here is from genome assembly GCA_964463875.1 of uncultured Dehalococcoidales bacterium. Taxonomy (GTDB): domain Bacteria; phylum Chloroflexota; class Dehalococcoidia; order Dehalococcoidales; family UBA2162; genus MGML01. Next base: position 4,400 of record CAYXEG010000178.1, read on the forward strand.
GGCGGGAAAGAAGGTATCGATACTTTCCGCCATGGCTTCGAGCTGGTTCCCATAGGCTTTCTTTATCTTTTCGATGTGAGTATCGATATCGTTATCTTTCAGGTACTGGCAGATGATGTACTGCATGAACTGGTTGGTATGCAGGTCGGAAGCCTGCTTGGCGATAATCAGTTTCTCCATTATTGCCGGTTTAGCGGCAATCCAGCCGAGGCGAAAACCCGGCACGACCGTCTTGGAGAACGAACCGAGGAGAATGGCGTTATCCGGCAGGAGGGTTTTGAATGAGGTAAGAGGATTTCCCGCATACCGTAAATCGCCGTACGGGTCGTCTTCGATGAGTAGCGTCCGGGTTCCTTCCAGGATACGGGCGATGTCCCTCCGGTTCTCCTCCGAGTAGGAGATACCGGCAGGATTCTGGAAATTAGGGACGCTATAGACGAGTTTCGGACTGCATGTTTTCATGACCTGTTTCAGGCGTTCGATATCCATTCCTTCGTCGTTTACCGGCACGGTTTTAAATGCCGGCCTGAAAATCGAGAATGCCTGGATTGCCCCGAGGTAACCGGGTTCTTCGATGACAACCGGGTCATTTTCGTTGATGTAGATTTTACCGAGTAAATCGAGCCCCTGCTGCGAGCCGTTCGTTATCAGGATATCGTCGGCCGGGATTTCGAGATTTCTCTTTTCCCGGTAACGTCGGGATATCCAGCCTCTCAGTTCCGCGAAGCCCTCGGAGGTGCTGTATTGAAATATGTCCGTCCCGTACCGGTCGAGGACTCTTTCCGTAGCCAGTTTCAGTTCTTTCACCGGGAAAAGGTCTCGATTCGGCAGGCCTCCGGCGAAGGAGATTATCGACGGGTCGATGGTCACCTTGAGTATTTCCCTGATAAATGAGCGGGGAACGTCGGCTATACGGTCCGAAAAACTGTTCCCCGCCTGCGTTCCCGCCGGATTGTTGTTATTCAATGGAGCGAACCTCTCTTTTTCTGTTCGGAAGTGTATAACGATTGTATCACCGGAAAAAGATTGAAACAATGTACATGAGGGTATTTTTTACCGGAATGACAAAGGGGACTTTTTCCCCTGAAGCAGTCGGTTGGAAAGTGAGGGAAACTGCGAAAGAAGCCGAAAAGGTATCGCATGATGTTGCTTTTCACCGGTATTCCGATGGTAAACCGACTTATAAAAAATAGCCTGAGATGGTATAATACAGGTTGCATGGAAGAAATCCTGTCAAAGCTCAATCCGGCGCAGAGAGAAGCTGTCGAGGCAATTAAAGGACCGGTACTGATACTGGCCGG
>CAYXEG010000179.1:0-5682 GCA_964463875.1 uncultured Dehalococcoidales bacterium
ATACAGTAGATGCCACATCTCTGTCTCCTGCAAGTCTCTGTACATCCGCAGCATCATCTAAAGTGAACGGTCAGAGTCTGAGGCGTTCTGTTTCAATAATCGGGTGCTGCTGTTTGTTCATAAATTACGTAACTTTTCCTATCATATGATGCAATATTATACCATGAAATCAACAGGAGTATTTCTCACACCCTGAATATGGAATGTAGCAATAGATCACAATTTGCTTTTTCGTTACTTAAACCAATAACCAAGATATATAGTTGGACTAAAAAGACATTATTAGTCAAAATCGCTCGATTTCGTAACATCATTAAACTCAACAACCTTATGACCTCCTTTCCGGTACCTTCTGGTACTGGTAAATAATAACTTACCGTGAAGTTATACTGATGAAATTCACTATTTGACAAAAGGCTTCGTGATGATATATAATTTAATTTAATTAGTTTAAGTTAGGTTATTGCAGTCTTCTAACAGCAATCAATTCAGACCAAATTTGTATTGGGTGACCGGACTCGAATTAAAATCTTTAAAGAGGAGGTCATCAAATGGCTTTTCAGGACAAATCTCTCCAGTGCTCCGATTGCGGAGCCACCTTTACTTTCGGCGCTGAAGAACAGGAATTCTTCCAGTCTAAAAGCTTCACCAACGAACCTAAACGCTGCCCCGATTGTCGGCGAGCAAGAAAATCGAATCGCAATGGAACCGGTAATTACGGTTCCAGTCGTCAGATGTTCAATGTCGTATGCGCCGAATGTGGTAAAGAGACACAAGTTCCCTTTGAACCACGCGATAGCAGGCCGGTATATTGCAGCGACTGCTACAAAAAAGTCAGACAGACCGTCTAAATCAGTTTAACAACTTCTCCGGTATGCATTGCTTGGAATTATTCGGTTTATGCATACCGGAAGCTTGTCCCTACGTGCGGTACCATTCTTTTTATTCTGGTGATGTACATTTACTTTTTTTGTCTCATATCAATAGTGACAACGAAACAAACGGGCGAAGGTAAATCGACCTTACTTACGAAGGATGAAATCTCAGTGCACGGATCATCAAATACAGGAAATATTACAGGAGATAGACTATGAAAATTTATGTAGGTAATTTATCTTACCAGGCGACCGAACAGGACTTGCGGAAGGAATTCGAGAGTTACGGGCAGGTAGGGACTATAAGCATGATAACCGACCGGGACACCGGAACACCAAAGGGATTCGCTTTTGTTGAAATGGCCTCGGTATCTGAAGGCAGAGCGGCAATAGCCGGAATCAACGGTAAAACGCTAAACGAAAGAACGATTGTCGTGAATGAAGCCCGGGCACGTACCGACACCAGAAGCGGTGGGTCTTACGGAAATAGAAGAGACAGTGGTTACGGACGAGGCAGACAAAGCCGCTATTAGCATGAACAGGGTATTTTCTCCGGTTTCATAAACCGGAGAAATATTTTGCGTTTGCTTTACCAGGAGATTGAATTACCAACCCTTGACCATGAAATGCAGGTGCGCGTTCAAAGGTTGGTAAGAATATACCTGGCGACATATTCTCGATACATATTGAGAACTTGTAAAGCCCCCCACTTAAAAAAAGGAGTCTAGTTGTTATTATTCGGTATTCATCCGGGTATTGTTTTCGCAATCGCTACTGCTTACTCGATAGCCGTTTTTCTGGGTGTCTGGTATTTATTAAACTTTTCACGCAACAGAATACTTAACAGATTTGCTTTTATTGACAAATTCCTTGAAAAAGCGAGAAGAAAAGGGGACTCCCCGTTTATCAGAAGATTTGGCCTCGTTGGCCTTGCGATGGTAATGGCTATTCCATTTCCAACAATTGGTGTGTACGGAGCAACTTCACTGAGTTGGATGATGGGAGCGAAACAGTGGCGGGCATTACTGGCAATAGCTTCAGGCGTCGCCGTATCGAACACTCTCGTACTTTTATCTCTGCTTGGAATCATTCACCTGTCTACGTTCATCATTTGATAGTCGCCCGAGATAGTGCGGCACCGATGTATACCTTATTCCCGGATACCATCCGGGTAAAGGAGGACAAATGGATTTAGTCCGTTTTGTAAACTCAGAGGAGTATACTACTGACGATGACAGAGAAGAAGTTTTACCTTCACCGGTTACCTTCCCGGGAGATTTCGAGACCGAAAGCTCAACCTCGACAACCGAATCATCAGAAACCGATGGTTTTGCTCCCATAAGTGACCCTGTCCGTCAATATCTTCACGATATCGGAAAAGTAAGTCTTCTAAATGCAGTCGAAGAAAAATACCTTGCCAGGAAGATAGAAATAGCGAAGCACCTCAAGGGAATTGAGAAGAAATATCTGAAACAATACGGAGAATTACCCTCACCTTCTCAAGTAGTACTCACCCTGTCGGGAGAAATCGCCAAAGCAGCGACACTTATCCGGCTTCTTCGGGGACAGCTTGATTTACCGGCTACCGAAAGCTTTATTCTAAGTGCGTCAGACGCCAGACTACGGAGCAGTATTGACGATGTGCTCGACCAAAATATAGTTGAGAACATCGCTGTAAAACTGGAAATATCTGTAGGTGAAACTGAGCGCCTTCTTTTAAACTTATCCTTGAATTATGAATTATTGCCCGGAGTAATCTTCACCGGAATTGACCGGAGTGTATCTACAGCCGAACTCGAAGATTTCACGACACAGGAATACACGGTGAACTCATTGGCCCAAAATAAAAAATCAGTAGAAGAGTTCATCGAAAATATCGAACGTGATGCTGAAAAGGCAAAAGAGCATCTTATCGAAGCTAATCTGCGTCTTGTCGTCAGCATCGCCAAGAAAAACATCGGCCAGGGAATGAACCTGCTTGACCTCATTCAGGAAGGTAACATCGGCCTGATTAGAGCCGTTGACAAATTTAATCATCACCGGGGTTTCAAGTTCAGTACCTATGCTACCTGGTGGATACGTCAGGGGATTACCCGGGCAACCGCCGACCAGGCGCGTACCATTCGAGTCCCGGTTCATATGGTCGATGCCATTCGACAACTGCTGACAGTAAGACGTAATTTTGTACAGGAGTACGGGCGGGATCCGACCGTAGAGGAAATCGGAACGAAAGCGAACATGAGGGTAGAAAAGGTTGAAATGATATTGAATTCAGCCCGCTATCCCGTTTCCCTTGAGTTACCTATCGGTGAAGAAGGAGATACCCATCTGATAGACTTTATCGAGGACCGGAATACAGCTCCTCTGATTGATACCGTTTCCGACCATCTGCTCAAAGAGAAAATCACCGAAGTATTATCTGAGCTCACCCCTCGCGAACAGAGGATACTCGTGTTGCGATTTGGCCTTGGTGACGGACAGAGCCGGACACTTGAAGAAGTGGGGAAGGAATTCAGCTTGACGAGAGAACGTATCCGCCAGATAGAGGCAAAAGCAATCAGGAAACTGCGGCACCCTAGCCGCTCGCGAAAACTGAGAGGTTACCTGGAGTAGTAGTCACAGAATCAGGAAAAGAAAAAGAAAATGGGTAACTTGAATACATACAAGATACTTAAAATAACGATAAATGTCAGGTATAAGTACAATGACAAACGAGGATAAACGGGCTTTAGAGGAAGCTAAACAAGCAGTCAGGGACCAGGCTAGAAGAAATGATACCCTTGTAAGGGAACAGACGATTGCAAAAGAGTCGGCTGCAAGGAAAGAAAAAGAAGCAAAGAAACGTGCCGCCGAGGAAATAAAACAGCTTGCCAGAGATAAGGCGAGGCGGGAAAATACTTCAGCCAAAGAACAGGCAATCATCGAAGAACAAAAAAATCGAAAACTTAAAAGAGAACAATGATACCGCGTAGTAATCTACACATGCTAAAAGGCGTTCGAAAACAGTAACGCTGAAAAGGGATTGATAACCGATTCTGATGTCACAAATTTGGAAACGTCGTTTATTGGGTTTCCTCGGTTTTATTCTGCCGATGATTGTCGTGCTCAGTGGATATTTTCTGCTCGGGTCGGTTCAGGATTCCTTCAGTGATTACTATAATGTAAAAAGTCAGGGAATATTTGTTATCATGCTTCTGATAGTAGCCTTGTTTCTAGTGAATAACCCCTCAGCAAGCAGGGGGGGCATCATTGCTAGTCAAACATATATAGCTGTATCGTTTCATCTTCATGTGCCTGGTATTCGATAAATCGACGAATTATTTCCGCTTTCCGCAAGTACCTCATTCCCCCTCGTAAATTGCCGCTTTCATCCCCCCAGCAAGCTGAGGGGTATTCAGCGGTTTCTTTTATAAAAAGACTTCGAAAATCAGCTAAGGTAGAACCACGTTCAATAGCATCTGTATCAGGGCGAGGAACCATAACCTCTCGCACAGTAAGGTTGAAAAAATCAAAAACATCATGGAGTAATTCAGCTTCGGATTCCTTTACTTCACCCTCCTGCTGTCCAGCGCATATCATTGTAAGAATTTCATTGACACTAAAGAAAGTTTTAGGTATGGAATTACCACTCATTAACTTGCGGAAGAACGTGGCTATCCCGCTCAATATGATGACTAGAGGGGATAATAACCAGGATAGCATCCTTAGCGATTGGGCAAAGGTTAACGATAATTTTTCAGAATGTTGGGTAGCTATTGTTTTTGGTACGGTTTCCGAGAATATAAGGAGAATAACGGTGGTACAGATAGCTGCAACTAAAACACCTTGACTTTCCGGAAGATGTTTAATAGCTAAAGTAGTGGCAATAGCGAACACTCCGCCGGTCCTGAACGAAATAGAGGCGAAGCCGGCCAATGAGAATGAGCTTCTTGAATTTTCTGTATCGGCACATGACCCGGTCGGTGATACGCTGACCTATTCCGCTCACAACCTGCCGGAAGGGGCCCAATTCGATGCTGAGACAGCCACGTTTTCCCGGAGGCCGCGATATGACCAGGCGGGAGTCTATACGGTCCGTTTCGAAGTGACCGACGGGGAATTGAGCGATTACCGGGATGTTACGATTACCATCGTCAAGCTTTCCGAAGACCGGGACGTTAACGGAGACGGGGCGACCAACATTCTTGACATGATACTCATCGGCCAGCACTGGACCAAATGAGAAAAATATCGTGAAAACAGTAATAAGTCCAGGCCTCTCATTTGGAAACAGGGGATACCCTGCCTCACAGTCAAAATTCCTGACTTTCGACCAGCTCTTACTGTACTTTATGTTCTTGAAAAGAGATGGAGTTTGTTCTTATCAAACGATAGCAGGATACTCTACCTGATAAAAAAATCCAATAGGTTATGAGAAGAAAAGTGGGGAAAAGTCAGTTTACTTCACTAATTTGCAATGTTATGATTCTAACACTTTTCTAATTATTTGATACTTATACTTACAGAATAAACATTTCCCGACCTTATAGGAGGGTTTTTGAGTAAGGTAACAATAAAAGGAGAGTAACAGGAAAAAACATTTGCAATCTGAGTTTTACCTTAGAAGTGGACATGACGAAATGTGGTCTAAATTTGGTCGTAAAAATCATGAAAACCGGCCGTAATAAGGTTACAAGCTGTTATTTTTAGAAACAACTTTAAAGAGATGAAAATATTGGAAAAATAACGTTATTTGATTTTAACAAGGGAGCGGTAGATGTTACAGCAAATAAAGTTAAAATTATTTTTGAAATTTAAACCCATCCGA
>CAYXEG010000180.1:0-5661 GCA_964463875.1 uncultured Dehalococcoidales bacterium
GTGCAAATCCGGCGCGGCCGCGCCACTGTAATCCCGAAAACCGGGAAAGCCAGAACGCCTTCCCCTGAGAAACCTGCATTCTCCGCGGGGGAGAGGCAGGAATTTTTATTGACTGGAAATCCCCGTAACCCGCGGGCTTCGTTCTAAAATAAAAAAAGGAGAACTATCCATGAAAACCAGGTTATGGGGACTGGCAGGGCTAATCCTGTCGATAATCCTGTCGGTTGGTATTCTTTCCGGCTGTACTTCTACCACAGAAAAGGAAGAACCGGAAGAAACTCCCTCTTCAATCGTTATTACCGATTACGAAAATCGGGTTATCACCCTCGAAAAAATCCCCGAGAGAATCGTCTCTCTGTCTCCGAGCAATACCGAGATTCTTTTCTCGCTCGGTCTTGGCGATAAGATTGTCGGCGTTTCGGATTACTGCGATTATCCCGCCGCCGCCCTCGATAAGCCAAAAATAGGCGGATTCTCCAACGCTGACGTGGAGAGAATTGTCGCTGCGCAACCCGATGTCATCTTCGCCTCCAATATTCAGGTAAGCGAAATCCTTCCTGCGCTGGAAGCCCTCGGACAAACGGTCATTGTTGTCGATCCGCGCACCATCAACCAGGTGCTCGATTCTATTCACCTGATTGGCACGGCTACCGGAACCGGGCAGAGAGCCGCCGAGATTGTCGACAGCATGTCCGCCCGTATCAAAGCGATTACCGATGAAACCGCCAAGTTAACCGAAGCAGAAAAACTCCGGGTCTTCTACGTCATGTGGCATGAACCGCTCATGACTGTCGGCAGCGGTACCCTCATCGATGAAATGATAGTCCGCTCCGGCGGTATCAATCCCTTCAACACCGAAGCCGGCTACCCGATGATATCCATCGAAACTCTCGTCGAATCCAATCCCCAGGTCATTATTGCCGGTACCGGTATGGGAGAAGGCGCCGATGCCCCCTTAACTTTCGCTCAAACCGAAGAATTGCTGGCCGGTTGCGACGCCCGCGTTAATAACCGAATCTACGAAGTTAATACCGACCTTACCGGCCGGGCCAGCGAACGCCTCATTGACGGCTTCGAAGCAATTGCGAAAATGATTCATCCTGAACTTTTCAACTAAACAAGGTATACTGAAAAAAGCGAAACAGAGAAACGTATGTCGTCGAACAATCCGGAAACAGTCCACAGCGAACAGGTTAAAAAGCTGCGCCCGCACTGGCGAAGCCGGGTTTATGCTGTCATCGGATTAACGATTGCTGCCCTGATAGTGGTGGTTATTGCCACCACTATCGGCAGCGTCAATGTTCCCTTCCTCTCGACCATTAAAATACTCCTTTCGAAGTTACCCTTCGTCGAATTCACGCCGAACTGGTCTGATACCGCCGAACTCATCATCCTGAATATTCGACTGCCCCGGATTGTTCTTTCCGCCCTCGTCGGAGCAGCCCTCGGCGTCTCAGGTGCCACCTATCAGGGATTGTTCCGTAACCCTCTCGCTGACCCGTACCTTATCGGTGCCGCCCAGGGAGCTGCCCTCGGAGCGATTATCGGGTTTCTCCTGCCCTTTCAGTTCAACACTATGGGATTCGGTGTCATCCCGGTATTTGCTTTTTCCGGAGCAATCATCAGCGTCGTTATCGTCTATACTCTGGCAAGGGTCGGCAAGACCGTCCCGGTTACTACCCTGATTCTCGCCGGTGTTGCCCTGGCGGCCCTGTTTAACTCCGGCTTTTCGTACCTTATCCTCATGGCCGGCGATAAAGTCCACGGGATTCTCTTCTGGGTGATGGGCAGCTTCGCTCTCGGTAAATGGTCGGAGGTGCTGGCGGTGCTACCGTACATCGGCGTCGGTATTGTCGTGATTCTCCTCCACAGCCGTTCGCTCAATATCATGCAGCTCGATGAAGACCAGGCAAGGCAACTCGGCGTCAATGTCGAACGCACCAAGCTGATACTCCTGGCCGCTTCAACCCTTATTACCGCTGCGGCGGTTTCGTTCGTCGGTACTATCGGCTTCGTCGGCATCATCGTCCCCCACGCTGTTCGCCTTATCTGGGGGCCGGACCACCGCTTCCTGCTCCCTCTTTCGGTGTTGTGCGGAGCCATCTTCATGATTACCGCCGATATCCTCGCCCGCACCATCATGGCGCCGACTGAAATTCCCATCGGCATCATCACCGCCTTCTGCGGCGTACCCTTCTTCCTTTACCTCCTGAAACGCAGAAAAGGTATCGTCTATTTTTAAGGACTAACTGAGCGCATGGCTATTCTAGAAATACATAATCTGACACTGGCGTACGGGCACACAACCGTTATCCATGACCTCTCGTTCAGTGTCGATAAAGGTGAAATGGTGGGGCTTATCGGGCCGAACGGTTCCGGGAAATCGACCCTGATTAAAGCCGCCAGCAATATCCTGCCCTTGAAATCGGGGCATGTCTTTCTCGAAAACCAGGACATCAAGAAAATCCGGCGCTCGGACCTTGCCCGACTCATGGGGGTTGTCCCCCAGACGCCAATACTCCCCAGTTCGTTCACTGCTTTCGAGATTGTCCTGATGGGGAGAAACCCCCACATGGGAATGCTCAGTTACGAGAGCGAAGAGGATATCCGGATAACCTACGAGGCGATGGAGAGAACCTCGACCCTCAAATTTGCCGAACGGAGAATCGGCGAACTCTCCGGCGGTGAAATCCAGCGAATCGTCATTTCCCGGGTGCTCGCCCAGCAGCCGGAACTGATTCTCCTCGATGAACCGACCGCCAACCTCGATATCAGCCACCAGCTCGATGTTCTTGACCTGATTAAAAGTCTTTGTACCCGGAACCACCTGACGGTGGTAATAACCCTCCACGATTTGAATCTGGCGGCTCAGTACTGCGACCGGCTGGCGCTGATAAAAAACGGTGTCCTCCATGCTCAGGGAACACCCTGGGAAGTGATAACACCGGAAAATATCAGGGAAGTATACGGAACGAACGATTGCGTTTACGCCCATCCCGTCAATGGTTTGCCGACCGTTCTGCTCCGGGCTGGCAGCAGCCGTAACGGCCTGTCATTGAAAAACGAAGAAACAGGGGCACAGGACTAAACATTCCGGTTCTGTTGAAAATGCCTGTCAAAGCGTTATTGCGAGTTTCGCCGTCAACAGGTGTCTTCATCCCGCATTAGAATCGGGACGAACCGTGGCAATATCGATAAATTAACGAAAACTCGGGTAGTACCAATAATCTCGGTCCCTGTCCTTGTCTAATGCCCCGCTTTGATAAGGTTCGAGGCGAGCTTAATGATAAGTTCCCGTTCTTTCTTCGAAAGCTGGTCGTTTCCCGCCATCTCCAGCAATGCCAGTAAAGCCTCGTGTGTCCCCATCGCCGCAATCGATTGCGTGGCGTCGGTTCGCAGCTTCATCGGGAAATTCATGTTCGTTGCCGCCGTCATCAGGTCTTTCAGTTCCTCTGAACGTTCTGATTTCACTATATCACCTCCCGTATCGCCGGAATCGGTATTCCTGAAGTTTACGTATTGTACCCTTTATCGAAGGGTTGTTCAATAAACCTCCCGATTTCTTCCCCTGGTAACCGCTATCGCCAGGCATCGATTCCGTATGCCGGGTCGGCATTGGGTGTTCTTCCGTTCATCCAGTGGGACGTCTCTTCACCGCCGCCGGCGACGATGATGCAGTTCTCATACGGGTCGTTGACGGCCGGCACCATAAAGTCATCCGGAAGCTCCTTCCAGGGTCTCCCGGAAGTTTTTTCCACTCCCCTCCACCCACCTGTCCGAAAATCGGGTGAGGCGTGTTTCCGGTATTCGCTGAAAGGCATGAAACTTGACTCGTACAGCCACTGGTACACTTCATCTTTAGACTTGAATCCGGCTTCATACAGGTGCTGCGCCATTTCCGGAAGGATGATGAAATTGTAGCCGCCTTCCCTGCCTGCCCACAACGAAGGGACCTGGTATTCCAGCCAGTTGTGCGGGCCCGGTATGCCTTCTTTGCCGAGGCGTTTCGCCATGCCGCCGCTACCGCTCTTCTGGAGTGTCCGGTATCGCCCCGGGCTGAAGTCGGTGCTCTGGAATGCCAGCGAGCCGGGAGGACCTCCCCTCATCCCTAGGACGTAAACGATACTTTCGTCTTTTTTAAAATCGTATTCTTCGTTGACGCCTCTCCATCCCGGCGGCAGGGCATCGATGTTTTCCGGAAAGCAGTTGAAGAGCGGGTTACCCATGATGCCGCAACTGGTTACTTTCGGGATGTTCCCTCCGAGGTTTATCCACATCAGTTCGGCCGCCCGGCCGATACTCCTGTTTGCCTGGTTCCCCGGCCCGAGCATGCCGACATCGAAATTCATGCCGATTTCCTTGGCGGCCGGGCCGCTGACGCAGAAGCCCAGGCTGCCGCGTCCGTCCCCTCCTCCGCCGCCGGCTTCTGCGATTGCCAGTACTACCGGCAGGTATTCCGGTTTGCAGCCGGCCATCACGGCGTTAATCGCCACTTTTTCAACAGTCGCGGTGCGTCTCATCGGTTCGAAACGGACGGGGTCGCCTTTCTTTCCCCCGCTCCCCATCTCCCTGGGCGTGTGGTCGGACTGCAAGGTTATGACTTCGTCAGGTTTATGGCTGGTCCCCTTCAGCATTGACTGAACGCGTTCCTCGGTAGGTATCCTGATGGCCATTCCATCCGTGTACAGAGAGATGAAAGCATTCCCGAGTACGGTGATTTGTTCCGCCTGTTCATAAAAGGTTTCGGCTTTCTCGAGGGTTCCCCTGAACAGTACCCGTTTATCGGGTACTTCCCACCGGCCGCCTTTCATTTCCTCCGGTATCAGCGGCCGGATAAGGGCATCCATCAGCGGGTTGATAATCTGAGCGGCGTCCTCGACGCCATTCATTGTCCTGGAACAGCAGGCTGTCCGGACATGGGGTGTGCCAAGGAGCAAGGCTCCCTGCTTGAGGCATTCCTCCTGGTCCGGGAAAACGATGACGACGGCCGGTTTTCCGGCTTTTTCGAATCGGGCGGCATAAGGCAACTGCCCTTTGATGGCGCCGTGTCAGAATGCCACTCCCTGTATCAGGGCATCGGCCGCACGGAAATCCGCCTCGGGTATCGGCGGACCGGATTCCCGGAAAACCCAGCTGACTTCCGGGTATTGATTCCTCAGCATTTTCTCTAAAGGGGTGAGGAATTCCTGCTCGACGTTGACCATCATATTGAACATGATGGTTTTCCCTTCGAACCGGTCAAGGTGGGGCGCCAGGGGATATAAATCGACCGGGTCCTGGATTCCGCGAGGATTCAAGCAATCGTAAATTCTTTCGTTTGCCGCCATGTTTCCCTCCTCAGGCATCGATGTATGAACAGGATTATATCCGACATGAGAAAAGAAATACAAGGGAGCCGGCGTTATCTTCCGGTTTGGTATTCAGATATTTTCCGTATGAATCGAAGCCGGGAGGAATCGGGGTAGCTTTGATTCGTTTTCGTTTTTTCGGGTATTTTTTCAGAAACGGAACCGGTTTTTTCGTGTTTCGGGAACGCTGACAGGCACTCACGTTACGTCGGGGTGAGTTCGGACAGGCTTCCGGCAGAACCTGTAAGAATCTGTCCCACCGCTTTTTCGAGTTGAGCTCAACCAAACTTTTATAACCGTTTTTTCGGGTTAC
>CAYXEG010000181.1:0-5601 GCA_964463875.1 uncultured Dehalococcoidales bacterium
ATATCCCCCCTTTTGTAAAGTCGCAGACTCGCGATTTATCGGAGGGGGAAAGGGGGATTTAGTAATTTCTGACCATTGATTTTCACCATTTACCAACCAGAACTAAACATGACCTCTTATTGTTAATCAAAAAATGTTCATCCTTCGGTCTTTTTCCCGGATATATAGTGAGAACTGTCCGACAGGCCGTTGGGATCGAACGTCCCCTTGAGTTTCCTCAGCCAGAGGTGGTAGTTGGAAACATGCGGCCCGTATAAATCGTGGGAGGCATCCCCGAAAACATGACCGGGAACCCCGTAATGGTCGCGAATGGCTATCTCATTCGCCTGTTTTGAAAACTCCTGTGTCAGTACCTTGAAGGTACCCGGATTCGCCATGTACCGTATCAGCAGTTCGCCGTGGCCGTAGTGCCCGTGTTCGAACGACTGGGTGAACGGCGAGAAGCCGTCGTCGTAGACGATACCCCTCTTTATCAGTTCGTTTTTATTCTCGCCGCTCACCGAGATGTATTCGGCCATCAGCTTGAACACATCCGTCTGTCCCACCTCGCCGGCGAACGCCCCGGTCGCCCGGAACACCTCGCGAATCGAGCCTGAACTGCGGATGTACCGCCAGAGGCACCCGGCGGCGGTTTTCGAGTCATCGAGTATCTTCGGTATCGGCTCTCCGCCGGTTTTTTCGATGATTTGCTCCAGCACCTTCATCTTGTATTCGAAATCACGCTCGGAATTACCGGCAATCGATATCATGAAACTGGGGCCTTTGACATAGCCGCTGAATTCCTTCATCAGCGCCGCGTCCTCTTCGTTGCTGGTGGCGATATTGGAGGCGGCCATCGCCGCATTGAAGCCCATCAACTGATAGCCAATTTCACTCTCGCCGACCAGTTGCTGCGCCTCGTCAAGCGCCTCCACCGAAGCAAACGAATAAAAGCCGATATAGAAATTGTTCGGGTAGTATGCCGGCGTATAGCGGGGCGAGACGCCTTCGAGAGGCAGGGTCGCCGGCCCCGGCCAGTGGTACAGCTTGGCAGCAGCCGCGGTAAAAACCCCCAGCCCGCCGAGCGGGGTAACGTTTCCCCGGATAACTCCCCGCAGGGACGGCCCCGGGCCGTCACCGCAGAACCATTCGTCGGACGAACCGAGCGAACCGAGCCGGATTATCTCACCGTCCGGCGTCACCCATTCGACAGCCAGTAAATTCCTGTCGCCGTAGCTGGCACTCTGGCTCATGTGGCCGATTCCCTGGTGAGCCGCCAGCGGCAGGGCAGAGCAGTTGGAACCCGCCCCGCACATGTTGAAGTTCAACCCCCGCTTCATCAGTTCCCCCTGGAGCTCGGCGCTGATAACGTACGGCTGCACCACCGCGTACATGTTTTTCTCGTTGATTTCGATTATCTTGTTCATCCGCCTCAGGTCGAGGTGCACCGTCCCGGCTCCGGAGGCATCGTTGTACGGGCCCCACCTCGTGCTCGATGCCTTGAACGGCAGGTTGTACCGGTTGCAGAGGCGAACGATTGCCTGCACCTCTTCCGTGCTCGCCGGCAGGATGATTGCTTCGTACCGGGGAGTGAACTTTGCCGCCCCGGCCATCAGCCCCGACCGCCAGGCATAGGAGTAGAGAACTGCCGGTTCCGACGAAATATTCTCGCTGCCGACGATATCTTCAAAAGCGGCGTACTGTGCTTTGTTCAATGCCATTGTTCCGACCTCCTTTATAACACCGACTCGGCAAGTAGTTCGACGATATCATATATCCGGACGGGCTGTTCCCGATTTTTGTTGGCGTCAGCAAAATTCCTTTCACAGCCGGGACAGGCCGTCACCAGGGCTTCGGCACCGGTCGATTCGGCTTCCTTGAGCCTGATATCCGCCGTCCATCCGGCAAAGTCCGGGTTGTTCTCCTTGACCCCGCCCCCGGCCCCGCAGCACCAGGCATATTCCCGGGTTCTGTCCATCTCGACAAGCTTCAGGCCGGGCAACCTTGCCAGCAGTTCTCGCGGCGGCTCGTAGACGCCGTTGCTCCCCCGGCGGAATTCCTTCGGCGGCTCGAAAAGCCGTATCTGCCCCGGCTTCTGCTTCCCTTCCCAGTGGACCCACGGCTCGCCAAGCCTCCCCAGGTAACACGGGTCGTGGTACGTCACCGTCATCCCGATATTCTTCGACGGCGTCAGCCGGCCTTCGCGAACCAGCCGGAGGAAATACTCCGAGGTGTGCAGCACTTCGAGGTTTCCCTTGAAACCGAACCGGTCGTACAGCACCTTGAACGCCTGGTAGCACTCGGCGCAGCCGGTCACCAGCGTCGTGGCTCCCGATTCGGCAAACCGCCGCATGTTCCCTTCCGCCTGTTTCATGAAATCTTCTTTGTAGCCGAGGTAGTACGCCCGGCCGCCGCAGCACTGCTCGTTCACGGCGATGCCGAAATCGATGCCCGCTCTCTCCATCAGGGCAGCCGCCGCCCGGGGGATTCCCCACAGCGAACGGTCGGCGGACGTCCGGCACCCGATATGAAAGATAACCTCCGCCTTTTCTTTCGTGTAATCCTTTACCTTCAAGCCGTCGAACCAGTTTTCGGCGCCCGGCAGGGAAACCATGTGTCCGCTCTTTCGAAGTCCGTCCGCCATCCCTTCGAAAACCGCCGGCGCCTTCCCGTTTTCGACGCAGCCGAAACGGAGTTCGCTTATTGGTTCGAATACCTCCATGTCCATGGCATACTTGCAGGACACGTCGCACCCGCCGCACATCTGGCAGTTATAGACTATCTCCGCCAGCGCATCGGCGTACTCCAGTTCGTTTTCCAGCAGAGCAACCCCCATGGCCAGCCTCCCCGCTCCCGAATAAGCGTGGAAGTTGTACCGGGCGATACTCGGGCAAACGGAGGTGTTTTCTTTCCCTTTTACATTCTCGAGGGGGATAAATTTACAGGCCGAACAACGGCAGCAGGTCTCCATATCCTGTCGGTAATCTGCTAAAGCCATTCCGTTCCCTCCATAAATATATTTCTTGCCGGAGGCCATCCGAAAAATCCCTCTTCGGAAGTGTGAAGTGAGGTAGACGGTTCAGTTTCTCCCTTTCGTAAAGTGGTACATCCCGTATGAACGAAGTGAATCGGGAGGAGATTAAGAGGGATTTAGAATCATCTACGAACTTATACATCCGTTCTTATTATAAGACTTTTTACTTTTTCCTGTTTGTTTAACCATTTTCGGACATTCTCCTAAAACCCCAGCTTCCCCGGATTCATGATATTGAGCGGGTCGACAATCGCCTTGACCTTCCTCAAGGCGTTGGCCGTCGCTCCGTCCCGGTTCAGGATAATGCCGGTACATTCTCCGTAAGGGCGGGAGAAATAGGCTCCCTGTGCCATCAGTTTTTTCGTGGCGGAAACCGTCAGGTTCCTGACCGTGCCCGCTTCCGCCGGCTCCTGATGATTGTAGAACAGGTTGAATTCGCAGTGGCAGTTGACCCCCTGGACGATTGGCTGGAGGTATACCCCAATGTCCGTCCCCGGATACCCCGCCGCTTCGGCTTCGGATTGCATCGTCTGAATCAGCCCCGGTAGTTTATCATAAAGGGACAGAAAGAAAATATCCTGGCAGTTGCCCTTTGCCTTGAGTTTCCAGTACGGTTCGTCCGAAGACTGCTGAATCAACCGCAAGAACCGCTCCGCCGTGATACCGCCCAGCGTTTTAACCGGGTTCACCCCGAGCCGCTGCGCCAACTCGCCCACGTCTTTCGTCTGGCCTTCGATTCTCTCTTCAGGCAGGAAATCGTAAGCCGCAATCGTGTAAAACAGCCCCCAGGCAGGCAACATTGCCTTGATTGTCCGGTAGTCCCCGCCTCCGGCAGCGGCCATTATCTGCGCCAGGTTCGTACTGTTCAGCACCAGGCACTCGTTGACCAGCCGCAGCCGGATAAGCCAGTGCACTGCATCCAGCAGTTTTTCGAGGTTCGGCGAACCGATGAAGTACGGCTCTTCGAGTTCCGGCAGCAGTTCGCATCGGGCTGACGCCCAGGTGACGATTCCCATCGTTCCCTGTGAACCCTGTATCAGCCGGTACCACGAAGAGGCCGAAGGCCCGGCGGCTTCCTTCTGGGCGCCGCCCGCCGCCCACTGTTCTTCGATGGTTCCCGACCCGGCCGCCGACCCGGTGCGGAACATGTCGCCGGTACCGAAAATAACCTCGGTGCAGGCGAGCGGGTCGGCAATGTCCCAGTGGTATTTCGGCATAAGCACCGGCTCCCGTTCGAGGAGGCTGCCGACCACCGATTTCGTTTTCCTCGGCAGCAGCGGCATGTTGAGCCGCAGGCCTTCCCCGGCCACCACCTCCGCCAGTTCGCCGAAGGTAACCCCCGGTTCGAACATGGCGACCCGGTTCTTCCGGTCGACCCGGATGATTTTTTTCATACGGCTCAAATCAACGATTATTGACCCGCCGATAGCCGGTACCGTGTCCCCCCGGAAATGGGGCGGACCGGAACTGACCGGGACAAGCGGCGTCAATGTTTCCCGGGCCAGGCGAACAATGTCCGCTACCTCCTCCGGGCTTTCCGGCCTCACCACGCACCCTGGCCTGACCGGATTCGTAAACCCCATGTCTTTCCCATAGTCGGCCAGCCCCGGACTTTCGGAGATGACATTACCGGTACCGACTATTTCCGCCAGTTTTTCTTTTTCGACCATGGTAACCTCCCGATTAACCGACAGTTTTATGGCTCGACGCTTCCCGTCACCACCAGCACCTGCCCGACGACATCGCTCGATAAATCCGAGGCAAAGAACACCACCGCATTGGCAATGTCCTGCGGCTGGGTGAGTCTGCCGAGAGGAATCGATTTCACCGCATTCTCCAGTAAACCTGGAGGAGCCTGCTTCGCGAACCCCGTATCGGCAATGCCTGGTGACACCAGGTTGATGTTGATGTTGAAGGGCGCCATTTCCTTCGAAATACCCTTGCAGAAAGCGATAATGCCCCCCTTGGCCGCCGCGTAGACCGCCACGCTCATCCCTCCGTGAATACCGACCCCGGAGGTGATGCTGACAACCTTACCGCTCTTCTGCGCAACCATGTGCGGCAGCACCGCCCTCGTACAGTGAATCGTCCCGTACAGATTGATATCGATATCCCGGTGCCAGTCCTTTTCGGTCATCTCGAGGAACGGCTTCGGTGGCGTGGATGCTCCGGCATTGTTGACCAGGACATCGATTTTCCCGAACTCCTTCAGAGCCGCCGCCACCATCTCCTGCGCCGCCTGGTAGCTGGTGATATCTGTCTTCAGGGCAATCGCTTTCGCCCCGATCGCCTTTACCTCCGCCACCGTTTTCTCGGCGCCTTCCAGATCGATATCGCAGGCAACGATGTTGCAGCCTTCTTTCGCCAGTGTCCTGACAATCGCCCGGCCGAACCCTATCTGGCTGCCGGCTCCGGTGACGATGGCCGTTTTTCCCTTCAATCCTGAATCCATGTTCCCTCCTGTGTAGTATTATTCCGTCATATCGAGTGAAATGAGTTTCTGCTGCGTGTACTCCTCCAGCCCTGAGGTATGGTTTTCCTTGCCGAACCCGCTTTCCCTGAAACCACCCCAGGGAAGCTCATTGCCG
>CAYXEG010000182.1:0-3913 GCA_964463875.1 uncultured Dehalococcoidales bacterium
CGCGGCGCTCAACCCGCTCGTCGATTGGTATCCGGCAATCCTGATTCTGCGGATTTTCGCATTTTTATGGATAGGATTCAGAGCTACGACAAGCTGAATGGTAGAACAGTTCGGACTGGCGATAAACCGCGTCTTCCTTTCGATTGCTTCCGGGTTCACCTCCGGCACGACCAGCGGTACGTCCTCAGCCATCCGGAAATCACGGCCGTTATCGACGCAGATTGCTCCTTCTCTTTCGGCGGTTTCCCGCCATATCGAGCTTGCCCCGTTCGCGCCTTCCTTCCCGGCGAACAGGACCAGGTCGATTCCCCTGAATACCTCCGCCGACGTCTCCAGCACATTCATCTTTTCTCCATCGACAACCTCGGTTCGTTCCCGGGTCGCGGCTATCCGGGGAGGCCACTCGCAGGGAAAGTTCCGCTCCTTCAGACACGAGACTATCGTTTCTCCGACCAGTCCGACCCCGATGACCGCTGCCTTGATTGACATTTCCTTTTCTCCTTTTCAGTTTTATTTTGGAAAACGAAAGAGCCCGGGAGTTTTCCTCTACCGGGCTCTGTGTTTCTTTGATTTACGTGGACTAATTTGGGAAATCAACCATACACAGAGTACCCCGGCACTTCGGAGTGCGAGTCATAGTCACGGGGGTTGTGTATGAATTGAACTGAATCTTCATGATATTCGTGATGGTATTGTACTTCACCGGTTCTTCCCCTGTCAACACATGTACATTTGTTTCCGCCAGAGACGAAGAGAGGCAGAAAATTTTGCCGGAAAAGGTCAACCAAGAGCAGGTTTATCAACGCCACCGGATATTTGCAGGAAACTGACCGAAGCTATATACTTCATCTAATTTGATTGTCGATAAAGAGTAACCACTCTTGGCAGATACAACAGAAATTTCACCTAAAACCCCCGGCTATAAGAGAGACTGGACGAAAGGCCCCGTCGTCAGCAGTCTCCTTTTACTTTCCTGGCCGATGGTCGTCATGGAAAGCCTGTGGGTTGTCAGCCAGCTTTTCGACCTTATCTGGGTCGGTAGAATAGGCTCAAATTCCATTGCCGGGATGGGCGTTGCCAATATCATCCTGATGCTGGTCTGGGCAGTCGATATGGGTCTGGTCGCCGGCGCCCGGGCGATGATAGCCCGGTACACCGGGGCCGGGGATATTGCCGGGGCAAACCGCGTTGCCGGCCAGGCGCTCGTTCTTGGTGTTTTCTGGGGACTCATCGTCACTGCCCTCGGTATGACCGTCGGGAAAACCATGCTGGGGTTTTTCGGCACGGATGCGGATGTCATTGCCGAAGGCACGGCCTACCTGGGCATCACCTTCGCCGGCTGGGTTTTCATGGAACTGATGACAGTCGGGCTCTATAGCGCTCAGGCTTCAGGCGATACGGTCAATCCCATGAAAATCGAAGCCGTTGTCCGTGTCGTCCATATCGCCATCTGCCCCTTCTTTGTCCTTGGGTTGTGGTTCTTCCCGGAAATGGGGGTCAGAGGAGCAGCTCTCAGTAACGTCGTTTCCCAGGCGCTTGGAGGGGTACTTATCCTTCTGTTACTCTTCAAAGGCCGTACCCGGCTGCGGCTGACCATGAACGATTTCCGGATATCCCCCAACATCATCTGGCGGATATTGAAAATCGGCATCCCGTCCTTTGTCATGACTCTCCAGAGCGGCATCGGCGGCATGCTCCTTATGAAACTGATTGTCCCCTTCGGCTCTCTGGCCGTGGCTGCCCAGAGCCTGGCTTCCCGGCTGGAGATGTTTATCTTCGTTCCGGGAATGGCCCTCGGCACCGGCGCCGGCGTGCTCGTCGGCCAGAACCTTGGCGCCGGTCAGCCTGAAAAAGCTCAGAAAAGCGCCTGGACGGCCGTCGGCTTCGTTCAGGTGTTTATGGTTATCTGCGCGGTGATTATTCTTGTTTTTTCCCGGACCGTCATCGGCTTTTTCACGATTGAGCCGGACTTGATACAAATCGGCAGCACGTTTCTCAGGATAGCCACCGTCAGTTACCTGTTCATGGCATTCTCGAGCGTCCTCCAAAGTGCCATTGCCGGCGCCGGCGATACCCTGCCGAACATGATTATCAGCCTCGCTACTGTCTGGCTGATTCAACTGCCGCTGGCGTACTTCCTGCCGGATATTACCGGCCTCGGCATCTACGGCATTCGCTGGGCGATGGTCATCAGTACCTTTACCGGCGCAATGGCTTACACAACCTGGTTCATTATCGGCAAGTGGAAAACAAGACAAGTCTGAGCGATGGTTAATTGTCTTCGGGCTCTCCGGCTATCAGTTTCTCACCGTACTCCAGCAGCATCGCCGCCCGTTCCGGTTCATAATTGACCTCAAGATAAGTTTTCAGAGCTTCGAGGGGAGCGATTTCCTCAACCGTCGACTGCCCCAGCCGTATCCGTGTTTCCCGTTCGACATCCTTGGCAACCGTGGCGTAATGAGCGCCTTTAAGGGCGTCCCGTATCTCGCTGTCCCTCAGTTGCCCCTCGTTTTCTTCGGTCAGGTTAATCTGGAGGCGTACTACCGCATTATCGACTTCACCCTCATATCTTCGGATTTCCCTGAGGACGGTACCGGTCGGGTCGAGGTCGTCCGGTTCGACGTCCACCTCGATGGTCCGGAAATGGCGCACCTTCACCGGCTGGAAGTGATAAGAAACCTGTTTACCAAGGGCTCCCGGTTCGATATCCACCACGTAAAAGCCTTTATCGTCCTTTTCCTCGCCGAAATCGACTCTCTCCAGGCTGCCGGAATAGACGACCGGCGGGTGCTCGCTCAGTACCTGGTGCTTGTGGATATGCCCGAGCGCCACGTAATCGAAGGCCGGATTGGCGATATTGCTTATCAACAGGAAATGCTCCTGGCCGACCGCCATCAGCCGCTCCGAACCGACCAGGGCGCTGGCCACCCCCACATGTGCCGCCAGCACCGAAGGGAGAGAGGGGTCAAGCTCCGACGCTATGGCATCGATGATGTTGGAGAGCGCCTGCTGCATCCGTTCGTTTATCTGCTGAAAATCAAGGTCTTTCGTATCTTCGCGGTTAAGGAGGGCATTCCGCCGCAGCCAGGGAAGCGCCGCCACCTGGATAATGACGCTCTTCGTTTCGATGCGGTGGAGGCCGGGCCGGTTCGCCACGTAGACGTTCTTCACCGCCAGGGTATCGAAAATTTCGATTGCCGTCGCTTTCCCCACCGCATTCGGCAGGTCGTGATTGCCCGTCACCATGAAGAGCGGGATATCGGCGTTCACCAGCCGGTTGATGCGCCTGGCAAACTCCCGCTGCTGGGTCTGGCTCGGTTCGCGGGTCTTGTAGGCATCGCCGCTGAAAATGACGATATCGGCGGCGTTATCGATGGCGTAATCCACCACCTGGTCGAGCGCCGCCAGGAAGTCCATCAACCGCGACGAAACCCCCGTCGCCGGGTCGATGCTCCCGTAATTCTCAACACCCAGATGAAGGTCGGCAAAATGGATTAGTTTCATGGCAGTATCTGTAAATCCCCCTTGCCCCCTTTACTAAAGGGGGGAACTGATTCGGTGTAAAGTAAGGCTGCTACTATAAATCCTGGACATTAACATCAACATACGTATGACTTACTCCCTTTTGTAAAGGGAGATGAAGAGGGATTTATAAATTATTCAACCTCATCTTTAATTCTCTGAATAACCCCTTCGATATTGTTTGTTATATCAGAATTACTGAATCTTAGCACTTTTAGCCCTCTTTTACGAAGATAGTCATCTCTGGTTTTATCTTTTTCTATCCCTTCCTGGTAAAAATGAGAATCTCCGTCTATTTCTATCACCAGTTTTGCTTTCGGGCAATAAAAGTCAACGATATATTCCCCTATCGGCTTCTGTCGATAAAACTGATTATTCGATACTTGCTTCA
>CAYXEG010000182.1:4013-5584 GCA_964463875.1 uncultured Dehalococcoidales bacterium
CGCTCCGGTCAGTTCGTTGCTCGAACCGTCACCGACGTAGAGGCAGTCTTCCGGTTTTACCCCCAGTTTCTCACAGGCGTAGAGGTATATCTTCGGGTCGGGTTTTTTCAACGAAACAACGCACGAGAACACGGTTATGTCAAATATATCGCGGAAAGGCGTTTCCGGCCAGACTTCCGGCGTTTCGGGAGAACAGTCAGAAATAAGTCCGACTTTATAACCGCGTGTCTTGAGTTCGGTGATGGTCGGCAGGGTCGCCGGTCTCGGCACCAGGACTCTGCGGGAGTAATCCAGACGGATATCGGACGCTTTTTGCACCTGTTCATCCGTTACCGTAACACCAAGCCTGCCGCAAATGTACCGGATACTCTCGAAATGCGTTTTGTGAGAGCCGTTCGTCCGCAGGTAAAAACTGTCCCGCCATTCTTTGCTGAATGTTTCTGCCGGAGCGCCGAGAGCGGCCGCCATTTCTCCCAGCACCCGGGCATACTCCGAATCGGTGAAATTATCTATCAGCGTCCCGAACAGGTCGAAAATCACCGCCTTAAACGTCATGTCTCTCATCAACTTTCATGTATTTCATAATCAGATTTAATTTTTCATCCAGTTTTTTCACATCGTCCCGAAGCGGGTTCGAATGCTTGTACCCCTGGTAATTGGAATAGGCTATCATGCGGGGAATTATCAGTTTCCAGACCAGTACCGCAAGGGTAAAGACAGTGATGAGACCGATTATGATAAAAAGAGGCAGTGACATCCATCGCAGCCAGGGCGTTTCAGCTACCACCGTGTTGTAGAAGACACCTGCCAGCATGAGCGTATTTAAAACGCTGACGTAGCCGACCACTCTTCCGTAGATATCCTGCATACCGCCGAAAATCAACGTACCTTTTGTCGGTTTCCCGACCGGTTGGTTAAGCATTGGATTTCTCCTTTCCATTAGTTATCTTTGAGCGTTTGTACATGGGTGGGTTTCACTTCGTTGCACCCACCCTACACGACCGTATTTCTTCTCTAACCAGGCTGCAACCATATACCCCGCGTAGGGTGGGTGAAGTCCTCGATTTCCCCTTGAACCTGCCATGTAATTTTAACTGTTTTACGCCAGATACCAGAGTAAGGACGTAACCCACCAATAAATAATGTCACTCAAGATTCATTTCTAGAACTTCTTTATTTATAGAACGCCCCCAGTTTTTATCATATATTCCTTTTGCAACACAATCTTTGAAACTACTATATTCCCATTTTTCTGGAGTATCAACAAAACCGTGCTTAACAGGATTGTAGTGAATATAGTCACAGTGCCTGTTAAAGTCTTCCTGATTTCTTATTGTGTGCTCCCAGAACCTTCTCTGCCATATTTCCTTTTCACCT
The DNA here is from genome assembly GCA_964463875.1 of uncultured Dehalococcoidales bacterium. GTDB lineage: Bacteria > Chloroflexota > Dehalococcoidia > Dehalococcoidales > UBA2162 > MGML01. Next base: position 5,391 of record CAYXEG010000182.1, read on the forward strand.
TTCCTTATCGATGAATTACGGGAATTACCTGAGTCCATAATCGTTGATTTCCTGCTGAAGCTGCTTTTTATCATTTTCCATCGTGTCGAATAGTCGTAGTCATTGTCGGGCAATGTCCAAATCGTGTGTATATGGTTGGGAAGTATCACAATAGCTTCAATTTCGAAGGGTATTTTTTTCAGAGTCGTTTTGAA
>CAYXEG010000183.1:0-5418 GCA_964463875.1 uncultured Dehalococcoidales bacterium
CCGGCCTGAACGCAGTCGGCCCGATGGAAAACTTCCAGTGGATTCACCCGATTGGTAAACTAACCCTTATCCTCTGCATGATTCTGGGCAGACTCGAGATTTTTACCGTTCTGGCGCTGTTTGTACCTTCCTTCTGGAAGTGGAAATAAGCCTCTCGGGGAAGAAATGATAAACATGGACGAGTCCGGTCACCGGGTATAGAATGTGAGCAGACGGAGAGCAATAACGTGAAAGTACAAAAAACAGGCATCGTCTGGCAGCATTACTTTCTCAGTATCTGCCTGGTCGTTGCTGCAACGGTACTGGGACTCCTCGTTCAGGAGTTCTTCGACCCCACTAATATCATCATGATGTACCTTCTCTGCGTCACGGTGGCAGCAGTATTCTGGGGACTCGGACCGTCAGTCTTCGTTTCGATATCAGGCGTTCTGACCTTCGATTTTTTCTTCGTCCCTCCCCACCACACCTTCGCTGTCGATGATACCCAGTATATCTTTACCTTTATCTCTCTGCTCGCTGTCGGCGTCGTCATCAGCTATCTGACATCGAGGACCCGGCGCCAGACCGAAGACGCCCTGCAAAGAGAAAAGGAAACATCGGCACTCTATACCCTCGGGCATGACCTTGTCGTGTCCGGCAATCTCAGCTCCCATATCAAGGTGATTGCCCGGAGAATCGAGCAACTGTTCGGCTATCATGTCTTCGTTTTCCTGCCGGAGGAACATGGCTCCACTAACATTAAACTATATGCTGATGAGGCGTCTGCCGCTCCGGGAGAACCGGTAGTAAAAATAGCCTCGGAGATGTACGCCTCGCCTTCCCGGAAACAATCCGACTCGGGCAGATTCGTCCATGATAACTTTCACTTTTTCCCTTTAACGACCGCCCGGGGCATCATCGGCGTCATGGTCTTCAGGATACCTGATATATACGAGAGACTGAGTTTCGAGCAGGAACGGCTCCTCAAGGCGTATATCGACCTTGCCGCCGTCGCCATCGAAGGCATGGTACTGGCTGAGCAAACCCGTAACGCCCAGATAATTAAAGAAACGGAGAAACTTCAGACAGCTCTGTTAAACGCCATATCGCACGATTTAAAAACACCCCTCGTTTCGGTTATCGGCGTGCTGAGCAGCCTTCAGGAAAAAAACATGAATCTCGACGAATCAGCCAAGGAAAACCTGATTCAGGTCGCCCGGGAAGAAGCGGAAAAACTGAACCATCTCATATCCAACCTGCTCGACGAATCGAGAATCGAAGCCGGTGCCCTGACCATAAACAGGAAACCGGTGGAAGTTCAGGACTTAATCGGGACCGCCCTTGAACAACTCGGCGACCGGACTGCCGGTCACAAGATTACTATCGATATCCCGGATGACGTTCCTTTCGTTTTCGTTGACGTCGGCCTGTTCGTTCAGGCGCTCGTTAATGTCATCGATAACGCTCTGAAATACTCCCCGCCCGATACGCCGATTACTATAGAAGTCCTTCGCGAAGAAGGAAAAATAACCATCCGGGTAATCGACCGGGGAATCGGTATCCCCGTTCGTGATACCGAAAGGATTTTCGATAAGTTTTACCGGATAAAGCGGCCGGGTAACGTAGCAGGCACAGGCATGGGACTGTCCATCAGTAAGGGCATTATCGAAGCTCACGGCGGACATATAAAGGCCGGCCGCCATCCCGGCGGCGGGACGATTATCACCATCTCCCTGCCCTTCGACGAAAACCCTCCCCGAGAAAGAAGCTTATTGAAATGAGCAGCCAGAAAATTCTGATAGTTGATGACGAAGAAGCCATCAGGCGTTTTTTACGGGTAACCCTGAAATCTCAGGATTACCTGGTACTTGAGGCGGCATCCGGAAAAGAAGCCGTCGCCGGTACCGCCGAAAACAGGCCGGACGTGATAATTCTCGATTTAGGGCTTCCGGATATCGACGGCGTCGAGGTTACCCGGCTGATTCGGGAATGGTCTCAGGTACCGGTCATCATCCTCTCGGTAAGGGGTTCGGAAAACGATAAAATTGCCGCCCTCGATGCCGGCGCCGATGACTACCTGACCAAGCCGTTCGGCGTCGGAGAACTCCTCGCCAGGGTGCGGGCAGCCCTGCGGCGCAGCCAGGTGAAAGCGAACGAACCGGTTTTCTCCAACAGGACTCTCACCGTCGATTTGTCCCAGCGAACCGTTACGTCGGGCGGAAACCCCGTCCAGCTTACCCCGAACGAGTACGAACTCCTTCGCATCCTCGTCAACCACGCCGGTAAAGTCCTGACCCACAACTATCTGCTCCGCGAAGTCTGGGGAGCCGAATACGGCAACGAATACCACATGCTTCATGTCAATATCAGCAACCTGCGCCATAAAATCGAGCCGGAACCCGCCCGCCCCCGCTTCATTATCACCGAACCGGGTGTCGGCTACCGGCTTAAGGCAGACTGACAGACCCCGCCATCCTTGCCATTATCTCCGACGGCAGCCCCTCCCGGTTGTCCCCGGTCGTCTCGAATACGACCGGCTCATCGTCGAGTCCCGGAAGCAGGTATTCCAGTAACTCCTTGCGGATGACCAGTATGCTGGCCGGGATATCGCTTTCATTGACAATATCGAACGCCCGGATGAAACCTCCCCCCATTGCTTCGAGAATCCCGATTTCATCGACGAACAGGATGTCCGCCTCCCTGCCTTCTTCCATCGCCCTGATACCGAAATCGATGCCTTCGGGAACGAAGGTGAACCTCGGTGCAAGCGGACCGCCGTACCGGTCGCCCGGTATCGCCAGTACCTCCGTCTCGCCGGTCACCACATTCACCACTGAAAGGCTGTCGCCCGGCATCTTTTCCGTGATAATGCCTCCGCACCGGTACCCTGCCTTCTGCGCCAGCGCCAGCACCTTCTTGCACACCGTGCTTTTCCCTGCTCCAACCTCACCGCTGACAACGATAACCATTCGTGCCTGCTCCATGCCTCTTAAACATAATTCCCTGACAAATGTTTATTCTCACCTGGTAAGTACCTTGAAACTGATTTCATCCGGGAATATTCCTTTCCCGGTTCCTTCGCAACCGCTTTCGATTTTTCTCAGGAGGCCTTCAGGATTGGTAACGAACGAACCGGCCAGAACGTCAGCCCCGTAGTCGAACAACACGTCCGACATGACGGTACTCGGGCCGAGGATGATGGTGTAAGCCCGGCTATTACGGGCCAGATCCAAAAGATGCTCAAGAGATATATTTATAACCGCTGAACCCGTAATAGCCAGGACATCGCAATCAGGTATGCAGTATTCGCAAGCAGTGGCCGGTAATATGTTCTTCTCAGGATTCAACAGCGACGGCTCAAGCTCAAGCACAATCAACTCTCCGGCCGCTTCTCTGAGCTTGCCGATAAACGGAAAAGCCCCGACCACAACCACCTTCGCCCCCGGACTTCGTTCGAGGATGATGTCCCGGGCGTTTATTTCGATGCAGCCGTCTCTGGGAGGAACCATCGATAATATCGCCGCGCAGCCGATGCTCGCCTCCACCAGGTCCCAGGAATGAGCATATTCGGCCACTTCCGCGGCTTCCCTGCCGATTAATTTTTCGATACGCTGAGTCGTGTACGACTTCTTATCCCGAATACCGTACGTCTTGGACATCCCGCAATACCGGCCGTTCACCACCGTCCAGGTAAGCCCGACCCGGACATCGCCGACCGGCCCGCTGTTCCCGGATACGGAATCTATCAAATCATCGATTAGTTTACTTCTCTGCATGCCTATTCTTTCGTACAGCCGGCGGTAACTGCCGGTTATTTACCCAGCGAATTCGCCACCAGCCCGTTATATTGCTCCCGGGTGATATCGGTGTGATAGAAGAGACTGAAGTACTCGGATACCTCTCCATACATGTCATATTGAGCAATGTCCGGGTAGAGTAACTGCGCCAGCCACATCATCCCCAGGTACCGCTGCACCGAAGGCGGAAATCCCATCCAGTTGTACGGTCCGTACGGTACCTCGTAGTAGGCTTTGTTCTTAATCGCTGTAATCGTCGCCCAGTCCGGATTCGTCCCCACCGTATCGTAAATACTATCGGGAGCGAACAGGATTACCTCCGGGTTCCAGAGCATCAATTGTTCGAGATCAACCTCGTTCCCGGTACCTTTGCTGGAAGGGCTTTTTACCACCGCCAGGTTGTTCGCCAGTAAATCGAGCAGTTCGGCATGATAAGAGGTTTTCGCAATAACGTTGATGCCGTTTTCTCCCGAGCAGTACAGCAGGTTCGCCTTCCCGTCTTCCCCGACTCTCTCCATGATGCTTAACGTGTTAGCGTATACCCATTCGCAATAATCGGCAATAACCTCCGCTTCCTCTTCCATGTTCAACAGTTCGCCCAGTCTCCGGTATGCCTCGCCCATGCCGTCGGTGTAGGCATCGATATGTACCGTCGGGATTTGAATCTGCGCCTGAAGCTTGTCCATGTCCTCAGTCATGTTGGCCTTCTGTTCCCCGACGTCGATGATAACCTGCGCTCCCGAAGCAAGGATTGTTTCAAGATTCAGCGTCCCTTTTCCCCCGTATAACTGCCCGAGTAAAGGCAGGGTGTAATACTTCGAATCGAGAAATTCCTCCGCTGACTCATCCCACTCCGCCGCCAGACCGACCAGCTTGTCCGGGCATAGAGCGAAAAGAACTATTTGCGTCAACGGCCCGGAAAGAGCAACCTTCGTGATATACTTCGGAACCGCTACCTGGCGTCCGAGAGAATCGACAAAGATAACCTTTTTTTCCTCTGCCGGCGTTGTCTGGCCCGTTTCGGCCCCCGCTGACGGTTTTTCGGTCTCTACCGACTCAGTTACCGTGGTAATCTTTACTTCGTCGCTGGTCTGGTCGGTTTCAGGTACCGTCGTCCCCGTGTTATTTTCGGTACAGGACGGAATAAGCGCCGTTACCAGGCATAAAATCAAGAAAATCGAAATCAGTATTTTTTTCATGGAACGACTCCTTGTGTTATTTGTTATTGTTCGGGAGGTATCGCCTGCTTCACATGGAATGACTCCTTTCCTTTGACCGGCTGAGCGTAAATTCCGCGCCATGTCCGTTGCCTTCGATGACCGTTGTCGGAATGCAGACTCTAACCTTGTCGCCGTAGAGGCTGTGAACCGTTGTCTCGATGCCGTACAACTGATACATCAGTTCCGGGGTGACGATATCCGCCGGCGCGCCGCTGGCCAGCACCCTGCCGTTATGGAGGGCCAGTACCCGGTCGGAAAACATGAAGGTCTGCTCCGGGTTGTGGGTCGATTGAACGATGGTATATCCCTCTTTCGCTAACGACTTTATCTGCGTCAGCACCCGTATCTGGTTGCCGAAATCCAGATTAGCGGTAGGTTCGTCCAGGATGAGTATGTTTGTCTGTTGCACAAGCGCCCTGGCA
>CAYXEG010000184.1:0-5355 GCA_964463875.1 uncultured Dehalococcoidales bacterium
GCCGGATTCACGACAATCCGGAACTGGGTTTCAATGAGTACCAGGCATCCGAATGGCTGACCGCTTTTCTCGAAAAGAACGGTTTCAGGATAGAGCGGGGTATCAGCGACCTGCCGACGGCCTTCAAAGCGAGCTACGGAAGCGGCAAGCCGGAGTTTGCCCTGCTTGCCGAATACGACGCCCTGCCCGAACTCGGGCACGCCTGCGGTCACAATATCATCGCCACCTGCGCCGCGGGGGCAATCGTCGCCGCGAAAGTGGCGGCTGACGAATTCGGAGGAACCGTCTCGGTTATCGGGACGCCGGCTGAGGAACTGTACGGCGGAAAGATAGTCATGGCGGACAAGGGCACCTTCGACAAGCTCGATTTCGCAATGATGGTGCATCCGTCATCCGCAGACACCGCCACCACGGGAGCTTTGGCCTGCCAGAACATCAACGTCGAATTCATCGGCAAACCTGCCCACGCCGCCGCCCTGCCCGAAGCGGGCATCAACGCTCTGGACGCGATGATTCTTTCGTTCAATGGCATCAGTGCCCTGCGCCAGCACATCCGCGATACCGCCCGTATTCACGGGATTATCACCCACGGAGGCGAGGCGCCGAACGTAGTACCGGCTTACACTGCCGGGACGTTTATCGTCCGCGCCGCCGAACGCGACTACCTGGAAGAACTGAAAGAGAAGGTACTGCGCTGTTTCCGGGCCGGCGCCGAGGCGACCGGGGCTGAACTCAGGTATACATGGGACGAAGTCTGTTACCTGCCGATGCTGAACAACCTTCAGCTTGCCGGGCTTTTCGCCGGAAACATGAAGCAATTAGGCAGAGATACCGCCATTACCAGCGGCGACAAGGCATTCGGCAGTACCGATATGGGCAACGTCAGCCAGATAGTTCCCAGCATTCACGCGATGGTCGCTATCGCCGGACCGGATATTCTGATACACTCGCCGGAGTTCGCGGCAGCTGCCGCCTCGGAGAGAGGCATGAAAGGCATGCTGGACGCCGCTAAAGCCATGGCCATGACGGTGACCGACGTGCTTGCCGATACCGGTTTACAGTCCCGGATTACCGATGAATTTCGTCATGCGCGGTAGAAGCAACTCCCGCCCGCACAGCATTATCAGGAGGATTGATTTCGCCGGAAACCCGTTCATGTGTTTTCCGGCGTGAATGATACGATGAGGATTGGCATCCCCAGGTCGCTGCTCTATTATCAGTACTTCCCCGCCTGGAAGACGTTTTTCGAGCAACTCGGAGCGGAAGTAGTGGTTTCTCCCCCGACAACGCAGGTAATGCTTGCCGGAGGTTCGTCGCGGGTGGTCGCCGATACCTGCCTGCCGGTCAAGGTATTTCTCGGTCACGTCCTCTGGCTGACCGATAAATGCGACAGGATATTCATCCCGGCAATCCGGAGCATGGAACGAAGGGTCTATAACTGCTCGAAATTCCTCGGGCTGCCCGACATGACGAAAGCGGTCATTCCCGAGCTTCCCGGATTGCTGGAAGTGGAAATCGATGTCAACAAAGGGAAAAACCGGCTCTACCGGGGCATCTACGGCCTCGGCAGGCATATCGACATGAATCCGGTCAGGGTCAGAAACGCCGCCCGGACGGCCTGGCAGGCGTTTCTCGATTACCGGCAGCTTATGCACAGGGAAAAAATCACCCCTGTGGAGGCTATCGCCCGGCTGTACCCGGATACCGGGGCAGTAGCAGAAGCAGTCCGGCAGCTACCCGGGGCAGGTACGGGAACGGTGGCGCTGATAGGGCATCCCTACGTGTTATATGACACCTTCGTTAATCACCGGCTCATCCGGCGCCTCGAAAGGATGGGCAACACCGTCGTCACCCCGGAGATGGTGCCATACGAAGGCCAGAAAGCCGGGGTACAGCGGGTTACCGGAGGGGCCTACTGGACGTACGAAAACGAAGTGGCGGGAGCCGGGGGATACTACCTCGATAACCGGGCAGACGGTATTATCGGGATAATGGCGTTCGGCTGCGGCCCGGATTCGCTGCTGATGGACATGGTGCGCCGTTATTCGGTTTCGCAAAAATCCGTGCCTTTCATGTGCCTGACCCTCGAAGAACATACCGCCGAAGCCGGGGTAGTGACCCGGCTGGAGGCATTCACCGATATGATTTCCCGGAGAAAGAGAGCAAAGGTTAGTTCATGCGAGTCGGAATTCCTCACCTAGGCAACCTGTACATCCCGCTCAAGGCGCTGTTCAAGCGGCTGGATGTCGATTATGTTCCGCCGCCGCTGAACACGCAGCGGACGTTATCGCTGGGCGTAAAATACGCTCCTGAGGGGTTATGCATGCCTTTCAAGATGACGCTGGGGAACCTTATCGAAATCACCGAACTGGGCGCCGATACGCTCGTTATGCCGGGAAGTTATGGCACCTGCCGTCTCGGCTATTACGGCAGGACCCAGGAAAAAATAATCCGCGAGCTGGGTTATGACATCGAGATGCTGCAAATCGGGGTATCCGAGAAGAAATTCTACGGGATGATGAAGGTATTCAAGAAACTGGGAAACGACGCTCCCTGGCCGAAGCTTATTTCGGCATACCTGTTCTGCCAGAAGAAAATCAACGCTATCGACCGCATCGAGAGGCTCGTCCAGAAAGTCCGGCCGGTCGAGATGCACCAGGGTACCGCCAACCGGATTTACCGGGAGGCGCTGGAGGCAATCGATAATGCCGACGATGCCGGGTCGCTGAAAGAAGCGCTTTTCGATTATGCGGGAAAGTTGAACCGGGTCGAAAAAGACCCTGAGGCCGACCCGCTCGTGGTGGGCATCACCGGTGAATTTTTCGTGGTGCTCGAACCTTTCTCGAATTATGACATTGAAAACGAACTCGGAAAACTGGGAGTCGAAGTACGGCGGTCGACCTTCATCTCGGAATGGACGAAATTCAGCCTGTTTCTCAACGCCCTGGGCATCAACGAAAAGGACCGGATTCACCGGGCAGCCGCGCCGTACCTGAAACGGGATATCGGCGGCGACGGCTGGGAATCGATAGGCGAAAAAGTGCTTCACAGCCGGGAATATGACGGCATCGTCCACCTGGCGCCGTTCACCTGCATGCCGGAGATAATCGCCCAGAATATCATGCCGGCCACCCGCGAAAAGCTGCCGGTGCTGACGATTCTCTGCGACGAGCAGATGACGAAGACCGGGATTCTGACAAGGCTCGAAGCGTTTATCGACCTTTTGAAACACAAAAGGAAAGCTGCCGCAAAACAGCGGCAGTTCAGTTCAGTATAAGGAGTCATATGGACAGTTATCTGGGAATAGACGTCGGTTCGGTCTCCACGAAAATGGCGGTGCTCGATGCCGGCGACAACATACTTGCCCGTGTCTATAATCCGACCCGGGGGAAACCCATCGAGATGATACAGCGGGGGCTGGAGGAGATACGGGAATTATTGCCCCCCGAAGCGGAAATCCGGGGAGTCGGCACGACCGGTAGCGCCCGGTACCTGGCCGGGGTCATCGTCAATGCTGATCTCGTTAAAAATGAAATCACCAGTCACGCCGCGGCAGCGATTCGGTATGTGCCGGATGTCCGGACCATCCTCGAAATCGGCGGGCAGGACAGCAAGATAATCATCGTCAATGACGGTATCGTGACCGATTTCGGAATGAATACCGTCTGTGCCGCCGGCACCGGCAGTTTCCTCGACCACCAGGCATTACGGCTCGGTATGAGTATCGACGAGTTCAGCCGGCGGGCGATGGAGAGTACCAACCCGGTCCGAATCGCCGGCCGGTGCACAGTATTTGCCGAATCGGACATGATTCACAAGCAGCAGATGGGGCACAAAACAGAGGATATCCTGTACGGCCTGTGCCAGGCACTGGTGCGGAACTACCTCAACAATGTCGGGCTGGGTAAGGAAATCCGGACGCCCACGCTGTTGCAGGGAGGGGTTGCTTTCAACCGGGCGATTGTCAAAGCTTTCGAGGAAGAGCTTGAAACCGAGATAATCGTCCCTCCCGACCACGAGGTAATGGGAGCCATCGGCGTGGCCATTCTGGTTCGCGAAGAAATGGAATATAAAGGGGAAACCGAATTTAACGGGTTCGGTGTCAGCGATATACAATATACTACCTCATCATTTGAATGTAACAGTTGTCCGAACCACTGTGAAATCGCACAATTATCCATCGATGGCAAGGTACTGGCGCGCTGGGGAGGACGCTGCGATTTGTGGGAGAGAACGGGAGTGGAAGCGAACAATGATAATAGCCGTTGATGCCTCGGGTGGAGAATACGCTCCCCATGAAATCGTGAAAGGGGCCATCAAAGCCGCCCGGGAGTATGAAGTCGAAGTTGCCCTGGTAGGGAAAAAGGAAATCTTATATGTCCTGGCAGGCCGTTATACGGCGAAGCTCGGGATAAAGATAGTGGACGCCCCGCAGAACATCGGGTACCACGAATCGCCGGTAGAAGCGATTCGTCACAAGCCGGATTCATCGATTGTCATCGGGACAAACCTGGTTAAGAACGGCCAGGCTTCGGCCTTCGTTTCTGCCGGCAATACCGGAGCAGTCCTGTTTTCCGCGCTGATGAGCCTCGGGAAAATGGAAGGTATCGAACGGCCGGCTGTCGGCGCCCTGTTAAGCCTGAACACCACCACACCGGTTGTGCTTATCGACGCCGGGGCGAACTCGGATTGCCGGCCGAACCATCTCGTCCAGTTTGCCCAGCTCGGGTCAGACTATATCAAGGCGTTATTCGATATCGAAGCTCCGACCGTCGGGCTGCTCAATAACGGAGAAGAGGAGAAAAAAGGCAACCGCCTGGTGCAGGAGACCTATCAGCTCCTTAAGGAAACGCCTGTCAAATTCATCGGTAACGTGGAAGGGCATGATATCGTTACCGGAAAAGCGAACGTCATCGTGACGGACGGGTTTACCGGTAATATCGTTTTAAAAACACTCGAAGGGCTGACCGCTTCCTGGCTCAACTCGCTGGGGCAGACCGGGCAGGTTTTCTCGAAAGCCTACAGTATGCCTTCACGGGTCATCAGGAGGAATGTCGGCATCGATTCCTGGCAGAAAAAGCTCGATTTCAGCGAAGTCGGCGGTTCATGTCTGCTGGGAGTAAATGGTACAATCATAATATCCCACGGCCGCAGCCGGGCGAAAGCGATAAAGAACGCCATCGGGCTGGCGAAGAGAACCGTGGAGAGAACCGCGGGAAAAAACAGTGAGGAGGAACCCAATGAGCAAAGCTAAAGAAGTAGACGTAACGAATTTCGAGGAAACGGTCCTCAAGGCAGATAAACCGGTACTGGTCGATTTCTGGGCGACCTGGTGCAAGCCGTGCATGATGGTGG
>CAYXEG010000185.1:0-5275 GCA_964463875.1 uncultured Dehalococcoidales bacterium
AGTTGCTCCGGTGTCAGGCCGTCAAGGAGATTTTTCATCTGCGACTGGCCGTGTACCCATATCATGTTGATAAGCATCTGTCCGGCTGGTGACAGTTTACAGATGACGAGCCGGCGGTCGTTGCTGTCGGTATCTCGGGTGACGAGACCTTTTTTCACGAGGTTATCGACGATACCGGTCGCCGTCGGCAGGGTGATGCCAAGCTCGGAGGCAATCGCGCTCATTCTGGCGGATATCTGCATCTGCAGCAGCAGTAAAAGCCTCAGTTGAGCCACGGTAAGGTCGGAGGTAAACCACTCCGGGGGAATAGCCACGGGCAGCAAGGCGAAGATTCGCTCCGAAAGAGCCAGGATTTCATTAACTATCGTTTGTTCATCGTTCGACATGGTTACTGTTGCCTCCGGGCGCATTATTAGGTAAGAAAAAATAGTAAGGTACAACCTAAGTAATTATGGCGCGAGAAAGGTATGGATGTCAACCGGGACGAATAAAAAACAGAGAGTTAAGGCAGGTATGCCATGATATCCGTGTGCTTCAGGGCTTCTTCGATTATCGGGCCTTTTACCAGCATCGAAAGGCCGACGTAACTGCCTCTGGCTGCTAGCAGGCGGATACCCTCGGCAGCTTCGTAGAGGGCGAGTGTATCAGGCGGCAGCCGGAAACAGCCGTCTTTATCGATGGTTGTCCAGCCGATTTTCCTCGTTTTTACCCTGACGGGTATACCTTCCGCGATGGAAAAATCGGAAAGGCCGGGACAGGAAGTGACCAGCGACGCCATCTCCGAAGCCAGGATGATCGGTTTTCTCGTGATAATGAATCCGCCGGAGGTTTTACTGGCATTGAGGAAAAAGACTTTCTCATCCGGGAGAAAGCCGTATTCAGTCCTGGCTTCATCGGGTATACGGATACGCCCTCCGCTTTCGACCGGCGACCATCCGAATACCCATTTCCCACCCTTGACCAGTTGAGGCATAGTTCCGTTCTTTTGTTGAACCCGACAGTATCAGGAACGTTGTTTGTAGAGCGGGGACATCTCCCGCAGTTCGGCGACCGTCCCGGGCAGGATTTCGAGCATGGTGTCGATATCCCCTTCAGTCGTCCATTTCCCGAGCGTCATCCGGAAAGAACTGTAAGCGATTTCCGGAACAAGGCCGATTGCTACCAGCACGTGCGAAGGGTCGGTACTGCCGGATGTACAGGCGGAACCGGTCGAAACGCACACCCCCCGGGCGTCGAGGTTCAGGACAATCGATTCCCCTTCGGTATAGTCGATGGTGAGATTGATGTTGTTCGGCAGCCGTTTTTCCGGGTGACCGTTGAGGTGAATACCGTCGATTTTCTCTTTGAGGCCGCTTATCAGACGGTTGCGCAGTCCGGTGATTCTGTCGAACTCTTCCGGGAGTTCCTTTTCAGCCAGTTCGGCCGCTTTTCCGAAGCCGACTATTCCGGCGACATTCTCAGTACTGGCCCGCCGGTTGCTCTCCTGCTCGCCCCCGTGAATCAGGGGTACAATCCTGGTTCCCCGGCGGATATACAGGGCGCCGACGCCCTTCGGACCGTACAGCTTGTGGGCGGAGGCAGAGAGTAAATCGACATTCAGTTCGTTTACCAGCGCCGGGATGTGCCCTGCCGTCTGAACCGAATCGGTATGAAAATAGACGCCGGCTGCACGGGCGATTTTCCCGATGTCGCTTATCGGCTGTATCGTCCCGATTTCGTTATTAGCATGCATGACGGTGACGAGTATCGTTTTCGGGGTGATAGCTTTCCTTACATCCTCGGGAGAAACCATTCCGAACTCATCTACCGGCAGGTACGTTACCTCGAATCCCTCCGTTTCGAGGAACTTGCAGGTTTCGAGCACGGCATGGTGCTCGATGGAACCGGTGATGATATGGTTACCTTTCGAACGGTTAGCGAAAGCGACTCCCTTGATGGCATGATTGTCGGCTTCGGTCCCGCCTCCCGTGAAAACGATTTCCTCTTTCGTCGCCCCGAGCAGGGAAGCGACCTGGCCCCGGGCGGTTTCGATGCCCTTTTTCGCTTCCTGGCCGAAGGAGTACAGGCCGGACGGATTCCCGAATAATTCGGTCAGGTATGGCCGCATGACTTCGAACACCTCCGGCCTCATCGGTGTCGTTGCCGCGTAATCGAGATAGATGCGTTTCATCGTTTCTATTATACCTGTTTTCTCTTGGCAAGATAATCTTCGACGACGACTTCCCCCATCGTTTCAGGGGTAGTAAAAAAGACCCTGCCGATATTTCTTCTGGCAATCATCGAGGCAAGGCTTTTCAGGTTGTCTCCCTCATCGAGCATGATGATGTTCAGACCTATCTTTTCCTGCCGGTAACGGGCGGCTTCCTCGATAAGTCCGTTCGATGCCCTCTCGAACGACAGGTGTTTCCCATCCTCATGGTTCGGCTCGGTATCGGTTATCAGGTACGCCTGCTTATCGCCGTACTCTTTCCGGCAGTCTCTTCGAAAGGCCGCTAAAGCTCCCTTGATATCCGTATCGCCGCCGCTGATGACATCGTTGACGATTGACCAGGGTTCGAGGGAACGGACTTTATCCGAAAAAGCGTATATCTTCAGGGTATTGTCCGGTTCTCTCTGAATCAGCCGGGAAAGGACCATGGCGGTCTCCATGGCGGCTTCGAGCTTGCCCGAATCCCGCATCGAACCGCTTTCATCGATAATGATGCCGGCACACAATTTGGTTTTATGGACTTCCTCGTGTATCTCGAAGTCCTGCGGAATGAACTCCAGTCGGCCGCAGCGCTCCAGGGCGTTCAGTGCCGTTTTCTCGATATCGACCAGCGAATAATCGTCTCCGAACTCGTACCGCCGGGTACGGGTCGTGAGTTCGATGCCGAGTTCCGGTAACTCCCGGGTGTTGGCGCCGGTATTCCTGCTATGCAGGCTTCGGAGTATGCGCTCCAGAGCCCCGGCAGCCAGCTTCTTTACCCCGTTTGAGGTGACGATTACCTTGCCGTTCTGGATGTCAACCAGCCCCTTGTTTTCATACTCCTCGAGGGCTTTCCGGATATCTTCTTCCTGGATAGCTTCGTTTCGTCCGGGTACTCCCGGTCTGTCCCCGTCCTCGTCATTCGGTTCTTTGAAAATGACTTCGCCGGGATCGTCGCCTTCTTCTTCGTTGTCCAGACGCTTTTCAAACTGTTTCAGGGCTTCCCGGGCGAGCGGTGATTCCGGTTCGTTCCGGGCTTTGTTGACCAGGTCGGGCAGGTACCGGTCTTCGTCGTAGGCCAGGTCGCGTAGCAGATCGTCATCTGTTTTCAGACGGCAGCGATTACAGATTTCCAGCTCAATTTTCATTGTATTCCCGGGCGAAGAACAGCTTCTTCAATCTCATCTCGCTGATATACTTCTCATGAACGAGGAAATTCGATATGAATTCGAGGGCGGAATAATTTGTTTCTCCGACAACGTCCGGGTCGTTGCTGTCGTACAGTCGGGAGGCGTTGCCGTTCCGGAACGCTCCATCAGGGTTTTTCGTTCCATACGTTTTCATGCGGCCGATAACCTCATTTATAACCGGGAACTTGGCCAGGACCGCTTGCGGAAATCTGCCACTCGTCAAATCGGTATTGTCTGCCATGAGAGAATCGATTTCTCTGGCCGCCTGTTTCCCGTCCCATTCACCGGGTAACGGCTTTTCGCTGCGAAGATTTTCGAAAGCATTCCAGACGAAATCCTCGGAGAGCCGGTCTATCAGGTTGAAGGCTTTGACCGGTTGTTCGTAGTCAATCAGGTCGGCCCTTAACCCGATTCTGCCCCGTAATGCCAGCCTGATTCCCTGCGCCGCATGGGCCAGGCTGGTAACCTGTTTGTTTTCGATTTCCGCGCTGGAAAACGTGTGCTCGAGCGCCCGGATGCTGGCCCTGATACTTGGCCTTTTCTCGACGTACCTGCAGACACGGCTATGCCGGACAGATTTATTCACAACGTCCACAATCCACCATGGAATCATCGCCTTTCTGGCGATATCTTTCTGCGAATAGAGTGTTATTCCAGGATTTTCTTGCGCTTGCTGGCGCGACGAAAACTCTTTAAAACCCTCTTCCAGCATTATCTTTCGTTCTGTCTCTTCGCCGGGCATGGCCATGTAGACGAGTTCGAGCCGGTCGAGCAGCGGCCGGGGTATATCGTTGACATGGGAGTAACCGGTTGGATTACCGGTCGCAACGAAGACAAGATCGAGCGGATACTGCCAGTTATATTCTTCGAGGATTGCCTGCTTTTCCTCGAGTACCGGGTGGAATAGTACCTGTATCTTTGTCCGGATAGCCGGCATTTCATCGACGAAGAGGATTCCCCGGTTTGCCCGGAATATGCCGGTACCGGTGAACGCTTCGGGGTCGGACAGGCTTTTCCCCTGGGCTATGAGCTGGATATCCTTCAGTCCCAGCAGCTTCGCTTCGTTGGTATACTCGTTTCCCTGGATACGTGAGAATCGTTTCGCCGCCGGGAGGATATCGATGCCGAACTCATGTGCCGGGTCTTTCACCGAACGGCACCTCGGGCAGAGCATCTCGTGAGGCCATTTCGGGTCGTCATTATAGGGGCAGCCCCGGATAACCGGGACATTTGGCAGCAGGGTTGTCAGGGCTTTGGCGAGACGGGTTTTTCCGGTGCCTTCTTCCGAAATCAGGTAGGGGTGTGCTCCCGAGAGAAGCGCCCGGATGACATCGGCTTTCGATTCTTCCCTGCCGTCGATTTCCGGGAGCAGAGGCCGGCCAGTTCGTATTTTTGCAAGAATTGAAGCTCGCATCTGGAGTGAGACGGACATCGGCTGATACCCGTCCATATCAGGCAACCCGCCACTAGAATCGTTCGTTTTCGAAAAGGGAGATTCGGAGTTCAATAATCCCATCCCTTCTGAACATGGTTACTATTCACCTTGAATGAAAAAAGCTGCTGAAACAGGTGCGGGAGGAAAGCCGGCTCGTCCAGCTAGTAATCCTCGAAAAATTCCTCGGGTTCTTCTTTCCCTTTATCGCACTGGTCGAGGAAAAACCTGATTTCCAGGCGCTTTTCATCATTGGTAGCAAAGATATATTCCAGTTCTTTCAGTTCTTCTTCCTGGAGTTTCAGCAGCGAGGTGCTGACATGTACCGCTCGGTTTTTCTCAATTTCCGTTCTCAGGTCGGAAATTTTTTGCAGCATTTCGAGTTCGTTCATTTTATGGCTCCGATTGAAATGTAACATGTGGTTCGGATTTGTGTCAATTTTAAACGTCTCAGGCGGGCGGTTT
>CAYXEG010000186.1:0-335 GCA_964463875.1 uncultured Dehalococcoidales bacterium
CGCGTCAACGATTTGTTCGACTTTAGTTATACGATTCTTGAACTGCCATTTCCAGTCGTTCCATTGTTGCCCGGAAACGGCACAGGTCGTTTTTACCGGTTGAGTAGCACTACCGGTATTGCCAGGTTGCAGTGCGGTACAACCCGGAGGTTCATCCTCTTCACTGCCGGCTATGTTTTCAGTCTTTGAAGCAAGCCAATTTTCCATTTTCCTTTTTCTTTCCCCTTACTTATTCGTATTTTTTCTTTTTTGTGATACGCGCCTGTCGGCGGCGTATAGGCTTTGGCGATGTAGGGGCTGGTATAGGCCTTCAGCAGGCAGCCGTAGCTGACGCC
>CAYXEG010000186.1:345-5202 GCA_964463875.1 uncultured Dehalococcoidales bacterium
ATACGCTTCGAACAACAAAAAACCAGGATGCTTCTCCAAATCGCTGATGCTCTTCACACCGGCTTTCTGTACCTCAGCATCCCTGGCATCGAATATCTTGAATCTTCGAACCGGCTTGTCACCGACTGTTCCTTCGTACTCGAAACATTTTAGATTATTCAGGTAATCCGGCGTCAGGACAAACCGCTTTTGCATATATTCCAGCACAGGCTTCGGCAGCCTTCTGGCCCCACTGCTGTGATGTAGATGTAAACGCAAATCCAACGCCGTTCCCTTCACCCCGATGCGATGTTCCAGTGCGACCCGATATTCGATAAAGGCAGATAATTATGCGCTTTTCTTCAATTCAGGGTGTTTCCATTCGATGTGTTTATCGAGACTGATTTTATCCATAGCGACGAAATCACACCCTTTCGCGGGACATTTGAAACTTTCTTTCTCAGTCGGCGCCTTCTTGTTGAAGAATTTCATTCATTTCTCCTTTTTCGGTTGTGCGTTCTTACTTCCCTGTCGCAGTTGTACTCAGTTGCTTGCCGGTATTTTCAACCGTCAGATAAACCGTGAAACCGCATTGCAGGCACCAGCCGGTTTTCTCGTACTGTTTTTTCTCGAAATTATAGTTAACGTTTCTTTCGAAAAAGACGTTCCCTTTGCATTTCGGGCAGCTCATTTTTCCTGTTGAATTTTTCACCTGTTATTTTCCACCTTGTGTCGTTATATTTTATTCAGAATTGATTACTGTGTTTTACATGGCAACCAGATTCCGGAATAATCCTAATTTTGACGTTATGTAACTTAAAAGTTGACAACCGTCATTTCTTTCAAGTAATATGTTTCCTGTAATCCTTTTACTGTAATGTCTTACTAGAAATGCATTTCTAGTATTATTTAACAGGATTATACAAGATATTTGAAATTTGTCAATATACATTTTGTAAATATTTTTCAGGAGACAGTGTATGGCTGAGTGGGCATTTTTAACCAATCACGCTCTCGTACTTGCCTCTATTGCCAAGAAGCGGGACCAGACCGCCCGGGAAATCGGCGATGATGTTGGCGTCACCGAGCGTACCGCACACAAGATTATTATCGATTTAGAAAAAGACGGCTACATTACCAAGACAAAAGTAGGAGTAAAAAACAGGTACAGGATTCACCCCAATCTCCCGATTAAGTCATCCGACGGTGCTGTCGGTGAATTACTCGAAATTATGGGATGGAAACGCCGAAAAAAAGCCGGATAACTTAACAGGAAAATTACTCAATACACGCCTTATAATGATTTGATGGTAATGCAAGTCGTCGAATCTCGAACGGCGTGTATTATTTTGTAGAAAATGAGAATACCGAAACTACTGCAACCAAAACCGACCCTGACTGATGATGAACTGAAAAGCGGTTTGCGATGGATGACCCTCGAAGGCACCGCTACGATGGGCTTTTTCAACATCACCGGCAGCGGCGTCATGGTCGCATTCGCCCTGGCTCTCGGCGCCAACAACCTCCACATCGGTATTCTGGCGGCGATTCCCTTCGTTATGCAGATTGCCCAGATTCCCGCTATATGGCTGGTCGAAAAACTGCGCATGCGCAAACTTATCGTTGTGGCGAGCTGGTTCCCTTCGATGCTGTTCTGGGCGCCGATGGCCAGCATCCCGTTCTTCATGCGGGTACCGGGTAACCAGGCAATCCTTTTACTGCTCGTTTTCATGGCACTGAGAGGTATTCTCTCCGCCATTACCACTGCCGCGTTCGCCGGCTGGCAGCGTGACCTTGTACCCCAGAACATCCTCGGGCGCTACTACTCGAAACGCCAGTCCTACGCCGTCGCCTCCGGCATCGTCGCCAGCCTCGGTGCAGCCATGTTTATCGACTATTACCTGGCTGCCAATCCGGGGGAAGGCAGCATCTTCGGCTATACCCTGGTTATCCTCGTCGCCCTGGCCCTGCTCGGTATACCCGGGGCATCGTTCATGGTATTCATTCCGGAACCACTGATGCAACCGCTGACCGGAAAACAACCGTCAATCTCCCGGCAACTGTCCACACCGCTCAAAGACCGTAACTTCCGCCGTCTTGTGACTTTTCTGTTCTGCTGGAGCTTTGCTTCAAACCTGGCTATCCCTTTTTTCTCTGTCCATATGCTCCAGCGACTGGAAATATCGGTCACCTGGGTCATCGGACTCAGCATTCTCAGCCAAATATTCAGTATTCTGTTCCTGCGCGTCTGGGGGCCGCTCGTCGACCGTTTCAGTAATAAGTCGGTCCTTTCTGTCGGCATATCACTCTATCTGCTCGTTATCCTTGCCTGGGTGTTTACCGCCATGCCGGACCGGTATTTCCTGACCTTCCCGCTGCTCGTCATCATTCACGTTTTTACCGGTATCGCCGGAGCGGCTGTTTCGTTTACTACCGGTACTATCGGGCTGAAGCTGTCACCGAAAGGCGAATCCACCTCTTATCTGGCGGCCGCCTCGCTGGCAATCAACCTGGGCTCGGGTCTGGGGCCGCTGCTCGGTGGTTCTCTGGCCGTGTTCTTCAGCACCCGTTCTCTTAACTTTATCCTGAACTGGTCTGATGTCTCCGGCTCTCTTGAATTCACCGCCATCAACCTGGCCGGTCGTGATTTCCTTTTCGTCATTGCCTTCTTCCTGGGATTGATTACCCTGGGACTCCTGGCGCTTGTTAGAGAAGAAGGGGAATCCGGACGCGAGGCTATTCTCGAGACCCTGATGTCTCCGGTCCGCGAGTTTTCGCGCCCGGTGACCTCCATTCCCGGCCTGGCCTTCCTGAGCAGTTTTCCCCTGGGCCTCTTAAAACGGCTTCCCCTGCCCGGCCTCGATATTGCCTACGGGGTAACCGTTTACCAGATAGCCGAAACCGCCCGGGCAACCGCCAGCGCCGCCGTCAGAGGTCACCGTATTACGAAAAAGCTGGCTGAGGATTTGAACAAAAATATCCTCCACATCGGTAAATCGAAACGAAAGTTCAAGGAACACGGCGCCGAGGTCGTCCAGCACACTGTCCGCGGGGCAATGCACATCATCGATGAAAAACCGGTGAAAGTTGACCGGCTTGTCGAGCAGGTCATGGAAGGAGTGATGGCCGCTTCGGTGCAGACGAGTATAGAATCACGTGATGCGGTCGCCGGCGCCAGCCAGGGACTCGTACAAGGTGCTGTCGAAACCGGTGTCGATGTCTCGGAAGCCCTCAAAGTTGCCCTTAAAGCGGTCAAAAAATCTTCTTCCGAGTTAGGTATATCCGAAAAAGAAGCAGTCGCCGCCGCAACCGAAGGTGCTCTTCGGGCTGCCGAATCGTTCGGTTCGGAAGTCGTGGCTGAAGTCGTTGACGCCGTACCCGATGAAGCTCTCATTATCGAGCCTCAGAAAGACGAACTGCCGCAGGTCGCCGAAAAAGCCTAGTCAGGCTTTCGCGATTGCCTCAAATCCACTGCCGGTATATACTGGTTAGTGGCTAACCCAAGTAATCTGAAAGGATAGGAATCATGAGCCTCGGGTGCGGATTAATCGGCCTGCCCTTTTCCGGTAAAACGGTAATCTTCAACGCTATTACCGCTGCCGGCGTTTCCAGCTTCGACGGCGCGGAGATGAACCGGGCGGTCGTGCACATGCCGGACAGCCGCCTCGGCCGCCTGGCAGAAATGTACCATCCGCAGAAAGTGGTGCCGGCGACCCTCGAAGTTGTCGATATCCCCGGCATCAAGCCGAATCCCCAGGTCAGCGACCGCAGTTCCCGGCTCCTCGGGCACATCAAGGATGTCGATGCCCTCCTCCATGTCGTCCGCTGTTTCGACGACCCCGGCGTGCCGTTCGAGTACGATACCATCGACCCGGTGCGGGACGTGGAAACGGTCGACCTCGAACTCATGGTTGCTGATGCCTCCACGCTGGAGAAAAAAATCATCCGGCTGGAAAAGAAAGTGAAAGCGGGAGACAAGGACGCTGCCCGGGAAACAGCCGACTGCGTTAAGGTGAGGGATGCCATCCAGGAAGGTATCCCCGCCCGGAAACAGGGATTGACCGATAAGGAAATGGAAAGCGTTTACGAATGTAACCTCGTTTCCCTGAAACCGGTGCTGTATATCGCCAATATCAAGTCGGTTGACGAAGCTGGAAACAGTTATGTAAAATCTTTACAGCAGCTTGCCGCGGATGAAGGGGCTGAGGTCATCATCGTCTGCGGAAAGGATGAAGCCGATATCAGCCAGCTCGAACCGGAGGACCGCCAGGAGTTTCTGAAGGAACTCGGATTACAAGAATCTTCATTAGAGCGACTGATTAACGCCGCTTTCCGCATGCTTGGGCTGATTAACTTTTTCACCGTCGGAGAAGATGAAGTCCGCGCCTGGACCTGCAGGAAAGACGATAAAGCCCCGGTTGCCGCCGGTAAGATTCACACCGATATGGAAAAGGGATTTATCCGGATGGAAGTCTTCACCTATGCCGACCTCATGGAATTCGGCAGCGAGGCAGCCATCGCCAAAGCCGGCCGCCAGCGGCTCGAAGGCAAAGAGTACACCGTTAAAGACGGCGATATCGTCATGGTCCGGTTCAACGCGGGGAAGTAGGAAACATTACTGCTTTTCCTTTTTTTCTATGTACTAATAAGCGAAGATAAATGTCCCGTAATCCAAGTTGTACAAATGTGTCGCTATACCGATGAAAATCGGTATCCAGTAATCAAATTCCTATTTCCCTATAATCTCCCCTATCGCTTTAAACATCCTCACATACCTCTCCCGGTCCACCGGATGGGTGCTGTAATTCGCTTCTTCGAAGCCCTCGATGACTTTCCTGATACTCTCTTTCGGTACGTTCCCCAGCCGTTCGGATAACA
>CAYXEG010000187.1:0-5100 GCA_964463875.1 uncultured Dehalococcoidales bacterium
GCAATAACGGCTGTTTTAACGATTTTAGCTCTGGTTATGGTTTTTGTTTCCGGTTGCGGAAGTATCCTGGTTGCAAAAAACGGAGAAAAAGAACCCGGAGATAACGAGACCCGGCATTACGATAATACGGGTTTTTCCCGGCTCGAAATCAGTACCGCCTTCGAATATGAGATTCAACAGGCAGACGACTACGATATCAGCATCACTACCGGTGCTAATATCTATGATGAAATCATGGTGACCCAGACAGGAGAGACATTACGCATCAGCCTGAATTCTCCCGGTTTTAACTGGAATCTCTTCAGTTTTCGACCGCGCCTGAAAGCTGTCGTCATGATGCCTGTTCTGGAAGGCGTGGAAATCTCCGGGGCTTCGCGAGGCAGCGTTACCGGATTTCAATCGGAAAACAGTCTTGACATAACGGTCTCCGGAGCCAGTACTCTGGAATTAAACGAAATTCAGGCCGGCGATGTGTCGTTTGATGTCACCGGCGCCAGTAAGGTTAACGGTACGCTCGTTGCGGCCGATGTTAATTTAGATGTTTCCGGTGCCAGCACCCTGCAACTGGAAGGTACGGCTGAAGGAATGAACATCAATTGCAGCGGCGCCAGTTCGTTACGCTTCGCCGAATTTGAAGCGGTCGATGCCGATATCGTCCTCAGCAGCGCCAGCCGGGCGACGCTCAACCTTACCGGAACGCTCAACCTTGATGTCAGCGGCGCTTCGACCCTCGAATACCTGGGCGACCCGGTTCTGGGGAAGACGAGCGTCACCGGAGCCTCGACGTTGAGGAAGAAATAACCCTCGAGAGGAACATAAACGTAGAGTTCCGGACTTAATCGTACATTGTTTTATTACCCGGGTTACGAAACAAGAGAGGGGATCATAGAGTTCTCTATCATCCCCTCTTTCGCTCATTGCGAACTATACGTTATCCGAATTCATATATCCGGATAGCTGATAGAGACTTAGTAACCCATCGATTCCTTCATTGTTTCATCAATCCAGATACCTTTTGTCCAATCCCATGTTCCTGCTCCGCCGGTCCAGTTAATACCGTAGAAGTTCCGAACCCAGGGATACCAGGCACAATAATTGTGGGGTAACGGCATGAAAACACCCCATGCCTGTTCAAGTTCCCAGGTGGCATAGTCTTTCTTTGCTGCGAGCATCGCATCCGGATTTTCGATGACATACCTGGCAATCTGTGCTTTGAACTCCTGTGTGTGAGGGTCATTGATTTCAGATATGTTAGCAAAGAAATTCGGTCGTGTACACATATCCTGTTCGACTCCTGCCCAGGAACCCAATCCCGGAGCAAATATCATGTCTTCATAACCATGGGACATCCAGACACCTGTCCAGGCACTGGCTTCCAGCACTTCCAGTTCGGCTTCGACATTGATTACAGCCCAGTAGTTTTTAACCAGTGAAAGCTGGTCTGAGGTTGCGGACTGACAGGTGATTTTTACCTTGAACCCTTTAGGATACCCTGCTTCCGCTAACTGCTCTTTTGCTTTTTCAGGATTCCATGTAAAAATATCCTTTACGTCGGCCGGCTGTTCCTCCAGCGGTGTATATACTTTTTCCCATGACTTGCCCGGAGGGAACGGATAGCCAATCAGTGCAGCTTCGCCCTGGTAGTATTCATCAACTATTTCCTGCTTGTTAATGGCCATGTTAAGAGCTCGTCTTACTCTGATATCATTAAAAGGCGGTTGAGAAATTTTACCGGCAATAACCATCGCTGACATTTCAAATCCCTGTTTCCACTGTAGATTTTCTACGCTTTGCTTTAACACTTTAGCGTCATCCACACTTACCGAATGTAAAAAATCAAGCTTACCGGTACGTATAGCAGCGATTCGGGTTGAACTATCGGTAATAATCAGGAACTTGAGGTTATCTATATAAGGCCAATGATAACTTTCTCCTGCGGTTGCAAAAATCGGATCAATTTCAAAGTAGTCAGGGTTCCTGGTATAATCTATGACACTTGCGGTAACATAATTCTCCAATATCCATGGACCGGAACCGATTGCTTTAGTCCAGTGATTCATGTCTCCGCCTGATGTCCAAACTTCAGGCGGACTGATATACATATTGTCTCCCATTTCAGGTAACATTAAGCTCTGGGCGTCTTTTGATGGGAATTTCACTTCGACGGTATATCTATCAAGTGCTGTCCAGGAGAGCGGTCGATACGGACTACCCTCAGGGAACTCTCCCGTCTGCCAGCATCCTTGATTGTTAAACTGATATTCAAAGTTAAAAATAACATCATCGGCAGTCATCTCACGTCCGAAGGCAGGCGCTTTGTTCTGGAACTTGATTCCTTCTTTTAGATGCCAGATTATGGTCGTATCATCCGGTAACTCCCATCTAGCCAGTTCAGGAGCGATTAATTTCCAGTCTCCAAGCCAGCCAAGCGACCAATCTGTGTCCCCTGTCCCTTGAGGCCCAAGTGTCCAGTCACCGCCAACAAGTTCATTGCTGGTTAATTGCATATGTCCGACCTGGATTGTCTGTGTGTTGTAAGGATCCCACTGATTGTAATCTGCGGAAAGGGCAGTAGTAATGGTACCACCATATATCGGTTTTTCAACCGTTTTCGTCATGGTAGTTCCATCTCTTCCGGTTAGCTTCACGTCAATAGTCTCCTTTGAAACCGGAATGACGTGTTCCAGACTTGTTACCTCTTTTTCGGTAGTTGTAACTTTTACTTCATCATTCGAGTCACTAGCTTCCTGTTGTTGTACTTCTTTTTCAGTGCAGGAGGCAAGTATCAGGGATAATGTCACTAATATACATACAAATAAATAGACATATTTTAGTCCCTTTTTCATAACTATGTCTCCTTGTTTTTTTAAACGATTCATACGTTGCTGCTGGTCTGTCTGTTTATGAAAACTTCCCGGATTAATGGTTGTCAGCCCATAATTACCACCTCCTCAGTCAAGTCCGGTAAGTCAGTTACTCTAACTTGAACAAGCTGGTCTTGTGATATCAGTAGTAATATTTAGTGATAAAAAAATACATCATCCGTAATCTGTATTTACGAATGATGTACTTTCCGTTCATTGCATCTCGTACCTCTCAACATTATCTACACATCTTTGATACTGCAGAATCAAGTCGATACGAATCAGTATTATGCAGAAAGGAGAGAATTATTTACCTTTGATTGAGAGGGTAAGCAGCGATTCATTAAAGGTATAAAGAACCGCTTTGGCAGCTTGCTTGAGGCAGTGCTTCTCTTCGTGATATTCGATGGTCTGTGATTATAACGTGTTCCACACATAATGTCAATAGTTCATACCTGTGTTACAGGCCTTGCTGAATATCATTCGGTTACCCGGATTTACCTGGTACGTAAAAAAAATGGATACTACCCCCTGATTTCTTTTACCCTGCCTACCTGGCCGCTTGTCAGGCGGACTTTGATGCCGTGCGGGTGGGTGGGGGAACTGGTGAGGATATCTTTGACAACGCCTTCGGTCAGTTTTCCGGATATCTGGTCCTGCTTCAAAACTATCGAGACGCGTAATCCCGGTTTTATGTTGATGCGCTTTGTTCCGTTCATACGCTTAGTGAACTCTGTCCATTGCCCGGCTGAGACGGTAGTTCCTGATTCTCGGGGCGAATATCAGGAAAAGAACCATCAGGCTTGCGGCGATGCTGGCAAAGACAATCGTGATGCCTTTTGGCCCGAGGAGGTCGGAACCGACACCGATGACCATATTCCCGAGGGGCATGATTACCATGTTGAGATTAATCACGCTCGTCACCCGGCCGCGGATTTCATCGGGTATGGCAAGCTGCATCAATGTCTGGTTCGTGACCAGGAAAATTATCTCGAAGAAGCCGGAGAGCACCATGAAAAAGAGGGAGAGCAGCAGGGTATTGCTCAGGGCGAAGCCTATCAGCGACAAGCTGGCCATGAACAGGGCGCCTATCTGGAGAAGTCCCCGGCGTTCGAAGCTGCCCAGCGAGGCGGTAACGAAGCCTCCGGCAATACCTCCGACGCCGATAGCGGCCATGATGAATCCCTGAGTTCTGCCGGAAGGGTCACCGAAGACATCGGCTGCATAAATCGGCGGCAGTATGCTGTAAATCGGTACTAATAACAACGGCAGGGTGAACCCGAGGAGCATGAAGGTTTGAATGGTGCGTTCCTTTTTGATGTAGCGGAAACCTTCCTTCATGTTCTCGATAGGCGAACCCCCGGCCGAAGCGGCTTTCTTCTTCGGGAACTTAATCTGCATGATGGTTATCATAATCAGGATATAGAATGATGCCTGAATCATGAAATTACCGCCGGGACCCGACCAGGCGTACAGGAATCCGCCGACAGCCGGGCCAAAGGAGCGCATGATGCTCCAGCCGGTCTGAATCAGGGCCAGGCCGTTCGGGGTATAGGTGCGCGGCAGAAGGTCGAACACCATTACCTGCCGGAGAGAATTATCCACCGTGACGACGAATCCGCTGAGAAACGCGAACATGAAGATAAAAGCTATTTCCTCGTAGCCGAGCAGCATCAGAATTGCCAGCGTAAGGGTGATAACGAAGAGCCAGGAGTTGTTTATAAGCAGCAGCTTGCGCCGGCTCAGGCGGTCAATCAGGATGCCTGCGACCGGTATCATGGAAATGGAGGATATCGAGCGCAGCAGGTTGACGGTGCCAACCAGCGTGCCCGAGCCGGTAATATTGTAGACAACGGCGCTGAGGGTAACCTGCATTATCCACTGGGCGGCGTTCGTCATCGTTGTGCCGGTGAAGAGCAACCGGAAATTGGTATATTTCAGCGAGGAGAATGTCCTGATTTTCTCGGGTTCTCCGGACGGCGGATTATCGCTGGAATAGGTGATTGATTTTTCGGACATACATAATCCCGGATAATTATCGTTTTTTCATCAGACGTTCGGGCGTGTCTGCCCGGAAAGAGGCCTGACAGCTCGGGAAGTTCTCCGGCAGATATACTGAAATTTCTGCGGTATAAACAACTCCACTCTATTGTAGCCTTATTTTTCAGGGATTGGAAGTTGCCGTATTCCCTCATCTAAAATGTTACTAAAGGGGGTATGATTCACTCAGATAAAA
>CAYXEG010000188.1:0-2510 GCA_964463875.1 uncultured Dehalococcoidales bacterium
GATTACGGCAAAGACCTGATAAAAAAAGCCTTAAAAATAGCGAAAGAGAAAGACCCCGGCCTTGAAATTACCCTCTAGCGGGTGAGTTCCAGCCGTCATTGCTTCTATACGAATTATAGAAAGAGGAGACACTCATTACCGGAAAGAAAAAAACAGTCATCTGGACAGCCTGTTTACTGATACTCTGTTCAGCTTTAATCTGGCAAGTGATCACCTGGCACACGTCCGGCGGGTATACCCGGTTTTCGGATATGGTCAATCAGGGCGATTTTTTGGTTCCGATTCTCTATAACCTCGGAACGGTTATCATTTTTTCCGTTCTTCTTGGTCTCCTGATAGAAAAAATCGTCGATATGTTGAAAAAAAAGACTCCCGACCGGAATAACCACGGAAACAAGTCGTCATGAATACCTTTCCGATACTTCCTGGAGTTGACATAAATCTAACGCTGCTGATATTTCTCAGCCTTGCCGCCGGGACTATCAGCGGATTCGTCGGTGTCGGAGGAGGCTTTATCATGACGCCGGCGCTGATAATTATGGGGTTTCCTGCCCGAATGGCCGTCGGCACCGGCGTCCTCTGGGTCATGGGCAACTCCATTATCGGCACCCTCCGGCACAGATACCTGGGGAACGTCGATTTTAAGCTCGGACTGCTGGTTGTTCTTTTCATGTTCGGCGGCATGGAAGTCGGCATCCGTTCGCTTAACGCAGCCACGCAGTCCGGTATGGCGGAAACCGCTGTGCTCTCGGTTACTATCTGTGTCCTCCTTATCGTCGGAAGCTCGATATTTCTGGAGAGTTTTCGCTCGAAGTCCCGACTCGGGAAGGGGAAAAAAGGGCAGGCTGGCAAGAGTCCGGAAAAACCTGACAAATCACTTGTCAGGTTAGTCTCAGGCATCAGAATACCTCCGGTACTCCGTTTTCCGAAATCAGGAACGTCGATTTCTCTCTGGGTTATCATCCTGATAGGGTTCGGTTCCGGTGTCCTCGCCGGGTTTATCGGAGTCGG
The DNA here is from genome assembly GCA_964463875.1 of uncultured Dehalococcoidales bacterium. GTDB lineage: Bacteria > Chloroflexota > Dehalococcoidia > Dehalococcoidales > UBA2162 > MGML01. The sequence continues at coordinate 1,012 of CAYXEG010000188.1, forward strand.
GGGCGGATTCGTCCTGGTACCTTCGATGGTGTACCTGTTCGGCGTCCCTTCCTTTATTGCTGTCGGCACCAGCCTTTTTCAGATTATCTTTCCTTCCGCATTCGGGGCTGCCAGGTATACCATGGAGGGGAGTGTCGTTGTCTTCGCTTCTTTCATCATGATTGCCGGTTCAGCTATCGGGATATATTTCGGCGCCCAGCTTACCCGGTACCTTCACGAAATCTCGATGAAGTACATCCTTGCCTCAACCATCATGGTGGCTGTTTGCGGGTCGGTTCTTAAAATGATAAAGGTGATATCCGGTACGGAATCAGCCATCGTTCAAAACGCCATGTGTATCGTAACCTTCGGCGGGCTGGCGGCGATATTCCTGGTATTGGTTATTTTGTTTATCGCCGCCATTCGCAAATCGAAGAACCAGGCAGTCCCTTCGTGGATTCAGCCGTTTCTCAAGGACGAATAGACGGAAAGGTATTTCCGTTGTTCGAAGCTATTCTTTTCCCAGTTTACTCCATGACGAGTAGGTCTTGTATCCGCCGGACAGGTTGACACAATCGAAGCCGTTGAGCAGCAGAATGCGGCAAGCATTATATGATGTCTTTCCCTGGTTGCAGTACACGTAAATCGTTTTCTTCCGGTCAAGGCGGTCCAGCGAGTTTCTCAGCGTATCGAGCGGGATATTGACGGCTCCCTTAACATGGCCGGCTTCGAAATCGTCTTCCCCTCTCGGATCGAGCAGGAAGACATTATCAGTATCGATAGTATCCCAGTGAGTGGTTGGCATATCGCCTTTGAGAATGTTTGTCGTCACCATGCCGAGAAGGTTCGCGACTTCTTTGGCCGAGCCGAACTGCGGTGAGTAACACAACTCGGCATCCTCTAAATCATACACCGTCGCTCCCATCTGGAGTGCCATGGCGATGACATCGATTCGTTTCTCGACACCGGGACCGCCGATTGCCTGCGCGCCGAGGATTCTCCCGTTCGCCTTTTCATAGAGCAGCTTGACCGCCATTTCACTTGAACCGGGGTAGTAATTCGAGTGGTTTCGCGGGTGGATATAGACTTTGTCATATGAAATGATATTTCCCTGTCCGGCCAGACGTTTCAGTGTCTTTTCGTTGACCCCGGTCGAGGCGATATCGGTTTCGAATATCCGGCAAACCGCAGTCATCTGGGCGCCTCGGAAGCTCCTTTTCCTGCCGAAGATATCGTCGGCGGCTGTCCTGGCCTGACGGTTAGCCGGGCTCGCCAGCAGACTCAGTATCCATTCTCCCGTAACGAAATCTTTCGATTCGACGACATCGCCGACGGCATAGATATCTTTGTTGCTGGTCCGCATCTGTTCGTCGACTCTGACGCCGCCCCGGGTACCGATTTCCAGGCCGGCTTCTTTAGCCAGAACATTTTCCGGCCGGCTGCCGATTGACAGGATGACCATGTCGCAGGACAACCCGGCGTCCGGCTCGGTCTGGACAAAAATTCTCGGGCTGTTTTCG
>CAYXEG010000188.1:2545-5016 GCA_964463875.1 uncultured Dehalococcoidales bacterium
TGTTCAGTTTCAGGTTCACTCCTTTTCCCTTGAGGGCAGTGTGAAGCGGTACCGCCATTTCCGGGTCGAAAAACGGTACGAGATTCGGAAGCATTTCGACGATAGTGACATTCACCCCGAGGCCGACGAGGTTTTCCGTCATTTCAAGGCCGATGAGGCCGCCACCGACAACGACGGCGTCCTTTACCTTGTTCTCCGCAAGCCATTGTTTTATCTGGTTGGCATCAGGGATATTTCTCAATGTATAGATACCGGGTAAATCGATACCCGGCAGGTTGGGACGAACCGGCTGCGACCCTGTCGCCAGTACCAGCTTGTCATACGTTTCCTTATATTCCTTGCCGGTCAGTACCTCTCTGACGTTAACTGACTTGGCGGTCGTATCGACGGAGACGACTTCTGAAAACAGCCGGACATCGATATTGAATTTCTCCGTGAAATCTTCTTTCGTCACCATCAGCAGGTCGTCTTCATCGGGAATAACACCCCCGATGTAGTAAGGTAAACCGCAGTTGGCGAAAGAAACGAACGAGCCTCGGTCGAACATGATTATTTCAGCTTCTTCGGACATCCGCCTCGCCCTGGCGGTAAAACTGGCTCCGCCGGCGACAGCTCCGACGACCAGGATTTTCTGCCGGATTTTCTGTTGCTCGTTTAATTCGATTTTAGCCATGATTTTTCCCCTCGTTCTTATCGTTTATTACAATAATACCAGTTTCAATCGGTTCCCGCTTCTTTCGGATTCGAACTCACCGAATCCTATTCCAGACGGGTAGCATATGCCGTATAGGTTTTTGAATCGAAAAGAACGAAAACGACTTCCTGAATCGTCGATTTCTTCGAAGCGAGAAATTCTTTCACGGTTTTCAGGGCAATCCCCGCCGCTTTTTCGACCGGATACCCGTAAACGCCGGTACTTATCGAGGGGAAGGACACACTTGTCAATCCTTTTTCCGCCGCCAGCGACAGGCTTTCCCGGTATGCGCCGGCGAGCGTTTCCGGTTCTCCCCGGTCACCCCCGTGCCAGACCGGTCCTACCGTGTGAATGACGTAGCCGGCTTTCAGGTTTCCGCCGGTGGTGATGACCGCCTGTCCGGCAGGTAACCGTCCCTGGCGGGCGACTATTTCTTTACATTCTTCCAGAATTGCCGGCCCTCCGGCGCGGTGAATTGCTCCGTCGACACCCCCGCCTCCCATTAGGCCTGAATTGGCGGCGTTGACGATGGCATCGGTTGTCTCGTTGGTTATGTCTCCCTGTTTAATCGTTAGTCTTGCATTGTTAATCGATATACCGACAGGTTCCATATCTTTCCTCCCCAGGTGGTTTTCAATTTCTCAAGTTTTTCAATTCTTCGAGTATCCGGGGTAAAATTTCTCCCAGCTTTCCCTGAATCAGGTAGTCGGAAACGCCTTCATCCGTCAGCGGTGTCGGTTCGGCGTTTATCTCGATGACAGTCGCGTTCCGCTCTCCAGCCAATCGCGGCAGAGAAGCAAACGGATACACCACCGCCGAGGTTCCGCACACCAGCATCAGGTCGCACTTATCAACCTCTTCGATGCTTCGTGCTACAACTTTGGCAGGAATCGGTTCGCCGAAAAAGACGCCGTCGGTTTTTAAAATACCGTGACATACCGGGCAGACTGGGGGCAATTTCCCCGCTTTCTTCAATCCGGGCAGGTCGACGACATCCCGTGAATAACGTTTTCCACAGGAAAGGCAGCGTAACTTCGACATGCTGCCGTGGTACTCTATCAGGTTTTTCGTTCCGGCTTTCTCGTGAAGCGAATCGACATTCTGGGTAATGGTGCATTTGAGGATGCCCATCTTTTCCATCTCGGCCAGTATATAGTGTCCGGCATTTGGCTCGGCAATGGTCACATTGCCAATCAGGAATGTATCGGCGGCAGGGGAGAGGACATCGTTCCACCACTTCCCGGGATTCTCGACGAATTTTTCGTAGCTTTTATACGCTTCCCTTTCCGCTTTCGGATTTAACGTCCATACCCCTGAGGGTCCCCGGTAATCCTGAATGCCGGATTCGGTCGATATACCGGCCCCGGTCAGGGCGATGGCGTGGTTCGAGTTATTGAGTAACCGTGCTGTCTGCGCTATCAAATTCTCCATATAAACTCTCTTCGCTCCGGTTTTTACAATCACCTGAATCATTCGTGATACGGCCTGTTGCTCTTCTCAAACGGTTGACTTCAAGGAGAAGGTTACGATATTATAGGGTTATTCAAACACGTTTTCTCTATTGTTTTCAATCATGTAATTCCGCATATTGCGGGCTCGTAGCTCAGGGGCAGAGCGGTCGGCTCATAACCGATTGGTCGTAGGTTCGAAACCTACCGGGCCCACTTTCTTTCTATCAAACGTTCAAAACCAACTTCCTCGTTTTCGTATTTCCACGAGATAAATCAAGCATTTGCGAGAAAAATTGCGAAAATAAGAGAAAATAAAAAGCAATTAT
>CAYXEG010000189.1:0-4996 GCA_964463875.1 uncultured Dehalococcoidales bacterium
AAATAGATGGCGCTCATGGCATGGCCGATATGCGAATCCGAATAGGGAGTGACGCCGCAGACATACATCTTTACCTCATCGCCCCACGGTATAAACTCCTCTTTTTTCCCCGAAAGACTGTTAAAAATCTGCATTAATTTTCTCCCTCTATCATGCTGACGGCGATGGCGGCAATCGCTTCCACCTTCCCGATTTCGCCGACGCCGTTGGCCGTGCTGGCTTTCATACTGACCTGTTCGACATCAAGACCCATCGCTCCGGCCAGGTTTTCTCTCATTTTTATTATGTAATCTTTCAGCACCGGCTTTTCAGCAATCGCCGTGACATCGATATTGACAATCCTGAATCCCTGTGACGAAACTACCCTTACCGTCTCTCTCAGCAGAATCAGGCTGGAGATATCCTTATACTCGGCTTTCCCGGCTGGAAAGTGCTGCCCGATATCCCCCAGCGCCGCCGCTCCGAGCAGCGAATCGATTACGGCGTGCACCAGCACATCGGCATCGCTCCAGCCGTCCAAACCCATGCTGAAAGGGATCGTTTCTCCTCCCAGCACCAGCTTTCGTCCCGGTACGAGCGGATGGATGTCATACCCTATCCCGCTTCTTATCGTCGTCATCGTCTTTTCCTCAGCAGCAGTTCCGCTATTGCCAGGTCATCCGGTGTCGTTATCTTGATATTCTCCCTGGAACCCTGGTATATCTTAACGGTACCGCCGCTTCCTTCGACCGCCGCCGCGTCGTCAGTCACATCCGCAGTTGTTTCCCGGTAAGCGTTCAGTATCAGATCGTACCGGAAAACCTGGGGTGTCTGGGCAGCCCAGAGATTCTCTCTCGGAGGTGTTCCCTGTATGACCATATCGGTTCCGGTAATTTTCACTGTATCCGTTACCGGTACGGCGGCAATCGCAGCTCCGGTCTCTTCTGCGGCTTCAAGCCCGGCTTCGATAAGTTCAACCGTAACCAGCGGCCTGGCACCGTCATGAATGACGGCCCAATCACAGCATTCAAGCTTTTTCAGCCCTGCCAGCACCGAATCCTGCCGGCGCGTCCCGCCGGGACAGATTTCCCTGACCTTCTTCAAGTTTTCGCCGGCGACCAGTTCTCTTACCCTGTCCAGGTTCTCATGACTGACCACCAGCACAATCTCGCTGATTGAGTAACAGACTTCGAAGGTATCGAGTACCCGGCTGAGCACCGGACGGCCGTCAATCAGGGCAAATACCTTATCGACCCCGTTCATCCTCCGGCTGGAGCCGGCCGCGGTAATGACCGCTCCGATTTTTCCCCTGTTTTGTATTCCGCGCATATAACTGACCTGTGCTGTATAAACAACTAGATTGAGTTTACACGTAACTCCATTTTTCTTCAATAGAAATCCTGCTTTCCCAGTTGCTTTTTTGTATCGATTGGAATTATCATAACATAATCGTGTCTATATTAATTATTACAAGGAGGACAGGGTACATGACTTACGGAAATGGTAAATATACTTACGAACTGGCAGACTGGCATGCACAATATCCGAACGGCTGGCAGCCTGTCGAGGTCAACGGTCTGGCACTCGATTCGAAAGACAGAGTTTATGCTTTCAATACCGGTGAATACCCGCTGACCGTGTTCCACCCCGAGAGCGGTGAATGTATTGCAACCTGGGGAAAAGAAATCTTCGCCCACAACCACGGCGCCATGATAACCCCGGACGACATCATCTACTACGCCGATGACGGCAATCACACTGTCAGTAAAATAACCCTCGACGGCAAGGTACTGATGATGCTCGGAGAGAAGGATAAACCCTCGGATACCGGCTACCGAACACTCGACGAGAACGGAAAACCCATCTTTATCCTGGACGCCGTGAAAACGACGAAGCGTGGCGGCCCGCCCTTCAACGCTCCGACCGATATCGCTCTCGATTCGAAGGGCAATATTTACGTTTCGGACGGCTACGGCAACGCCCGAATCCACAAGTTCACCCCGGACGGTAAACTGGTTAAATCATGGGGCGAACCGGGCAGCGGCCCTTCCGAATTCGTCGTTCCGCATGCCATCGCCATCGACGCCAATGACCGTATCCTGGTCGCCGACCGCCACAACAACCGGATTCAGATATTCGATACCGAGGGGAATTACCTGACCGAGTGGACTGATGTCGAGCTTCCCACTGATATCTATATCGACAAAGACGGCACGGTCTATATCTCGGACCTGGTACCGAGAATCAGCATGTTCGACCTGAGCGGTAATCTGCTTGCCCGCTGGGGTAACGAAGGAACCACCAAGGAGGACCCGCTGTTCGTCACCCTGCATAATATCTGCCTCGATTCGAAGGGAAACATCTATGTCGGCGAGGTGATGGGAGTTCAGGCAGGCACTCCTTTCTTTGCAACCCGGAAAACCAGGATGATTCATAAATTTATCAGGAAATAACTTTATTTTCAGCCTTGCGGCGAAAAGCAGGAGAACGAGCCTCTCCGGCTTTTCTCTGGCTGATTTGGTATAATATCCCAAAAACATCAGGGGCAGCATGATGATGAATATCGACTGGCTGGAGATATGGAACAGCGTTTCGATAGCTACTCGGCATACCAGCGAACCGGAAAAAGTTAAACGGGGAAAGAAGCATTTTCGCAAGGATTCGAAACCAAGGCCTGACCCGCTCCTCGATTACGCTCTTGAAGAACTGGATAGCAACCAGACCTTACTTGATATCGGCGCCGGCAACGGGCGCTGGGTGCTGCCGGCAGCCCGGAAAGCACAAGCGGTCACGGCGGTAGAACCCTCTCAGTCCATGCTCGAGATGCTTCGGGAAAACATCGCTTCCGCAGGACTGAACAATATCACCATTGTCCGGAGCAGATGGGAAGACACTGAGGTAGAACCGCACGATATCGTTACCTGTGCCCACGGAATATACGAAACGACTGATTTCGCCGGGTTCGTCAGAAAAATGGAGCGGCATGCCAGGCACAGGGTGTACCTAGAACTGCGCCTTCCCCCGCATGACGGCATCATCAACGAGTTGTTCCGGAAAATATACGGGACACCTTTCGACAGCCCGAATGCCATCATCGCCTGGAATGCCCTCTACGGAATGGGTATCTACCCCAATCTGCTGGTAGAAGACGACATGCACCACTGGGAAGACGCAACCTTCGAAGACGCTTTTGCCAGGGCAAAGAAGCACCTGAATCTTGAAATAAGCGACCACTATGATGAACTGATTCGCGAGACGTTGAAAGACCGACTAACCTTCTCCGGCAATACCTGTATCTGGCCTGACGGTATGCGCTCGGCGCTGCTCTGGTGGGATACGGGAAGACAATAAGTCATCAGAGCACATTATGTCATGCTGAATGAATTGAGGAATCCAGTTTCAGGAGATTGACATTTTTGTATATCAGTAGGTTTTTTGTTCGCAGATATCTCTAAATCCCTCTTAATCTCCCTTTACAAAAGGGAGAAGCTGAACCATCTGCCTCACTTCACACTTCCGAAGAGGGATTTTCTCCAATCATTCAGAAAGATTATCCGGTAACACTAAGGTCAGGAATAACATCCTCTATCGGACGTCCCAATATTTTCTCGAATTCTTCTTTAACCAATAACGCCCGCGCTCTGGCAACCCTGATTTTCTCCGCCGCTTCCGGGATATGCCCGTACCTGTTTTCAGAAGCCTGAAAACGTTCTTCTACAGAAACGACTGATTCTTCACTCACCACCTTATCTGCAAAGTAGACAATCTTCGTCTCGATATCCACCGAAGCGATATCCTCGACCAGGTCCTGGTGTATTGAGACGATATCGCCAATTCTTTCAAACCCGCATTCGGCCAGTATTCCGGCGCCTGCTTTCTGATGATTCGCCTGAGTTTTTGCGATATCATGCAATAACGCCGCTGCCTGAATTTCGCTGATGTTAGCTTTGTGACCCGCTTCAAGAAGCGCCTGTCCGATTGCCCCGGCTACCTCAGCTACCTTCCGGCAGTGTCTCCGGACATTTTCCGGTGTCCCGGCAATATCGAGTAACGCCCGGCACTCATCCTCGTCGGGTATGCCATACAACTCATACCGCCGAAGAAGCCGGTTAAAATCATCCCGGTTATCGGCATCGGCAAGGATATTCCCGTCGGCAACCTGAACCGTCACCTGAATGTCACCGTGGCGAGCCAGTATCGCATTCAAGCCGCCATCTCCCTGCCAGCCGAGAATCTCATCGGCCAACCCTGCCGGTATCAGGGGCGGGTGCCCCCGCTTTCCGTTGAAAACCGGGTAGACAATCTTGCTGGGATTGTCTTCAGCACAGGCCAGAATCCTTTTCAGTGTCACCGGCCTGACCAGAGGGATATCCACCGGCATCAGAAAAAAAGCCCGGTGTTCCGGCTGCAATTGCCTGACGCCCGTCCGAACTGAACTCAGCATGCCGGTCTCGAAGTCGGGATTTTCGGCAATTGTAATATCGTCAGCCTCGATTCCGCCAATCAGTTCATCCTGCCGCCAGCCGGTAACCAGGATGACCCCGATACCGTTCTCTCTGAACAGAGAAATCACCCGGGCGGCGATTGTCATCCCGCCGATATTCATCAACGGCTTGAAATCGTTCATACGGCTGGAATACCCGGCAGCCAGGACTATTGCAGCGTACTGGTTACCGCTCACCGTTCTTTTTTCTCCCGAACCGATATCATCTCGGCAACGATGCTGACGGCTATCTCTTCCGGCGTTTCCCCGCCGATGGGCAGGCCAATCGGCGAATAAACTCGCTCCAGGTCTTTCGCGGTAGCGATTCCTTCCTGAATCAGAGTGGAGTAAACGGCATCCCTCTTTTTCCGGCTGCTTATCATCCCGATATAACCGGCGTTCGTTTTAATCGCCTGCTCCAGCACTTCCCGGTCGTACCGGTGCCCCCGAGTCAGGATAACAATGAATGAATCTCCGTCGATATCGAACCCATCGAGAGCCCGGTTGTAATCATCGATAACTACCACCCTTTCG
>CAYXEG010000190.1:0-4866 GCA_964463875.1 uncultured Dehalococcoidales bacterium
GTCACAATTCGGAGTATAACTGGTGGTTCAGGAAACGCCCTGACCTTATAGAAAAATACTGTACTCACGGGACGAACTGGAACCCCGGCGAACACGCTTTCATACTCAAGAGTTACCGGAATACGGAAAGAACATGGAAAACGGAGACGGAGAAGTTTCTTTCGAATAAGACGCCTGTCAGTCTTGAGAGGGGTTCGGAATACGCGGCGTATATTATCAATGCCCGCATGGGAGGAGACGTTTTCCGGTTTAACGGTAACGTGAAGAACACCGGATTGATAACCAACCTGCCGCAGGAAGCTTGCGTCGAGGTTCCGGTGTTCGTTGATAAAGAGGGATTTCATCCGGTATATATCGGAGACCTGCCGCCTCAATGCGCTCCCCTCGACCAGGTAAACGTCATGGCAGAAGAGATGGCTGTCGAAGCTGCTTTAACCGGCGACCCGACGCTCGTTTTTCATTCCATTGCCTACGACCCTTTGACGGCAGCCGTACTTTCCTTAGCCGAGATAAAAGAGATGGTGAACGAGATGTTCGACCACAACCGGGAATTTCTTACCCGGTTCAAACATTTCAGGGTATAATCACCATAAAAATTATCCGGAAGGAGTTTAAACACCCCTTCCGGATAATTTTCGTTCTATTCAAACACTCTTTACTTCAGGCTTAGTTGAATACGTTAGTAAACAAACAGGTCAAGGCCACCCATGACGTGAATATTCTGACCGGTAACGTATTTACACTGTGCGGAAACCAGGTATGCGATAAGAGTTGCGACATCTTCCGGTTCGCCTATTTTTTTCATGGCTGTGTTTGCTATAATCTTCTGGAACATTTCGCTTTCCAGAACTCTACCGCCTGACGTATCGACGACGCCAAGTGTCACCGTATTAGCGATGATTCCTACTTTCGCTCCTTCAAGAGCGGCTGTCTTGGCGAGACCGACAACAGCAGCTTTCGCAGCCGAATAATTTGCCTGTCCGTAGCCTCCGTGGGTGCCCGCAATGGATGCAATATTGACTATCCTGCCCCATTTTTTGCTAAGCATATCTTCCCAGACTTCTCTAATCCAGTACCACGGACCGTCAAGATCAATTGCCAGCAGGTTCTTCCAGTCTTCGACCGTTGTTTTCTGTATGCGTCCGCCTGCCCGAAGGAGCGCTGCATTGTTTACCAGAATTTCAGCCATACCAAGTGTTTCTTTAATCTGTTTGTAACCTGCCACAACCTCTTCATATTTACTCTGGTCGGCTTTGAAGGCAGCTGCCTTTCCTCCCATTTCATTGATGTCTTTGGCGATTGCCTGTGCGCCTTCGAAATTTACATCGACGCAGGCAATTGTGGCGCCTTCATTTGCCAGCGTTTTAGCAATGACATCTCCCATTGCCCCTTTTCTTCCGGTACCGGTGACAATAGCAACTTTACCTTTAATACCGTAATCCATACTCTTTACCCTCTTTCTTTTTATTTTTTTGATTTCCGGTATAAATCAGGTTATTGAGTCGGCTAAAACAGCCCTGCTTACAGTAATGATTGAGGTATCAGGACAGTTTGATTATCCATTCAGATAGTTGCTACGATATCATATATACATATCATATACGGTAATTCGATTATTGTAAGAACCTGAAAATGATTTGTCAACTATTTTCTAAAAATAATGTTTAAACGTAACGCTGTTATTTGATTACTTGATATAATGCCGGAAAACGTCTAAAGTAAAAAAGATTCACAATCGGAAACTAAAATTTCATCGTGTGACAATTAATGTAACGGGGGATAATAAATGGAAAATGCATCGTTTACTGACCTGGAGCATACTATCTGGATACTACTATCACAAACGAGAGATACGATGCTGAGGGTCAGAGATAACGAATTAAGTAACCGCGGATTAACCGCTGTGGAAGCCGGAGCATTGCATATCATTCATGTCATCGGTGACAAGGCAACAGCCGCCACAATATCGAAAAGTATGCTACGGCAGCACCATTCGGTCACAGCACTTTTAAAAAGAATGGAAGCAAAAGGGCTGATAAAAAGAACCAAAAGCAACAACAGGAAAAATACCTGGAAAATAGGTCTGACTGAAAAAGGAAAAGAAGCGTATAAAAACTCCAATGTGGGTGGTTCTCTGTACGACATGATGTCTGTCCTGACCGACGAAGAGAAAAATCAGTTAAAGGAAACCCTTACCAAGCTGAGAAACAAGGCATTTGCTTATGAGCAAATGCTCCAGGTCGAGCTTCCATCTTTCCCGTAAAAATAACCTTACAGTTCTGTCGTTTTCAGGTTTGAGGATATTTCGAGGTCGGCGTCGGTGAGTATCCGGATTTCTTCCGCCGTCCACCCCGGAGCAATTTCCAATAACAGCAAGCCTTTTTTATCCCCTTTTTCTCCTTTTACCTTGATAACAGCTAAATCCGTTACTATTAAATCTACCAGCTGCGGAGCTCCGGTGAGAGGTAGCGTTAATTCTCTGACTATCTTCGAATTCCCGTGTTTGTCCAGATGGGTTAAAGCCGCAATACATTTTTTCGGTCCTGTCGCAAGCTCGAATGAACCGCCTATTGCGATTCCTGAATTAATTGGTGGAGAAACGAGTGACCAGTTGGCGAGGTCTCCGCGTTCGGATACCTGAAAGGCTCCGATAACGCCGGCATCGATATGGTGGCCTCTCAGCATTCCGAGAGCTTCACCAAAATCGAATATTGCCATCCCGGGTCTTTCTCTGACCCACTGAATTGATGAGTTATGTACTGCCATGTCCATTTCACGCCATTCATTGGTAGTATAAGCAGCGCCATAACCAAGAATTCCGTTCTCTCCGTGCCAGTATATGTCTACGCCTGATGGAACATAATTTCCGACAAGCCCGGGTATTCCGCGGCCGAGGTTAACGATATCCCCGTCTTTGAATTCTTTTGCGACCCGCATGGCGATAGTTTCGATATCAAGTTTTTGTTCCCGGTATTTGTCGACAAGTATTTCACGTTTCATTCTGGTTGCGTCCTCTCTTTTTTATGCCAGACAGCTGCTATCGGCCGGATTCCTGCGGACCGAACTGTCTTTCTTTCATCATTTCATCCCATTCCGGACTGCCTTTACCTCCCTTCGGTATGAGAACAATCCGGTCAATGTACAAATGAGGAGTATGTATATAGTCCGGGTCCAGTTCGCCCGGTTCAACAATCTCGGTTACTTCCGCGATAGTAATCTTCGAAGCTCGGGCGATGAGCGGATTGTGAAGTCTCTGCAATCTCCGATAGACGAGATTTCCCAGTTTATCAGCTTTCCAGGCTTTTACAAATCCGAAATCGGGAATAAGCGGTTTTTCAATAAGGTATTTCCTGCCGTCGATTTCACAGGTTTCATGAAATTTCTCCAGAAAGGTACCGACACCGACCGGTGAGAGAATACCCCCGTAACCGTTTGCCCCTGCCTCGAGTCGGGTACACAGCGAACCGAAAGTAACAGGTAGTACTTCAACTCTTTCGATGGCTTCTTTAAACGGTCTGGTTTCTTCATCATCGCTCCGGGAATACACATTATCGGTGAAGCCGGTGATGACTGTTTTGATTTTACCGGGTTGAAGCAGGCAATGGCTTGGGCCGAATGAAGTAAAAGGGATTTCTTCTTCTTTCACCGGTTTTACCGGCATTACCATGTTACCGGCAATCGTCAAGTCTTTTACATTTTTCTTATACATCGCTTCCCAGAGATTCAACGCCTGGCTGGCGCTCCCGAAAGTAGAGAAAGCGATGACCGCTCCGTTAAAAACGTCAACCGTCGCTTCTTCGAAACTGGAAAAAATTTTGTTTTTCATTACCGCTAAACCTTCTCTGTATTTCTTATTCACCCGTTACCAGGGGAATTCCATCTGATTTCGTATCCAGTATAGTACCAGATACAGATAGTATCCACATCGCCGTCTTGCAATTTCCCTGAATATTAACGTATTATATCGTAATCAATAGACGTATACGATATCGTATTGTCTATTTTTTCCGAATAAACAGGCAACGGAGGAACTGAAATGTCTTCACGATATGATGAAATAGCCCGTTTTATGAATGACTATGTTGCGGCTTACAGCGAATACGGGCAGGTCGCCGAGACTCATGACGTCATGGATAAGTTTTATGCTCCGGAACTTTCTTTCGACGATATGGTGACCAGTCGGGAGCAGTGGTACGAAACCTGTCTCAGTCATACCGGTGTACAGGACAGATTAACGCTGGAACACCTGTTCATCGATGAAAAGCAAAACGAGGTTGGCGCTCTACTGACGGCCAGGGCGGTCAACCGGGCAACCGGAGAAGTCCTGCTGACAATTCGCATGAACACGTTGTATAACCTGAAAACAGACGAAAACGGAGAATTGAAGATAGTCAAAGCCAGGGTATTCCTTGAAACCAATCCTGAAAAGGCAGCCAAACTTTGCCGGATATACGGGATGGAATTCACCGAGTAACGAAGCATTGCCGGAGGGAATGAAAGCGTTATGATAAGCAGTAAAGTCACGGTATTGAACCCGCTGGGAATTGTCCCACCGATACATATGGTTCCGATGGCTCCCCGGCTCGATACCCTGAAGGGAAAAACAATCTATATCGTCGATATGAATTTCCCGCGTACCCATCAATTCTGGGAAGCAATGCAGACACTGCTTTCCGGACGGTACCCTGAAACCACCTTCGAACTTAGGACGAAAACCGGCACCTACTTCAATAACGACCCGAAGCTATGGGCGGAAATAAAGGAAAAAGGTCACGGTGTCATAATCGGTATCGGACAGCTCGATACCTGTTCTCCTTCGGTCATTATTTTCAGTTCGATTCTGGAGACTATGGGGTTGCCGACCGC
>CAYXEG010000191.1:0-4805 GCA_964463875.1 uncultured Dehalococcoidales bacterium
ATTTCAGGAGCTATTTTTACCGATGCGACTGAGCCTTCGAATCGCTTCTTCTTCTATACAATTCCCATTTCGATACTGGGAACCGATTCGGCTGAATTTCTCGATGGCGTCTATCTCGATGCTGTTATCGGCGGCCCGGGTGCGACCGGCCCGGTCGAGATTGACAAAATTACCGGAGAAACGAGCGGCGGTAGCGGCGGTGGCGGGGGATTGCCCGACCTGGTTGTCAGCAATCTGCAAGCCGAATGGCTGAACCCGGATAACCCGAACGGTTACTATGCTATCAATTATACGATTGCTAATATCGGCGGTACCGACGTGGACGGTGCGAGTTTCGGATTATACATCGATAGCAACTTTCAGGGTAACTTTCCTATGGATTCTCTGGCTGCCGGGGCGAGCCGCACCGGCTGGTTTACCAATAACGACCAGGGATACCTGGTATCAGGCACATCCGATACGATTATCATTTTTGTTGACTCCGGATATGAAGTAGAAGAAGAAACCGAAAGCAACAACGAGCGCCAGATTACCTGGCCGCCTCCGGCAGAGACCTTTACCCTGACTCTGGCGGTTAATCCCCCGGGCAGTGGCTCTACTGACCCGGCTGTCGGACAGCACACGTATGACGCCGGAACGGTGGTGGATATTACCGCAACCCCCGGTAACGGCTACGATTTTGTAAGCTGGACCGGCGATGTCGCCAGTCCGACCTCACTTCAGACGACTGTTACCATGGACGGTGACAAGACAGTCACTGCCAATTTCCAGCCGGTACAGCTTCCTCACGGCGATGCCTGGACCGTCCTGGTTTACATGGCGGCCGATAACAACCTTGAGCCGGATATGCTAAAAGACCTGAATGAAATGGAGTTTGCCGGCAGTTCGGATAACGTTACTATCCTGGCTCTCTTCGACGGCTACGGTGCGGCAAATACCAATGCCTATTTGATTGAACAGGACCCGGATGGAATGGATGCAGTACTTGCTTCCTCCGTCTGGACTCCGGCTGACGGCTGGTCCTGGGCAGGTACCAGCGAAGCGAACATGGGCGACCCCGCCACGCTTCAGGAATTTATCGAAAAATCCGTTGCTGAATTCCCGGCGATACACTATGCGCTGATATTCAGCAACCACGGCAACGGCTGGCGTTCCGCTGAAGCCGAGCCGGCCTCGCTTCTCAAGGGCATCTGCTGGGATGAGACCAGCGCTGATGACTACCTTACCATCCCGGAAGTGGCTGGTGCCCTCGCGATGGTAACCACCGGCGACACTCCGGTGGTACCGGGGGGATTCGGTGTTATCGGTTTCGATGCCTGCCTGATGCAGATGACGGAAGTCGCTTATGAACTGAAGGATTACGGCTGGTTTATGGTCGGCTCCGAGGAGTCCGAGTGGGGCGCCGGCTGGCCGTACGATACTATATTCGGAGAATTCGTACCTGCAAATGAGACTGAAGTCGTCACTTGCCGTGACTTTTCGAATCTCATTGTCACGCACTATGGCAATTACTATACCACGGTTAATCACACCCTTTCGGCGGTCGAACTGAAACCGACCCTGAGCGGTGGCATGGTCGCGGTTGCGGCGGCTGTCGATAACCTGGTCCAGACTATCATGTCAGCCGGCGATTACGCGGCTGTCGAACAGGCTTCCTGGGTTGTAGAATATTTCGCGGATGATACCTATGTCGATTTACTCGACTTTGCCGATAAAGTGAGGAATTACTCCGGCGTTCCGGCGGTCGACGCCCGCGTCGATGAGTTGAAACAGGTGCTGGTCGGCGGTGAATCATTCCCGCCTTTCCCGGTCATCATCAGCAATGTCAGCGGCCCGGACCATCCGGCTGCCTACGGCCTCTCGATATATCAGCCGTACCCACCGGACTTCACCGAAATAGAATCCGGATATGCAGGACTGGCTTTTGCCGAGGATACACTGTGGGACGAATTCGTTACCTGGTTCCTGAGCGGCGGAGATACAACCCATGCCTGGACGGAGATAATCCCTGACGCTTCCGGCGACCAGGCAGGAGATGAATATGCTCCTGACATTGCCGGCATCGATGTCGATAACACCGTTCCCGAAAGCAAGTCTTTCCGGGTACGCATGAATAATATTCTCTACGACTGGTACAATGAGTACGGCCTGACCTTGTTCGATATGGATAGCGACCCGGCTACCGGCAACCCTGAAGGCGCTGAATTTGCGGTCATGACCACGAATCCCTGGAACCTGGATGGCACCGAGTGTGCTTCTGATGCCTGGGAGTACGATGATGACTACGGGTCGGCAACCCCGATTATCGTTGACGGCGAGCCTCAGTCGCATAACGCTCACACGTATGGTGATGTCGACTGGTTCAGTTTCACTGCGGAAGAAGGCGTGCAGTATGTCATCGAAACCTTCAACCTCGGTCTGAACTCCGATACCGTTCTCGACCTTTACGAAAGCGACGGCTTTACATGGATAACCTCGAATGATGATAACGGCTATGACGACACAGTGGCGTCGAGAATTGAATGGACCGCCACGACCGGCGGTACGTACTACATCATGGCATACCAGTTTAGCCCTGTAGATTTCGGTATGCTTAACGCGTATGATATCCGGGTGACCTCAGGCTTTACGGCCTCCCGGTCGTCACGGGTATCGGACACGACACGCGTTCCCGAAGACTGGGTGTCTATCCTCCAGAAATGGGATACCGTAAGCCACACCTGGGCTTATGTCCGGCAACTGCCCCTGTACGGCGGTGATTCCGACTACTGGTTCACCATCCATGGCTCTGATTTCGCAGAGTATCCGGATGCGACTCCTCTCATACGGCAGGAAGCCGGCTATTACAGTGATAACGATTCGACTATCGTAAAGACTGATTATGCTCCGGATTTGGTGACTCCTGAAGAACCGGAATGGACGGAACTGGTAGCCGATGCTGCGGGCGACAGCCCGGCCGGCCTCGATATCTACGGCGTCGATTACTTTAAACACCTCAATACTTTGAAATCCGAGTTTGTCGACGGTATGCTTGGCTTCCGCATTCGGGGTGACATCGACTTCACTGATTTTTACGCAATGACCATGCTCGATACCGACCGCGACCCGGCGACCGGTGAAAGCGGTGAGTCCTATAACAACGATATCGGTGTTGACTACTCACTCGATGTCTATCCTGATGGCTACGGGCGGCTGGTCGGTGAAATCTGGAAATGGGAACTGGGTATCAGAAGAGAATGGACTACCCCGGTTGCCGAATTTCCTGTGTTCACCGGTGAAACTGATGGCGGCCAGCCATACTTCTGGTTCATGATTAACCTCAGTATGATAGAAGAAATTGACGGATTCATGGATGTTGTCCAGTCTCTCGAGTTATTTGATGTTGGCATTGACATGGCGCCCGATACCGGCCATGCCAGCATCGCTCCCAGGAGCCTTCCTGAATCCATCGAAGACGGTCTTGCCTGGCTGGCTGCTCAGCAGAACACTGACGGAA
This sequence comes from uncultured Dehalococcoidales bacterium, assembly GCA_964463875.1. Classification (GTDB taxonomy): domain Bacteria; phylum Chloroflexota; class Dehalococcoidia; order Dehalococcoidales; family UBA2162; genus MGML01. Next base: position 3,497 of record CAYXEG010000191.1, read on the forward strand.
GCTGGGGCGACACGGATTCCAATCACCGTTTAGGCGAGACTGCCCTGGCGGTTTACAAGCTGGAAGAACACGCTGAAGACCTCGGTCTCAGCCCGTTCTCCGATAATTATACCTACAGGCAGGAGGTCGTTGACGGCCTGGCGTTCATCCTTGGTTACGGAACGGTTGTCGATATTACCAACCCGCAGCCGAACCAGGCGCCGGGCTACGTCGATAACGCTCCGGTGGGGGTGGGCATCAGTTTCGATAATGACCCGGCACTCGTTCACAGTTACGAAACCTATTACACTTCAATCTCGGCCATGGCGATTGCCGCATCAGGCGATATGACGGCCGTCTATTCGAATTCTTCAAGCCCGCTTGACGGTATGACTTACGGGACGATACTTGAAAACGTCGTCGATTTCCTCGCCTGGGGGCAGAGCGATTATGGCTGGGCCCGTGGCGGCTGGAACTACGAGCGGATGGATGACAACGATGACTACATCCGGAGCGACGAATCGAACACCGGCTGGGTGACCCTCGCTCTGGCGCATGCCGAAGAACTTGGTATCCTGACCCCCGGCTGGGTTCGCAGCGAGCTCGAACGCTGGGTTACCTATATCCAGGAACCTTCGACCGGTGACGGCACCGGCGGCGGAGCCTACTACACCAGCTCCGACGACCCCAATGGCGTCAACGCCCTCCGCACCGGCAACCTGCTCCAGCAGTTCGCCTTCCTCGGCGACACAAGCAGCGAATACAGGGTGGCACTGTCGCTCGATTACCTGGCTCGCGTCTGGGACGACTGGACAACCGGTGACTATGACGAAGGCTGGTACTACGGCGGCTACATGCCGAGTTTCTACCATGCCACCTATACGATTATGAAAGGCATGGAAGCCTTCGGCCTTGCCGAACTGCCCGGTCCGATTAACTGGTATGAAGATTTTAAAGATGCCCTGCTCGACGAACAAAATACGGATGGCAGCTGGCCTGTCTCGAACTTCGACCAGGGCGACCAGGTACTCTCGACCGTCTGGGCTTTGCTGACCCTCGAGAGAGACATCCCGGTGACGAGAGAAGGTCCGGACCTGGTTATCCAGAGTGCGTTTGTTGCCCCGGTTGGCGCAGAAGCCGGAACCTACGAGATTTTCTACACGGCTCTAAATAAAGGCAACGTGACGGCTCCGGCGCAGGTCGAAGTTACGATTACGATAAACGGTATACAGCAGCAGATAGGTGAAAAGGGAATAATTCCCGTTGAAATGACTCCGGGCTTCCCCGGTTCCTTCAGTTGGGGGCAGGTAGGTCCTTTCACCCTCAATCC
>CAYXEG010000192.1:0-4790 GCA_964463875.1 uncultured Dehalococcoidales bacterium
AGTGGTAAGATATAAAGAGTAAATACCTCCGGAGTTCTGTTACTTTGCTTTTCGAACTGACTGTCAGAAACTTCGGTATCATCGAGCGGATAACCTGGACACCGGCCGCCGGATTGAATGTCATCACCGGAGAAACCGGGGCCGGTAAATCGCTGGTAGTCGATGCCATGGAAGCCCTGCTCACCGGTCAGGCCAATGACGAGGACATCCGCACCGACGCCAGCGAGGCGGAAATCGAAGGCGTTTTCGGGTATCCGGAAAACGATTCGGTAGAGAAGCTGGTTACCCTGCTGACAGAAAAGGAAATCGGTTCGGACGATGATACCCTGATATTCTCCTGTGTCTTTCGCCGGCAGAGCCGGACCACCCCCCGCGTCAACCGGCAGGCGGTTCCCCGCGCCCTGCTCCGGGAAATCGGTTTCTTCCTCGTCGATATCCACGGCCAGAGCGGCCACCTGTCCCTGCTGGATAAAGAGAACCACCTCGATTTCCTCGACAGCTTCGCCCACACCCGCAATCTCCGAGGGGAATTCGGTGAAAAAACCACTGAGCTTCACCGGCTGGAGCGGGAACTTCGGGAGATATCCGGCAAGGAAAAAGACGTCTCCCGCCAGACCGATTTGTTGAACTTCCAGATTGATGAGATAAGCCGTGCCGAACTTGCCAAAGGCGAAGACGAAAAACTCGAAACCGAACTGGCGGTACTTTCCTCCGCGGAAAAACTCAAGGCAGCCGCCTGGGAGATATATACTCTCGTCAATGGAGATGATAATCCGGTTTCATCTTCTTCGGCTATCGAAAAACTCAACGAAGCTTTACCGTTGCTCGGCCGGATGCTTGAAACCGATCCCTCGTTGAAAAACAGCTATGACCGACTGGAAAGCACCATGTATGTGCTGGCTGACATAGCTGGTGAGATAAAAAACTACGGTGAAAACCTGTTCTATGACCCGGAACGGCTTGAAGAAGTTCAGACGCGGCTGGAGTTGATTAGAACACTGAAACGAAAATATGGGAACTCAATCTCTGATATCCTCGCTTACCTGACGAAGGCCAGCGAAGAAATCGAAGGACTTGGCTTCTCCGAAGAACGTAAAGAAAAGCTCGGAAAAGAAATTCACAACCTAAAAATAACGATGGGAAACCTTGCTTCTACCCTTTCCGAAAAGAGAAAGGGAGCAGCCGAGCGACTTGAAAAAGCAGTCAGAAAAGAACTGGACGACCTGGAAATGACCGGAGTTGTTTTTACCGTATCGGTTCGTTCGGAACCTACGGATAACGGAATACCTCTCCCTGACGGAACCCTTCACGAATTCTCGGCGAACGGTATCGATGACATCGAGTTCCTCGCTTCCACCAATCCCGGCGAAGCCCTGAAACCGCTGGCGAAAATTGCCTCCACCGGCGAAATTTCCCGCTTCATGCTCGCTTTGAAATGCGCTCTGGCAGAAGCCGACACAATACCGGTGCTGGTGTTCGATGAGATAGATATCGGCGTCGGGGGGAGGAGCGGTGAAATAATCGGCCGCAAGCTCTGGAACCTCTCCCGGACGCACCAGGTAACCTGCGTTACCCACCTGCCGCAGATAGCCGCTTTCGCGGACGCTCATTTCAACGTCACGAAAGCCAGCTCCGGCGACCGGACTGTCAGCTCCATCAGGCAGATGAACGACGAAGAACGGCTGATCGAACTGGCCGTCATGCTCAGCGGCCCAAAAGTCACCGAAGCCTCCCTTGCCGCCGCCCGCGAACTCATGGAGAAGGCAAACGAGTGGCGAAAAAGGAAATAGGATGTATCTTACCAGAGAAAACCTTGTTATCAGAAACGCAACTGTGGATGATGCTGAAATTTTATACACATGGTGGAACGACGGGAAAGTGATGGAGCATGCCGGTTTTCCAAATGGTATCGGAACGACCATTGACAAAATTAAACACGAACTTACCGCAGATACCGATGAAAATGGGAGACGATTGATACTTGATATCGATTATGTTCCCGTAGGAGAGATGAACTACCGAAGAAAAGATAACAATGTCGCCGAAATAGGTATCAAAATTTGCGATTTCAGTAAGCAGAATAGTGGACACGGACGGGTATTCCTGAAAATGCTTATAAAGAGCCTTTTTACTGATATGGGATACGATAAAATAATTCTCGACACAAACCTGAATAATAAGAGAGCCCAGCATGTTTATGAAACAATCGGATTTACAAAAGTTGCGGTCAATATCGGTTCATGGACAAATCAGGTCGGAGAGAATCAATCCTCAGTAGATTACGAGTTACTAAAAGAAAATTATTTTCGGAATAACCTTGCTTAACTTGAATTCTCCTTTACCAGCTTTCCGATTGCTATCATCCAGAATGTCGATTCCAGTTCACGCCGTTTTGGTGAGTGACGGTCTTCTCCAAGCCCCATGTGAAGTCCGTAAATCCATTTCCCGCCATCGGAAACTTCCGTCAGGTAATCGGCAGGAAAAAGATATGTTCCCTGTTCGGTAACAAAACTCTCCAGGTGGTTTATGGTATTTTGAAACCATCTGTGCCTGACAGCACTAGGAAAATGTGCCATCTGCCAGCACCGCAATACAATCGATTTCCGTTCGAAATTTTCCAGATTTGGATTGGTGTACCCCGGAAAGCTGATGTTGTCTCCCACGCGCTTGCCCCGCCCGCTCGGATACCGGATATAGGCATACCATCCTAAATGCTGATACTCCGGTGCCAGCAGCCAGTCGATAACTCTATCAACCTTCTCTTTCGTTTCGCGGTCAGCATCAGGATAAAGAATACCGAAACAGCAGATATCATGAATAAACGGCAGCCTGATATTACCATCCGATAGTAATTCATGCTTCACAATCTGGTTCTTCCACTCCGACGGTCTTACGGTGATTTCATCGGGATTTTCATAGATATTATAGGTTCCAGTTTTAACCGTTTCATAAATAGTATCGAGTCTTGATTGAGTTACTTTTATTACCGATTCGTCGGCGCCGTATCCGGCAAGAGCCAGAGAACTGGCAATGATTAACCGGTGGTCGTGCCAGGAATATACCTTGTGATGAAATTCGCCGTCATCCGAATAATCGGCAGTATAGGTATTCTGTAATTGTTTTTTCAGATAATTCCGCCAGGAGAGCGTTTTTTCATCAAGAACCGGTATGCCTGCATGTAATCCAAGTTGACCGAGTTTCGGCAGCACCACTTCGATGTTCATGTTCTTTGAACCGTGCAGGAAACTGGAATGGCCGCCGATTCCAAGCCCCGCCCCCTTGTCTCTCTGCTCCGCCATGTATTCGAACGATTTCAGATTATCCAGCCATTTTTTCACGGCTGCGTTCCGAAGCAATTCAATACGCAATGTGTCAGTATCGTCAGTCAAGTCGTTGAACATGGACGCCAGCCGAAACCGTATCACCGGACCGCTGTTATCAAACAGCCATTTCAGTATTGTGCCATTAGTCATAACTGCTCTATTTTACCGTGTATGTTTTCTCAGTTTTGTATAATAGACCATTTCGGAGAGAAATGCATCTAAATAATGTCTTTTATATCCCTGAAGTTAAGAAATAGATGGCTAGTATGACCGAAGTATCTGCCGCAATATGAGATATCACTGAAGCCAAAATGCTGCCGTTCCGGATATTAGCCTGTCGCCAGAACCAGGCTGCCACCACAAGCAGAATGAAAACGACAACTAACCATACCGGATGGACTTTCCCCGCGAGAACGAGCACATGGTAACCGGAAAACAGAAAATCATTGACCGTAAACCGTTTAACCGAACTCGATAAGTAGCTCCGCCAGTAGAATTCCTCCAGTATCGCGTTAACAAGAATGAACCAGACAATAAAATACGGCCAGGCAGAGGAAGTCAATCCAATGTTTTGCAGTTTCAGGTTGATATTTCCAGGTACAGACAACACAGGCCAGACAAGGTACAGAAGAAGGCCTGCTATTCCTCCGATAAAAAATAGTGAAATCACTATCCTGTTATTACCGCTTTTTCGAATCGCCTGAAAAGAAGGTAGCTCGTTTACCAGTAAAAGAATTAAAAACATACCGAAATGATAGCTCAACATGGCTGCCCAGGCATTCGAAAAAACGAGAAGTCCGATACCGACGCAAAGATACGGTAATAGAGGGCTCAGGATTCGCTTCGTCAGGCTATATCTTTTAAACAGCATTCGTACGTTTTTAATAGTATCCAATAATTCTAACTGAATTTCTTTATTCAGTATTGTATAATATTCCAGGTTGTAATGCAGAAAACGGAGAAATAACCATGTCATTCGGCGGAATCGATGTCGGCACCAGCGGGTGTAAATGCACCCTTTTTAATGACGATGGTAAACAGCTTGCCGTCGCTTATCGTCCTTATCAGGCACAACGAACCACAGGACACCATGAAATCGATATTCTGGCCGTCTGGCAGGCGGTAAAAGAGGTTATCGCAGAAGCCGCCCGAATCGCTGCCGACCCGCCGGAAGCAATCAGCGTTTCTTCCTTCGGAGAAACCTGCGCTCTGCTCGATAAAAACGATATACCGGTTATTCCATCGATGCTCTATACCGACCCCAGAGGTACAGAGGAAGTATTCGAACTCACCCGGCAACTCTCTGAACTGAAGATATATGGCATCAGCGGCCATCCGCCCGATTTCACCTATACCCTGCCGAAACTGCTATGGGCGCAGAAACACATACCTGAAGCGATGACTCAGGTAGACAAAATCCTTCCCGTCGCTTCATATATCATCTACTGCCTCACCGGGGAAAAGGTC
>CAYXEG010000193.1:0-4760 GCA_964463875.1 uncultured Dehalococcoidales bacterium
TTACGGTCGATGTGCTGAAGGAACGGTTTAAAAATCGAAAGCTCGCCATGAAAGCGCTTCTCTGCAACCAGGAAGTGATTGCAGGCATCGGGAGTATGTATGCCGATGAAGTGATGTTCGATACGCGGATTCACCCCGTACGGCTACCTGAGAGCCTTACGGAGAAAGAGAAAAAAGCGCTGCATGAGGCGATTCGCCGGATTCTCGACGCGGCGGTGAAGAACAGGGGAGCAAGCGTCCAGAACTACTACCGACCGGACGGCTCGACCGGCACGGCTCATTTCGAATTCAACGTCGCGCACCGGTTCCACGAACCGTGCAAGGTCTGCGGCACGCCGATAGAGAGAATCGTCGTCGGCGGCCGGGGAACGTACTACTGTCCGAAGTGCCAGAAGGAAAGGAAACGGCGCTCTCGTACGTAATCTACTGAGTTTTGATATCGAGGGCGAAGAGAATCGATTTTTCGATTTCGGTCATTTTCTGCAGAGGGAGTTGGATTAGCAGGTTTACGTACATAATCATTCGGTATCACCAGGACTCACAGGGAAGGATTTGATGTATTAAATTAAACTGTGATTTGCCAATATTTGAGTCTTCAGGAATTTTCTCATAACCTTTCTTGTATATCATGTCTTTGCCTTCCGGTTCAGCGTGTTTCTGTCCTCCGGTAGAGTGGAAATCATCGGTTTCAGACTGACTACCGCCGCTGTTAAACCTGTAGCCGATTCGCGGTATCGTTTCGATCAATTTCGGATTTTTCGGGTTATCGCCGATTTTCAAGCGTATATGACCGATATGCACATGCAGGTATTCTTTTTCCGAGTAAAATTCCGGTCCCCAGACATGATGCAGCAGGTATTCACAGCTCAGTATTTTATTAGCATTCAGTGTCAGTTCTTTCAATAACTCAAATTCGAGTGGCGTCAGTTGAATCTCTTTTTCACCCAGCCACACTTTTCTCTTTTCATAATCGATGAGGATATCATTACACCGGAAAGGCTTAACAAACACCTCTTTTTTCCGATTTTCGATTCGTGGGAGAATTGCATCGATTCGCGCCGAAAGCTCTTCGGTGCTGAACGGTTTTGTTAAATAATCATCTGCGCCTGATTTCAGACATTTGATTTTTGTTTCGGTCTCGCCGTAAGCACTTAAGGCGATAACGGGAACATCCGACCATGTACGGAGTTGTTTCAATACTTCGAATCCGTTCAATTCCGGCAGCATGATATCGAGTATGACGATTGCCGGTGATATCTTTTCGATAGTCTGTAATGCCTGTTTTCCGTCGGTGGCGATACTGGTATCATACCCTTCACCTTTCAGGAAGTCACGTATGAGATGAGCAACCGGGATGTTGTCATCAACGATGAGTATTCTGTTACGGTTCATACAGTACCTCCTTATTCTGCTATGTATTATACATCAATTAACTCATATATCATTGTAAAATACAAATAACGATAAATCTTTAGCGAAACTTTAGAGATACATATGTGGGCTTTAGCGGTTTATTAGAGATTTGGTGGTAAGATGGCCCAATATGAAGTTTGAGAACAATCATTAAGGAGGTAATGCCTGTGAGAAAAAGTCATAAATAAAAAATAGATGTATGTAACATTATTATGGTATAATCAGGGGGAAGATATGAAATTTAAGATAGTAGCACTTATGAGTATTGCCTTATTTACAGTGACTTTTTTTTCGATTCTATCTCCATCGCAGCCAGTAAAAGCATTGGACTATGATTGGGATAATATACGATGGGCTGGTAATTCCGCTGCCTACGACGATGGAGCATTAGACGCTACCTGGCGATAGGAAATATGGCAAGCGAAGTATACTTGGTCTGTTGCCGGCTCTAACTTTTACTTTACCCAAGCTACAAATAATAGTCCTTATGACCTATTTATTGGAGAAACATCAGTGCCAAATGCTGGAGCTGAAACTCAGACTTCTCCTCTTACATGGTCAGATCCTTACTGGATTATTGGAAATACTTGTTACACGGTTTTCAATGAAGATATGTCATGGAGTGTAGGGGGAGGAGGAGATACCCTCGATATTCAAACAATTGCATTACACGAATTTGGACATTGGTTACGTCTGGAAGATTTATCCGATCTAGATGATGCTACAAAAGTCATGTATTATAAAACATACCCAGGAACAACTAAAAGATCACTTCATGCAGGAGACATCGCAGGCATAATCGCTATTTATGGCAACTAGTACACTGTCAACTCTTAAACTAATAGGGAAAAGACGCCCTTTCCACAAAAAAGTACAATTAACATTAGTGTTGACAGAATACTAGGAAGTATATCGGATAACAATCAAATAAAGGAAGTGACTATGAACATATCAAAGAAAAGAAAGTTGTTAACGGTCATCAGTATTACTGTATTGAGTATGATATTCAGTTTATCCTCATGCAACACTGATGAAGATGCTCTTACGATAGATGACAAACCTGTCCCGGACGATACGGTTACTGAAGTAACTGCATTATCCGGAATAATAGTACCCTGGACACTGGATGAAGTCATCGAAAAGGCTGATGTCATCGTGTCCGGTACCGTTATCGATATTTTGCCGTCCGGAGAAGGGCCGCTCACCAAAGACCCTGACCGTCTGTATCTGTATACGGATGTGTTAATAAAAGTCGAAAGTTGTTTTAAGGGAGAAACGGCTTCCGATACTATTGCCGTACGAACGCCGGGAGGACGAATCGGCGATAAAGTAATGATATCCGAATATGATTTCAGGTTTACGGCAGGAGAACAGGTGGTGCTCTACCTTGTTAAGTTCAGTACCGGAACTCCCCCCGAAGGGATGAATATGGACTCGGTTTACAAACTTGGCTCTACTCATGGGAAAGCGGTTATTCAAGGTGACAGGGTGATAAATACAGACGAAGACGCCACTGTACTCAGTATTCAAGAACTTACCGAAAAAATAGAGGCTTTGCAGACTGTACAAGAGTAGTGTGTTTTTACAAAAGCAACGGCAAACAGGCTCGGTATTTTTCTAACACTGAGCCTGTTTGGTTTTTATCGTACTGCACTATGATGGTTTCTTCCACCTGACGGCGAGGAAGGCGCCGGTAACGAGTTTCTGCTGTTTGCCTTCTTTTTCTTTCCGGACAGCTTCATCGGGGGCATCGTCTTTGAGGAAGTGGACGACGGTTTCGTAGTCGCCCTTACATTCGGTTAAAGCCAGAAGGTCGGAGGGGGAGCGGTAAAAGGCGTTTGCCAGGACGTGCTGTTTATCGTTCTCCGTTTCCTGTTTCCGGCGTTCCGCCCAGGGACTGAGGCTGTTAAGGGTGGCGAGGATAACCGAGCCGCCTGGTCTGGTGACGCGGAAGAGTTCGTTGACGGCGGTGCGGGCGTCCTTGACGAATTCGAGAGCGGTTATGGAGACCGTCTTATCGAAAGCGTTATCAGCGAAAGGCAGGGCGGTGATGTCAGCCTGTACGGCAGTGAAGGAGATAGTACCAGCTTTTTTCAAGGCGCCAAGGAGCATCTGCCGGGAGATATCCAGCCCGGTAACAATGGCTCCGGCGGCAAGAAAATCGGTGGTGAACACCCCGGTGCCGCAGCCGGCGTCGAGCATGGATTCACCGGGAACCGGATTGACATAACGTAAGACCAGTTCCAGTTCGGTGTCCAGCACCATTCTCCCGACGGGCGTGGCGAACCATCCTTCGTAGCGTTCCGGCCAGGAATCGAACAACTGCGTTTCGGTCGTGTTACTTTACTCCTCTGACGATATTTTCTTTCTGATACTTGCTGGTCAGTGAAACAGCCAGGAAGAAAATGGGCTTATCGACCCTGACGACGCGGAGGGGGCAGTGGTGGAGTCCGGCGGGGCAGAATATCAGGCAACTCTTCGTGAGCGTGTATTTTTCGTCCTCGAGCCAGAATTCGACTTCGCCGCAGAGGTCGGACGGGTGTTCGGTATCGCTGCCGAAAAATCCGACCACTTCATCGAAATCGTGTGTATGGGACGGGGTTCCTTCTTCATCGGTCGCTTTCCAGTACCATGAGGAAATGATGCTGGGAGCGCCTTTGATGACGAAATCTTCCAGCCAGAGAATGCGGGTTGCCCGTTGACTATATTCGTCCATGCGGGCGGCGACGTCATCCGGTACGACGAGATCGGTAAGGATATATTTTTCATACTTTCCTGACATGATATTCCTCCTTTTTTTTACCCTTATATCAACGGCCCCTGGTTAGCCTGCGGTTCAGGTTCGATGACGGCCGGTTTGTTCCGGGTGGTGACGGCGGCAAAGAGGGAAGCGAAAGCCGTTTCAATCCACATAGCGGAAAGGATAGCCCCGATACCGAAGAGGAGGAAGCCGGCGAATATAACGGGTATAGCGAGCAGCCACATGAAGAAAATCGTCCAGCCATAGCCGGCGGTTCTTTTCCAGCTTTCGTCGATTGCCTGGAGAACGGACATTTTCTCATCGGTGACGAGGTACCGGACGAATGACAGTTTCACAGCGAAGTAAATGCCGGGAATGATAAAGAGGAAAAATCCGACGGAGACGATAAGTCCGACAAGTATGGTAGCAAAGAAAATATTCCAGTAATTATGGAGAGCTTGATCTTCTCTTCGATCTTGTAAAGCAGAATGGCATGTGGAAGATAAAGAAACAACAAGCACAATAGACTCTCAATCATCTTGGGAAATACCCCTGCAGCAACCTCTGGGGGTGGTATTTTCCAGCAACACTTCTTGGGCTTAATAGG
>CAYXEG010000194.1:0-2919 GCA_964463875.1 uncultured Dehalococcoidales bacterium
ACACCCGCGGCGCGATGTGGGTGATCGTGATCGCCATGTGGCTCATCCGCCTGCGCCTGTTGCTCTCGGGTAAGTGTAACGTTATGTGAAGTTAATCTCACCCCGGTGCCTTCTTCGGCAACCACCCCGTCGGCAGCCATTCTCTGCCAGATTGCCGGCGCCGTTTTCCCCAGCTTGAGGCGGCTGCCCAGTTCTGCCTTCGGCATCCCCGACCGCACCGGGAATTTCTTGTGATAGTCAGCCAGGTTATCCTGTGTCTGCCGGATGAGCCTCTGCCAGCCCGGAGCAGTGTAAAGAATCTGCTGGTCCCCCTGCCCGATACCGATTACCCGGCCTTCCTCCAGCAGCGATTCAAGGGCGGGTTTCGATTCGGCTGCCGGCAGGTCGCTTTGCGCGAGCAGAGCTGCCCGTTCCAGCGGCTGCTTTGCTTCCAGCAGCGCTTCGATGACTTCGTCAACCGTCCCGGCTTCTTTAACTTCGAGCCCCTGCATCACGTTCTCCCGGTTCCGCCGCAACCGGCTCGTCCGGGCATCCACCACCCTTCCCCCGCCGAGCGTGTCCATCGGCGAACGAATGATAAAGTGGTCTCCCTTCACCAGCGCTACCTGCTCGGAAAGAACAAACTGCACCAGGGCGCTCTCTCCCGGTTCGAGCCTGTCCCGGTCGAGGAAACGTACCTTGGCGGTCGTCTCCGCCGCCCCCGAATGGAAATTAACCGTCGCGTTATGTGCCAGCGGCCGCTTCAGATGGGAAATCAGCCGGAGCCGGGCGCTCAGCATCGTTGTCGGTGTCAGCCAGCCCGGCGTCGTTAGTACCTGTCCGCGAATTATATCCGTCGTCGCCAGGCCCACCAGGTTGACCGCTACACGGCTTCCCGGTTCTGCGCGCTCAACTCTTGTCTTGTGGGACTGTAAACCCCTGATTCTCGATTTCAGCCCTCCCGGTACCAGTTCTACTTCCTGACCCAGCGAAAAATAACTGTCCGTCAGCGTGCCGGTGATAACCGTCCCGGAACCGGAAATGGTGAAAATCCGGTCGATGGGCAATCTAGGCCGGCCGGTATCTTTCCTCGGTTCGGTGGACTGAAGCTGTTCATCGATGGTCTTTACCAGCTCCCCGAGTCCCTCTCCGGTCATCGCCGAAACCGGAATAATCGGCGAACCGGCCAGACTGGTCGGCTCGATAAGTTCCTCCACGTCCATCCTCACCAGCTCCAGCATTTCATCATCGACCAGGTCCTTTTTCGTAATGGCAATCACTCCTTTTTTAATTTCGAGGAGGTCGATGATTGCCAGGTGCTCGCGTGTCTGGGGCATGACGCTTTCGTTCGCCGCCACGATGAGCAGCGCCAGGTCGATACCCCCGACCCCGGCCAGCATGTTCTTAATGAACTTTTCGTGGCCGGGAACATCGACAATCCCCACTTCCTGCCCGGACGGCAGTTTCAGCCAGGCAAAACCGAGGTCTATCGTCATCCCCCGCTCCTGCTCTTCGCGGAGCCGGTCGGGATTAATGCCCGTCAGAGCATTTATCAGAACCGATTTACCGTGGTCGATGTGACCGGCCGTTCCCATTACGAACATGTTTCTTCTCCCGATTGGGACGTATTACGCTGCCGAAAGGTTTCGGTTTGAACCGAAACCTTTCGATATTGTTTCAGAACTAATGATGGAACAACCGGATACCCGTTACCGCCATGACCATGCCGTAGGCGTCGCAGGCTTCGATGACTTCCGTATCCCGAATCGAATTTCCCGGCTGTACGACGTACTTCACCCCACTCTGGGCCGCCCGGTCGATGGTATCCCTGAACGGCATGAAGGCGTCGGAACTGAGGGCTACCCTGTCGAACTCCTTCAGCCAGTCGGTTTTCTCCTTGTAAGATAGCTGGAGCGGCATGCCGTCCATCACCGCCTCGATGTTCTGAACCTGCATCGGCGTCAGCCGGTCAAGCAGGAACAGGTCGATGGCATTGTTCTTCTCCGCTCTGCCAACTCCCTTGCGCCACTTGATGCCCAGCACCGTCGGATGCTGCCTCAGCATCCACCGGTCGGCTTTTTCACCCGCCAGCCGGCAGCAGTGAATCCTCGACTGCTGTCCCGCCCCGATGCCGATTGCCTGCCCGTCAACCGCAAATCCAATCGTGTTAGACTGGGTAAACTTGATGGTCGTGGTGCCGACAATCAGGTCGCGAATCGCCGATTCCGGCAGTTTCTTGTTTTTCGTAACGATTTCCTTCAGGTTATCCGGGCTGATTTCCAGCGTGTTCCGCTTCTGCTCGAACCGGACACCGAATACTTCCCTGGTTTCGCTCTCTCCCGGTTCGAAGGAATTGTCTATCTCTATGAGGACGTACTTGCCGCCTTTCTTCTTCTTCAGGATTTCAAGCGCCCCCGCCTCGAATCCCGGAGCGATAACCCCGTCGGAAACTTCCCGGGAAATGATTTTTGCCGTCGGTACATCGAGGGTGTCGCTCAGGGCTACCCAGTCGCCGTAGGAAGAAACCCGGTCGGCTCCCCTCGCCCTCGCATAAGCCGTCGCCAGCGGCGAAAGCTCTAAATCCTCTACGAAATAGGATTTTTTCAGGGTATCCGAAAGCGGGATGCCCACCGCTGCCCCCGCCGGACTGACATGTTTGAATGACGCCGCTGCCGGCAGCTTCAAAAGGTGCTTCAGCTCTTTGACCAGTTGCCACGAATTCAGCGCGTCCAGCATGTTGATGTACCCCGGCGCCCCGTTCAAAACGTTAAAAGGCAGGCCGCCTTCCCGCATCAGGCGAGCCGGTTTCTGGTGCGGGTTCGTTCCGTACCTCAGTGCGATTTCCGATTCCTTCATTACCCGTTTCCCCCTTTTTTCGAGATTATTCGTTTTTTGTCGTTTATACGTCAGCCGCGATTTCCCGCAGCACCTTTATCATCA
>CAYXEG010000194.1:2929-4708 GCA_964463875.1 uncultured Dehalococcoidales bacterium
ATTCCTTCATTTCCCGCTTTCCCCCTTTTTTCAAGTTATTTCATTTTAGTATAGTAAATTAATAATCGGCTGCGATTTCCCGCAGCACGTTGAGCATCATCTCGTCGTCTTCCGGTAGTACTGACCTCGGGTCGAACAGGAGCGCGTCGTCGCTTATCCGTCCGATAACCGGCATATCGGCCCGGTTTCTCAGTCTTTTAGCGAGCGCTTGAACGGTCGCCGCGCTTAACTTTCCCCCGCCGCCGAGCGCCACCAGCCGGGTCGGTTGCGTGCTGCCGGGCAGGCTTCCTCCTCCGACCATGCTCTCGCCATCGATAACCTCAGCTTTGTCGCCGAAAACCGCTGCCCACCGTTCCGACCTCTTGCCTAGTTCCTCCGGTGTCGCGGCAATCATCCGCCATATCGGAATGGCCTTTGTCGCTTCCCCTTTAAGGTAATGCAAAAGCGTCGCCGAAAGCCCGGCTATTCTCGTTTTATCGGTCCGTACCGCCCGTGCCAGGGGATGCTTCCTGCATGTATCAACGAATTCTTTTTTCCCGACGATGATGCCCGCCTGCGGGCCTCCCAGCAATTTGTCGCCGGAAAAACAGGCCAGACCCACCCCGGCAGCAATACTCTGCTGTACCATCGGCTCCGGCGCCAGCCCGTAATCCGCCGTATTCAGAAAACAACCGCTCCCCAGGTCGTCGATGACTGCAATCCCTGTCTCTTTACCCAGCCCGGCGATTTCTTCGATAGTCGTCGAATGGGTAAACCCTATGACTAAAAAATTACTGGAATGGACCCGCATCAGCGCCGCCGTTTTCAGCGTTATCGCCTTCCGGTAATCGTCGATATACGTCCGGTTCGTCGTCCCCACTTCTACCAGTTTCGCCCCGCTCTGCCGCATCACATCCGGTATCCGGAAACTCCCCCCGATTTCTACGGCCTCACCCCGCGAAACAATGACTTCTTTCCGGTTCGCCAGCGCCGAAAGCGCCAGCATCACGCCGGAAGCATTGTTGTTCACCACCATTCCCGCTTCGGCGCCGCTTAGCTGGCAGAGCAGTTCCTCGACATGGACATACCTCGAACCCCGTTTCCCCGAAGGAAGATCGAATTCAAGATTTGAATACGAACCTGAAACCACGTCCATGGCTTCGATTGTTTCCCGGCTCAGCGGCGATCGTCCCAAATTCGTGTGAATCACTACCCCGGTGGCATTGATGACCGGCCGCAAGATCGGGTGCTCCAGCCGGTGGAGATGACTGGACACCAATTCGGCAATTTTATCGAGCGTCGGGCACGGTTTTCCCGAGGATATTACCCGGCGGGCGTTTTCAAGCTCGCTGCGAACGATGTCCACAACCAGTTCGTGAGGATACCGGCCGCTCAGCCCGGAAATCCGTTCATCCGAAATGATGGTATCGACACCCGGCAGCTTGCGAAATTCGTTCTGCATTGTCACCCCTGCCTATTTTATCATAGACCGGATTACCTTTGTCCAAAACAGCCGGCTGATTTTCACTCTATCTCTTGACAGATTTTTGTGATAGAGTTATTATATTTTATGGGCATAAGTTCAAAATAATTGATTTTGGAACATAAGACCATTAAAGGATGGACTATGGGAAGAAGACATCTGTGGCGCCGGGTCAGTTCGGTACCGCCGGTTGATTATTTCAAACCCGCCGGAATACCGATGGTCAATCTCCAGGAAGTAAACCTCCTCGTCGAAGAAGCCGAAGCAATTCGCCTGAAAGACCTCGAAGGACTTGAACAGGAAGAGTGCGCCGAAAA
>CAYXEG010000195.1:0-4707 GCA_964463875.1 uncultured Dehalococcoidales bacterium
AGGGGAATCGAAACCTGGATTGACAGGAAGAGGGCGGTAATAGCAGGCCCGCCGATGAGAAAGAACCGGTGAACACCGGCGCCGATATGCCTCGAACCGTAAAAGAACTGGTACATGAAATAGGCAACTATCGAAGCCAGCAGGGAAAAACCAATCGAAACGACCGCCTGCGGAATGGTGATAGGGGTTCTCAGACCTTCAAAAAACGTCACAAATTCCTGAAACACGCTTCTACCTCCAGTTATTGATTCAATATTCGCCCTGACGGCGAAAACCGGGCTATCGAGCCGGGGTCGGTTGTATGCGATTCGATACATGAGCCGTATTTGGAAAACCTCGTCCAGTCCGTATCGAGAAGGCGCAGTTTTACCAGTGCCGGCGGTAATTCGAGCTTATTTCCCTTTATCTCCAGGACTGCGCCCTCAAGACGAACATTTTTCTCCCGGTACCCCAATTCGGGGGCAATCATGGTGGAATGGATATCGTAATCAAGCGATACCCGGGTGCCGGTCAGTATTTCATTGAGGCGGAACCGGCGGTAGGATATCTTTATAATGGGGCGCAACGGTAATGCAGGGAAGTACCCGAAGCCGGCCACGATGTCGTTCAGCCGGGTTTTCGGAATAATGCCTTCCCGCAGCCGGGATAAGGCAAATTTTTCCGCCGGGACCGGAATCTTTTCCCGTTGTTTGAAGCTGTCGTAGCCCATTTTCGATTTCAGTTCAACGTAAATCGGAACAGTCTCGCCGGCCTTAATCCTGTCTTCGTCGTACCAGCGGATACGAACTTTATCTTTATCGTAGCTGCCGGAAATTGATTTCTCGTACTGCTCCATATCAGCGGTATCGAAATAGAGGCTGGTAACGTTGCTTTCGGGGAATTCGCCGTCGGGACGGCAGATTTGCCGGAGAAGCGAGTAAGCGAACCCGATTTTGTTCGGAACAATAAAGAATTTTCGCTCGAACCGGTGGACGGAAGCCGACCGGTTGGCAATGGTCAGTTTTATGAAGGGAATTTTGCTTTCGATTGTACTACCCACCTTACCATTTTTTGTTTCGTTTGATTCCGGTTGATAAATGAGATAAAACACCGTTTAAAGAATACTAAATCCCCCTTAGCCCCCTCCGATAAATCGCGAGTCTCCGACTTTACAAAAGGGGGGAAACCTCGAATTATTCCGTACTAAAAAAAACCCAATCAATATTCTACAAAGCGCATACGATACAATTGTTCACTAAAAGCCACCGGCACAGATACCGGTGGTGACGCCATTTCCGAGTCCGTATCCGGAGCCGGAGGGACGTAAACCGGCAAGCTGGTCTTTCACCGAGTGATACCGGTCCACCACGAATGGTTTCAGTCCGTGGGAATTCGGCCCGAATCCCGGCTGTCCCGGCGGCTGAGGAGATTCGAGGGGACCGAATATCGCCTGTTTGAACTGAGAGAAGTTTTTTTCGGAGAGGCAGTTCCCGATTATCTCGAGGTCTTCCGGAGGCAATTCGCGGGTATAGAAATCCCAGAGGCTGAAGACGTCGAAATGCCGTTTCAGGCAGGCCATTTCCAGGGCGTTTGGCACAGGCATCATCGGTACCGCGCCTCCGGCCTGCCAGCCGATGAACCGGTCGGGCGGACGAAGGTCTTCCTCGAGGCACCGGATACAGTCTTCTGTGGCGTAAAATTTCTCATCATCAGCTTCAAGGTACGGCTGAATCAGGGCGCTCATGTCATCGATTCTTTTCAGCAGGTTCTCCGGTTTAAAGGGACCGTCAATCATTTCCTGAACATACTTCCGGTAGGTTTCCAGGTAAGGGGAATGCGAGAGAAGGCGGTTTACCAGGGGCAGCATGCTCATCCGTGACGGCGTCGGTTCGTCGATATAGTAGTTAACCAGTTTTTCCCGTTCGAGGCCGCAGTTAAAGGTGCCGAAAGTCATGTTGACGTCCCAGGGAATGATGGTGAATTTCCCGTTGACCTCGTAGATGTAGAGGTTATTGGCGACGCCGATATAGCTGTCGAGGTGGACCATGACGGCCGAGGCGGCGAAGAAGCGAAGCACCTGGTCGACATTCAGCACCTTTTCGATTTCTTTCACGAAGGTTTCTTCCGGTTCGTTATTGAGGACATCGAGAAACCGAAAGAGAGCGTCATGGTTCCGGTAGTTGGTATTGGTAATCAGGTTGGCTGCTTCGAGCAAGGTTGCGGGAGCCCGGTAAGGAGGCAATCCCCGGGCAACGTTTCCCTCGAGCTCGGGGAGCGGCTCGTAGGAGCCAATCAAATCCTCCTGGCCAAGGGCGAGGAGGACATCGATAAGTTCCCCTCCCCCGATATCGGCATAGAGGTCAGGTTCGTAATCATCATACTTGGCGGCGTAGGGGCCGGTGTTCAAAGCCCGGGCGGCATCGGCTTCCGTCCAGTCGAGTTTAGCTGCGGATAAAGCCGGCTTGTAGAGGTTACCATAAGGGCTGTCGAAATTCCGTGCCAGGAACGAAGTATCGATTCCCTCGACCATCGTATACAGACCGAGGTGGGTATCGTTGACCCAGACATCGACATGGTTTGCCCGGGGGGTGGGGATGCCCATCTGGTCGAACAGTTCGTAAGCAAGGGCTTCCCGGATATGGGTCGGGTCGCTCCAGCCATTGCTGAGATAGACCTTCTTCATACCGTAAAAGGTACGGGTGCGGTTGAACATGTTGAAGTCGATGGTGAGAGGAATCCGGGGACTGCCGTACCCAATCGGCTGACCGAGGGTAGAATTGCCTTTCGGCCGTACGCCGACGTAGGGGATATGCTCGTCATTAAAAAAGATATCGGCCACTACATAGCGCTTATCGAAGGCGTTTTCAAGGGTAAATTCCCAGTCTTCGGGTTCCATGACGATACGAAAGGTAGCAACCTTGTCTTTATAGAAAGGTTTTTCTGCTTCAGCGGCAAGTTCGCTCGGCCAGGCGCCTTTACACCCGGTCACAATCACCGTCAATATGGCGAGCGTCATACTGACTGCATACATGAGGGCTTTTAACCGGGTAACCTGATTTCTCATACCGCCTGTTCCGGGGGGTTCGAGATGTAATTCGTATTACCGTTTCCTGATTTGCCCCATAGTATACCATACTCTTCCTTGAATTTCAGTACCGTTTTCGATTTGATGCCGGTATCCGTTTTCCGATATAATAGTTATGTACAGCGCTTAATCCCGATATAGTTAAACGGCTCTGTTTGATTTTGGCCAGCAAGAACTAAAAAGATACTATCAAAAATTCCTAAATCGCCCTGACCCCCTTTACAAAAGGGGGAATTTCGGATGATTCGATACAAAAGTTACGACGCTGGTGAAATAACCAACCACAGGCAAACAGTACCACAAAAAGGGGTCAGGCACGTCCGGCAAAGATACGACCAGGAGGTACATTACATTGTCCAATAACGGGTTCGACCAGTTTCATGGTTCGGCGAAATACGTCACGTCCGAGCCACTCAGAAATGCGGTGAATGTTTCCATCGCTCTCGGCAGGCCGCTCCTCATCAGGGGTGAGCCCGGCACGGGCAAGACACTGCTGGCTCACAGCATAGCCGAAGGGCTCGGCAAGCAGTTGATAATCTGGAACATCAAATCGACTACCAAAGCCCAGGAAGGGTTATATATCTACGACACGGTACAGCGGCTCAACGACAGCCGGTTCGGTGATAACGACATTTCGGATATCAGCCAGTACATCAAGAAAGGCAAGCTCGGCCAGGCATTCTCGTCGCCGGAACAGGTCGTGCTGCTCATCGATGAAATCGATAAAGCCGATATCGAATTCCCCAACGACCTGCTGAACGAGCTTGACGAGATGAGTTTCTACATTCCGGAAACGAATGAAACAGTGGCGGCGATTCATCGTCCGATTACCATCATCACCAGCAACGCTGAAAAGGAACTCCCGGACGCCTTCCTGCGGCGGTGCATATTCCACTACATCGAATTCCCGACGCATGAGCTGATGGAGGAAATCGTTCACGTTCATTTCCCGAATATTCAAAACAACCTGATGAGGGAAGCGATGAAGGCTTTCTACGCGCTTCGCGAGGTTGACGATTTCAGGAAGAAGCCTTCGACGAGCGAACTGGTCGACTGGATTCGCGCCCTGATTATCGGCCAGGTACCCCACCAGAACATATCAAGAGAGATACCGTTCGCCGGAACGTTGCTGAAAAAGGAAACCGACCTGGATTACTTTACCACTAAATACCTTACGAAACAGAACCGGTAAAGGAACAGGTAACGGACGCAGGACATGTTTACCCATTTTTTTTACACGCTGAAGAAAAGAAACGTGCCGGTCACCATCACCGAATGGATGACGCTGATGGAGGCGCTGGACAAGGGCTATATTTCCAGCCTGACCGATTTCTACTATCTGGCGAGGGCTATCCTGGTGAAAAGCGAGTCCTATTTCGACCATTACGATGTCGCTTTCCAGGAGTGTTTCAAGGGAATCGAAGGCTCGGCGGAGATAGAGGAGAAGATTCTCGAATGGTTGAAAGACCCGCTCACCGAGTTACTGAATTTCCAGCAGGGTTCGCAACTTTACGATGACCTGACCTTCTCCGAGCTGATTGAGCAATTCAGGAAACGGATGCAGGAACAGGACGAGCAGCATGACGGCGGGGACAAGTGGATAGGCCGCGGAGGAAGGTCGCCGTTCGGACATTCGGGGGTTA
>CAYXEG010000196.1:0-4634 GCA_964463875.1 uncultured Dehalococcoidales bacterium
AAGGCGACGGGACAGATTCTTACAGGTTCTGCCGGAAGCCTGCCTTCCCTCACACCATACAACGGGTGAGCCTCCATCGGCGTTCCCCGAACCTGGAAAATCACCCTTTTTACGCCCGAAAATCTTTCTCGTTTCGTGATAAATAAGGAGAAAAAACGAAAACGAATCGAGGCTGATTTAATAACTTCTTAACCCTGAAAGGGTGTTCTCAGCCTCGAAAACCAATAACTCCCTGTCATGAAAATCGGTAAAATTTGAAAAAACGAATCGAGGCTGAACAGCCTCAAGTACCTTAATAATTGAACAGTACCTTTATCCGACTAAAAATCGGCGAGCTTGTCGTTCGTCATGCCCTTGAGAAACGAGACGTCGTTGTGGCCGGTGAGAATAACCTTCCCTTTTTCACAGGTAAAACTCGTGATGCCGCAGGTGTCCATCCGGATATCCCAGAAATGCGAGTTATCGAGCCCGAGCAGCGAACAGATTATCACCTTGAGGACAACCCGGTGAGAAACGACCGCGACCGTGCCGGCATGTTTCCTTGTAATGCTCCGGATAACCTTATCGCTGCGGATTTTCACCATCTCGAGACTCTCGCCGCCCTGCATGGTAACCCGGTCAGGATGTTTCTCCCATTCGGCGTACATCCGGCCGTATATCTCCTTCACCTGATTGCCGCTCATTCCCTGCCACTCGCCGAAATCGAAATCGATTAATTCCGGCTCTGTTTTTATGTCAAGTCCTCGGGATTGAGCGATGCCTCCGGCAGTCCCCGTCGCCCGTACCAGCGGGCTGGAGTAGACCGCCTCGATTTCCTTCCCGTCAAGGTACCCGGCGAGCAGCTTCGCCTGCAATATCCCGTTCTCATTGAGGTCGATATCCGCCCTCCCCCGGAATACCTCACCGGCATTCCATTCTGTCTCACCGTGGCGTATCAGCAGTAACTCGGTCAAGGTTTTCCCTTTCTAGTGTTTCCGGCAGGTACCGGACTGAAACCGGCTTTTTGCAGAGAGTTCGTTATTGCAGCAACGGGCGAACGTTCGCTGAAAAACAGGTGCCCTGAACACCGGCAATCGCTGGAACCGAACTTCGGAATAACCGTGAACGATTCGCCGACGATGGCGGCAAGGAAACACTCGACCCGTTCCGGTGTCTCAACAATAATGATATCCTGAACCGGCGCCGCCTTTAAAAGGTAATCGATATGCCAGCGCAGCTTCTTCTCCTGCCGCAGGTGGCGGGAAAGCCGCCCCTTCAATCCGCTGAGCGCCGAACCGGCGTAGACGTACCAGCCCGCTTCGAACCGGCGTTCGCCGAGTTCACCGACCCGGATATCCCGGCCTTCCTCAAGCCGCAGAATGAGAATATAGCAGCCTTTCGCGCCCGGGCGGATACCCGCCAGGTCGTCCGTCTTCACGACTCAGGATTCTTTAATCTTCTCGACTTCGATGGTACACTCGGTAACGAGGGCGGCAAACGCCCCGACGGCCGCCAGCAAAGGCGCCGCCAGTATCATCGCCGCCGCTGCCGGAGCGCCGACCGAAAGCGGGATTTCTATCACGGTCCGCCCGTCATGAATCAGCCGCACCCGGCGGATATTCCCCTCATGAATAAGCTTCTTTACCTTTTCAACCACCTCGCTGCCGGAGACGGTAAATTTCTCAGTTTCAGCCATGTCGATTCCTCCATACGTGAATAGTAAAAGAGTCTTTGAGCGGTGTCAAGAGGCGGGTTTTCGCTGGAATGGTTTCTGAGATTGCGGCGCGTGTGGTTACTTGACAGGTTTCGTGATATAATGCACTTCGTAAGGAGTCTGCCTTGAAAGCGAAAAGTTTCCTCTCCATTACCGATATGACCGCGGATGACATTCATTCGCTGATAGACGCTGCCGTCGAAAACAAAAAGCAACCGTGGCGGAACCTGCTGCCCCGGAAAACACTGGCAATTCTCTTCGAAAAACCATCCATAAGAACGCGTGTCAGTTTCGAACTGGCGATGCGCCAGCTCGGCGGCGAAACGATTTACCTCTCCCAGCCGGAAGTCGGCCTCGGCATCCGGGAGCCGGTCAAGGATATTGCCCGGGTTCTGGGGAGATATGTCGATGTCATTGCCGTCCGCACCTTCGCCCACAGCATCGCCGAAGAACTGGCGGACTACGCCGGTATACCGGTTATCAATGCCCTGACCGATTACGAACACCCCTGCCAGACACTGGCCGATCTGATTACGATTTACGAAAAGAAGAGTACTCTGAAAGGGCTGACGCTCGCCTACATCGGTGACGGCAATAATGTCGCCAACAGCCTCATCCTGGCGGCGGCTCTCCTGGGAATGGAGTTCCACATCGCCTCGCCGGAAGGGTACTCGATTCAGAAAGACGTCCTCGAAAAAGCGAACTGCCTTGCCGTCGGAACGGGCGCGAAGTTCCTCCTGACAACCAGCCTCGATGAAGCCGTGAAAGGCGCCGACATCGTTTACACCGATGTCTGGGCGAGCATGGGGCAGGAAGCGGAAGCCGAACACCGGAAAAAAATCTTCGCGGGCTACCGGGTGGACAGCCGGCTGATGTCGCTGGCCGCCGGGGACGCGATATTTATGCATGATTTACCCGCCCACCGGGGCGATGAGGTTACCGACGAGGTGATGGAAAGCAGGCAGTCGGTCATCTTCGACCAGGCGGAAAACCGGCTCCACGCCCAGAGGGAATTGATTGTACGTATCTTTAGCAACAGCTGAAGTGAGATAACAAGTCGTACAGGAGGCAATGGTGTCCGTATTCAAGATGTTTAAAACGACACTGGTCTGGGGATGGTCTCCGGTACTGATAACGACGATTGCCCTGATAGGCATCAATTATCACTGGGCAACCTGGATGCTTTCGACCTTCCTCGGAGTTATTCTCCTGGCCGGCCTGATTTTCATAATCGTCAGGGAGAGCGACAAGGAGCTTGAAGCCATTGTGTTACGGCTCCGCCAGCAGGCAGGGTATTTCAGCCGTCGGTTCACCGGAACCTCATCTCTCTCAATTTTCGCAATTATCGATACCCTCTTTAACCTCGAAGACCCGCAGTTATGGGACTGGGCACGGTCGTGCGACATGTGCGCCCGGCTGATGGATACCTGGTTCGACAGCTTTATCCACCGGGTGGAGGGAGACTCAGGTTCGGGCAGGTTCTCGATATATATCCGGGTTTACCTCAACGAACTATGGATTCTCAATAACCATTACTACGAGTTCGTCGAGCAGTTTTACGAGATTGCAGAGCAACTGGATATTCCGCCGGCAACCCGCGACCACTATAACCGGTTCGCCGCCGAGTATAACACCTTCGTTCAAAATTTTCGGGATACCATATCGGAGTTGAGAAGCCTGTCAGCCACCGATATCGAACCCCCCAGCGTGAAACTGGCTGAAACCCTCCCCGGAGGAGTCACCGCGGCACGGGCAGGCCGGCGGCGGGACTACGAATCGGACTACTGATCCCGGGGCAAACTGAAGCAAAACACCCCTTCACAAGCAGTGGTATCCGGAGAAGCCGGATACCGGTAACGATAGACCGGAGTTAATTATGACAAGACCTGTCGTGGCAATAATCGGCAGACAAAACGTTGGAAAATCCACCCTGCTCAACCGGCTGACCGGAAAGCAGGTAGCCATTATCGAAGACTTTCCGGGGACCACCCGCGACCGGGTGCTTTCGACAATGTCATGGAATAATAAAGAGTTTACCCTGGTCGATACGGGGGGTTTGGAATACCAGCCGGATACGACCATCAAGCAGGGTATCAACGAGCAGATAAGAGCTGCCATTGACGAGGCGGACGTGCTTATTTTCCTGGTCGATGTCCGGGACGGTGTCACCCCGCTCGATATAGAAATCGCTGCCATGTTGCGCCGGACCAGCAAACCTGTCGTTCTGGCGATTAACAAAGTCGATAACACCAAGCTCGAAGCTGAGGCGTTAGAGTTTTACGAACTGGGCATGGGCGACCCGGTGGCCATTTCCGCCCACCATGGGAGAGGCACCGCCGAATTGCTGGACAAAATAACCGGGCTTCTCCCCGAACAGGTTACTTCTGCCCCGGAACCGGAATCGATGAAGATAGCCATTGTCGGCAGACCGAACGTCGGTAAATCCGCGCTGTTGAACGCCCTCCTTGGTGAACAGAGGGTTATTGTCGATGACACACCGGGCACGACACGTGACGCAATTGACACTTTTCTTGACTATAAAGGGCAAAATGTGTTATTAATAGATACAGCAGGCATCAAACGGCGAGGCCGGCAGGGGACCGGGGTAGACAGGTACAGTGTCATTCGATCCCTGAGAGCTATTGACCGGGCAGATGTAGCCCTGCTGGTGGTGGATGGGAGCGAGCCATTAACGGCACAGGATGTGCACATTGCCGGATACATCCGGGAGATGGCAAAAGGGATTGTTCTGATAGTTAATAAGTGGGACCTGGTTCCCAATAAAAATAAAGACGAGTGGAACACCTTTATCAGGAGTAAGTTGAATTTCATGCCGTACGCTCCTGTATTGTTTACCTCGGCTGAGACCGGGCAAGGGGTCGGGAAAATCCTGCCTCAGGTTCAGGCGGTCTGTCAGGAACGCCTGAAGAGGCTGTCCACG
>CAYXEG010000197.1:0-4473 GCA_964463875.1 uncultured Dehalococcoidales bacterium
TGAGTGTCTATCAGCGTTCCCGGAACACGAAAAAATCGATTCCGTTTCTGAAAAAACACCTGAAAAAAACAAAAACGAATCGAGGCTGAACAGCTTCAAGTACCTTACCAAAAAGCGGCGCCATTTTAAAACAGCGCCGCTAAATATCATGACACCTTTACCAGGTATATTCCTTTAATCATCCAGCCGGTTGATGACAAGGCCGGAGGGCGATTTGGGGTAGAAGTAGGTGGATTTCCTCGGCATCTTGTCCCGGGCATCGGCGATTTCCTTTATCAGTTCCGGCCTGACCGGGCTGAGAAGGATGGCAAGCTGGTACTCCTGCCGTCGTACCCGCTGAATCGCATCCGTCATCTCGTAACAGTAGTCAAGATTCCCCTTCTCTTTCTCCCGGCTGAGTTCGAGGAGATTTTCCAGAATAACGTGGTCGATGATGCTGACATCGAGGTTCTTGTACATCTCCGAGTGGAAGTACGGCATCATGCGGTTGACCGCTGACGGGTCATTGAGGGTCACCACATAGAGGTTATCTTCATCGATGCCGTAAATCGCCAACCGTACCTTTTTCGTATGGCCGAGCAGGTCCTCGACGCGCGCCTGGACGTCCGGTGATTTCACCGGCACCTTTTCGACGGTAAAGTAATCCCTCAACCTCGAACCGAATTTCTCCAGCGTGGTCCGGGGAATCCCCCGTATCAACCGGTGAGGAGCAAGAATGAGCAATCCGGGGTCGGAAAACTCGACCAGGGCCATCATCACGAAATTCCAGGCTTCCTCGCCTGTTGTCCCGGTCGCCCGGGCAGCCTGCTCGTTCCGGTAGTTGAGGGCACTTTCGTACCGGTGATGGCCGTCGGCAATGTATATCGGCCGGTTCTCCAGCGCCGAGCATATCTTCTCAATCGTTTCCGGAGTATCGATAACCCGGAATTCGTGACGCTCCTCGTTGGCTCCGCCGGCGCGTACCAGCGGCTCTTTTTTTGCTTCCTCGTTGAGCAGCAGCGCCACCCGGCTGTCCTGGTACATCGCGAGAACCGGGCTGGTATTCGCCTTCATGGCAAACAACAAGCTCAGGCGGTCGCTTTTCGCCTCGGAAAGCGTCCCCTCGTGAGGCCGGATTATCATTCTGTCCCACTCTTCGAGACGGACCCGGGCGAAAAGGTTCCGGCGACGGTACTCCCTGCCCCGCCAGGTGAAAAAATGGTCGTGCAGGTAGAGAGCCGGCTTGTCTTCGCCCTTCATGATGCCCTCTTTCAACCATTGCCGGAGCGCTTCCGCAGAGCGGGTGTACCTGGTATCATTCGCCGTGTCCTGAGGAAGGTCGCGCCCGGCTTCGATTCGAATGTAATTGTATTCGCTTTTCCGGTACAGGTCATCCTGTTCCCGAGGGCTGATGATATCGTAGGGAGGGCAAATAACTTCCGACCAGTCTTTAATCAGTGACTCATTATAGCGAACGCCCCGAAACGGGCGGATTTCTGCCATTTTTTTCGTTCCTCTTCTCTCAGGATTTACTGCCAATCCAGTTTACCCCATGAAATTGAAGGGGCGCAATAGAATCGCTACCAGATTACCAGGATATCCATGATAGTATCATCGTAATCAGGGGCCGTATGGATGGTGTTCGGCGCCGGAATGACACACTGGTAGTACTTTTTACCGATAACCGGTTCGACCAGTTCGTCGTACTGCGGTTCGAAATATATCAGTCCCCGGTCGATGGTCTCGAAAGCGACAATCGCATGGCCGCTCTCCCGATAACGGATTTCGACAAATGCGCCACGATAGCCGGCTGTTTCGGCATTATTGACGACGTCGCGGACGAAATGGCTGCATACATACCCGGTGCCGGTCGATTCATCCAGTACGTATTCATTCTGGTCTGTTTTATCCGCTTTCATGAAGGCCAGCGCCTCGGCATACGTGGGGTTTCTCAAAGTATAGCCCTGCCCGGCTCCGTCCTCGATACCCGCTGTGTACCCGGCAAGCTGCCCGGCCTCGTAGCCGGCGGCCCGCCCTTCCGAGAAGCCGGCCCGGTAGCCCGTTTCCGTTCCCTCTTCGTACCCGGATTCGTAACCAGCCTCGGTACCAAGGTCGTACCCGTTCTCATAGCCGGCCTCTTCTCCGGCGGTATAACCGAGAACATATCCGGCTTCGTTCCCCGATTCGTAACCAGATTCCTCACCGGCAGTATAACCGGCCAGATGGCCTTCGATTTCTCCCGAGTTATATCCGTATTGATAGGCAAACCAGGCTCCTCCCCCGGCAACGCCGACAACAATAACTGTGAAAAGGATGTTTAAAAGAACCTTCATGCAACCCCCTCAACATGCGATACTCTCATTATAACGGTTTTCCTGCCGTTTCGTTATCTGCCCTGCTGGTTTTCCGTATGCTATAATTGGACAATAATCATTCAGGTACAAAGCATGAAGCCAGAACAAGCCGGACAAAGAATCGAAGAACTCTCGAAACTGCTGAATCACCACAACTACCGGTACCACGTCCTCGACGACCCGGAGATAAGCGATGTCGAATACGACGGGCTGATGCGGGAATTGAGGCAGCTTGAAGAGCAGTATCCCGAATTCCTCAGCCCTGATTCTCCGACCCAGCGGGTCGGCGCCGAACCGCTGGAGGCTTTCGGAGTCGTCGAGCACCCCCGTCCGCTGCTGTCGCTGGGTAACGTTTTCTCTCTTGAGGAATTCCGCGCCTGGTACGCCCGCACGTCGAAACTGGTGAACGGACAGGCTTTCGAGTTTGTCTGCGAGCATAAGATGGACGGGCTGGCGGTCGCCCTCACCTACGAAAACGGCCGGCTCGTTACCGGGGCAACCCGGGGCGACGGCTACCGGGGTGAAAACATCACTCAGAACCTGCGAACCGTCCGGAGCATCCCGCTGCACCTGAGGGGTGATATTCCGGCGAGGTTCGAAGTGCGGGGCGAAGTGTTCATGCCGAAGGCCGGTTTCCGGAAACTGAACCGCGACCGGGAAAAAGAAAATATGCCGCTCTTCGCCAACCCGAGAAACGCCGCCGCCGGTTCGGTGCGGCAGCTCGACCCGAAAATCACTGCGAAACGGCCGCTCGATATTTACATTTACGGACTCGGCTACGCCGAAGGCAGAGCTATGCCGGATAATCACTGGGAGACCCTGCACTATCTGGAGAAGCTTGGATTCCGAATCAACCCGAATAATGCCCGTCTCCGGAGCATCGAGGAGGTCGAAGCTTACTACAACGACATCGTCGCCAACCGGGAACACCTGCCCTACGAGGCAGATGGCGTGGTGGTGAAAGTAAATTCGTATGAGCTTCAGGAACGGATGGGGTATGTCGCCCACGAGCCGAGATGGGCAACTGCCTGGAAATTCCCGGCAACAATTGCCACCACTCTGCTGAAAGAAATCAGTATCAGCGTCGGTCGAACCGGCACGATGAACCCGGTGGCCGTCCTCGAACCGGTCAGGGTCGGGGGCGTTACCGTCAGCAATGCCGCCCTCCACAACGAAGATGACATCCGGAGGAAAGATATCCGGGAGGGCGACCGGGTGTATATCCAGCGCGCCGGAGAGGTGATTCCGGAAGTGCTGGGACCGACCCCGGAAAGCCGGGACAACCCGAACCGGAATCCGGAATTCAGGCTTATCGACAAGCTGGAAAAAGATGTGTTCAAGCACCCCCTCTGCCCTGAATGCGGCAGTCCGGTCATCCGGCCGGAAGACGAGGTAATGTATTACTGCTCGAACGCCGCCTGCCCGGCGCAGGCGAGGCAACGGATAGAATTCTTCGCTTCGCGCGGAGCGATGGATATCCGGGGCATCGGCGAATCCCAGAGCGCAACCCTCTTCGAAGAAGGGTTTATTCATGACGCCGCCGACCTGTATACCCTCTACGAAAAAAAAGAACGGCTGATGGAGCTGGAAGGCTGGGGTAAAAAAAGCGTCGAAAATCTCCTCAAGGCTATCGAAGGCAGCAAGAACCGGCCGTTTTCGAGGCTGATTGCGGCATTGGGAATACGGCACGTCGGAGAAACGATGGCCGATATCATCGCCGACAATTTCAGTTCCATCGACGACCTGATGAAAGCCTCTCCGGAGAGGTTGATGGATATCCCGACGCTCGGCCCGAAGATAGCCGAGAGTATTACCGAGTTCTTCAGCCGGGACACGAACCGGGATATCATCCGCCGGTTGAAAGAGGCGGGAGTGACGACCACCGGTGAAGAAAAGTCGAAGGAAACCTTGCCCCTGGCAGGGAAAGAATTCGTCATCACCGGACGGCTGGCCTCTTCGAGCCGGCCTGAAGCCGAAGCGAAGATAAAAGCCCTCGGCGGTACGGCGAAGAGCAACGTGACGAAGAATACCACCTACCTGGTGGTGGGCGAAGAACCCGGCGGTAACAAGCTGGAGCAGGCTGCCAAATGGAATACCCCGCAGATAAACGAAGAACAGCTATTAAAGCTGCTGGAAGGTA
>CAYXEG010000198.1:0-4421 GCA_964463875.1 uncultured Dehalococcoidales bacterium
CGGTCTCGCTCTTTTTTAAAATCCTGGTCAGAAAAGCTTCCGCTTCTTTAACACAGTTGAGGGCTATTTCCCATTCGCAATTGTTCGCCCTGATTACAGCTTCTTCAAGTTTCGCCTTTGCTAACTGTTCATTTGCGGTTTTCGTTTCTTTTTCAAGTCGATCTTCTTTTTCACCAACCAGTTGAGGTATGCCGTGATACTCACGGTTGTTTTCGTAGTCTACTTTTGGCGTTATCGATAGCAGGTCGGTAACGGTCGTCTTTAAAGCCCCGGCAATAGACTGGAGGGTACTGTATCTCGGAGAGTGTTCGCCTTTTTCGATACGCACTGCCGTGGCCCGGCTGATATCCGCCAGTTTTGCAAGTTCTTCTTGCGTTATATTTTGTTTTTCACGAACTTGTCGAATGACTTTACCTAAAGCTTTTCGTCCCTGGAGAGCAATCTCTTCTATCCGTGGTTTGTACTCGTTATCACAATAATGGCGAACGAAATCCCAGGGTAACTCTATTTCTTCGTTGTTTTTCAGCAAAACTTTTATTTCGAACGGACTGGACAATTCCAGTGACGTCATCACCGAGACGTCTTTTATTTCCGGAATCTCAGTAAATGGAACGGTACCGCTGGCTCCATCTTCAAAGGTTACTGCTATCCCTTCCTGATGGGCAAATACCCGAATCATTTTCCTGGCATCATTTGTTAATTGTATTCCATTCATGATTACCTCCGATGAAGCCGGTCCCACTCACTTCTAAACAACGCAACATTCTTTCGATACAACTCCATAATATTCCGGTAATGTCCGGGCGGGAGATTATCCATGAATACTCCGCTGTTTAATTCGATGCGACATTCGAATTCGTTACCTATCAGGACATGAACGTGGGGAGGTTCGAAGTCATTCTCACGAGGATATATCTTGAACCTGTACCGTCCGTCCTCGAATATCACAGGCATGTGCCTACACCCTATTTTGTAACATTAATGTTACATTGTCAAGTTACATTTCTAAAAAGTTATCGGGAAGAATCCTGCGGCACTATCCCCTCTTCCCGTAACCTCCTGATTTCCTCTTCACCATAGCCGAGGCTGCGGAGAACCTTCTCGTTGTCCTGGCCGGTTTCCGGCGCGGGGGTTCGTATCTCCGCCGGATTCTGCACGAACCTGACCGGAGAGTTGACGACCCGGATATTCCCTTCCGGATGCTTTATTTCTCCAAAGAAATCATTGGCTATCGCCTGCGGGTCGGTAATCACTTCGGCGGGCGACTTTATCGGCGCATAAATGAAGTTGTATTTCCGGAAAATCCTGTCCCATTCCGCCATCGGTTTCGTCGCGTAGGCTTCATCCAGAATGGCGACCAGTTCTTCGGTATGCGCCATACGGGCTTCATCGGTGCCGAACCGGGGGTCATCCGTCAGTTCCGGCCGGCCAATCGAGGCGAAGACATCCGGCCAGGTGTAATCGGTCGGCAGCATCGCCAGCTCGAACCACCGGTCGTCGGCAGCCCGGTAGCTGTTAATCATCGGCGTCATCGGTTTTTTCCGGCTCGACCGTTCGATGGATCGCCCCGCCAGGCAGTTCTCGATATCGAGCGCCAGAGTCCAGACCGCCGAACGATAGATAGAAACCTCTATCAACTGCCCCTTGCCGGTTCTCGCTTTATGGAGCAGCGCCGCGCAAACGCCGGCAACGACGTGCGGGGCGGTAGTCCGGTCCATCATGCCGCCCCGTTCGCTGGCGGGAGGCGTTTCCGGCTCGCCGATGAGGTACTGGAAACCGGCTCTCGCCCAGGCGGCTGTGAAATCATAACCCCGTTCGTCTTTATCCGGCCCCTCCGTGCCGTAACCGCTGAGAAAGGCATAGACCAGTCCCGGGTTTATTTTCGCCAGGCTTTCGTAGTCAGCCTTCAATCCCTTCAAAGCTCCGAGCTGGTAGTTGGAAAGAAAGACATCCGCCTGACCGACCAGCTTATAAAGGATAGCCATGCCCTGTTCGCTTTTCAGGTTCAGCGCCAGCGACTGCTTGTTCCGGTTCAACAGGTGAAACGCCCAGTTACCGGCGATTTTCCTGCCTCCCCGCCACTTCTCCCCTTGCAGCGGTTCCACCTTGATAACTTCGGCTCCCCAGTCGGCCAGCCAGACGCTGGCTGCCGGCATCGCCTCCATATGTTCCATTGCCACGATTTTCAGACCTTCGAGTAATTGCGACATGCGTTTCCCCCTGTAAAAATTTCGGAAAGAAAAAACGGAGGCCGTCCGCCTCCTCTGCCCCTGATTATACCGATATCAACAGAGTCGTTTCAACCCGTCGTGTTCAGTCATCCACGTTCCCGTCCAGGCATTTGACGCAGGGCATTTCATTACCCTATCATATCGGTGAAAGACCGGCCGGGAAAATTTTCGAATGAAAATCGTTACCCTGATTGATGAAACAGACAGAAATATTAACGACAGTATATCCGCCTCACTGGCGGCACGGTATCCTGACCTCGATATCCTGATGAAAAACATCGGTGAAGTTACCCGGGAGACCCTCGATGACGGAGAGGTATCACTGATAATTCTCGATACCGCCCTGCCCGGTGAAAACATCCTCCCGGTCATTCAGGAAATCAGGAAACATTCCTTCGCCTTACTCATGATACTGACGGACGTTACCTCGGAATCCGAACACGCCGCCTGGTTCGATGCCGGGGCGGATGACATCGTCACCAAACCGTTTAACCTGGAGAAACTGCTGGCAAAATGCGCGGCCGTCTTTCGACGCATGAAAGAATTCGAATCGATTCGCATGGGCGGGTGCGAGGATAGCCTGGTGATAAACTTCACCAGTAAAACCGTCACCGTCTGCGGACGCCGGGTACACCTGACGCCAATCGAGTTTTCTCTCCTCTCGGAACTGACGAAGAACGTCGGTACCATCGTCCCGACAGAAACGCTGCTGGAGAGAGTCTGGGGTACGAACTACCGGAGCGATTACGACCTGCTGAAAGCCAGTATATACCGGTTACGTAATAAACTCAGCGTCCTGGGAGACCGGGAGAAAATTATCAAGAACGAACGCGGCACCGGCTATATCTGCGGAATCTGGTAACAGCCATAGCTCCGAGGTAAAGCCTGAAGACCGTTTATAAGTTCTCCTCGTACTGCTTCGTTTCCATCGTTTCACAAATCTCTTGTAACCCGTCGTAATAGGCTTAAACAATCGTAATATCAGGGTAAAGATTTTTTACTTATTTGTTACGAAAATCGTCTTGATTTAACCAATCATGCCCGCCTACAATTAATACCAAACCGCTACGCAAACAAATTTTTGCCTGTTTCTAACGGCCTGAGCAGTAATCAAAAAAACCGATTTGCCTTATCGTCACGCCGTGTCCGTTACTATACCTTTAACGGTGCATGATAGAACAGCAAATCTACAATAAAGCCGTTTCGAACGATACGGCGGAAATACCACTAAAAAAATAAAACAGAAAGAAGAGGTAAGTAATGAAAAAGGTAGTATTCATTCTCATGAGCTGCTTGATGGTGTTAGCTTTAGTAGTTGCTTCCTGCAAACGGAACGGAGACACATCGCAAGTCGAACCGACTGAGAGGGAAACAGTTACCGTTCAGCTCTCGAAGCTTGACGGGACTCCCATCACCATCACCAAGGACAAACCTCAGTACGGAGGAACTCTGACGGTCGTCACCTCGGAGAATTACGGAGGGCTCGACCCGGCCGAAACCGACATGCCCGATTATACCCAGTTCGTCAGCGCCCAGATGATGCAGGGTAACCTCGTCGCCGGCCCCCAGGGCACCCGGGAAGTGGATTACTTTTCCGGTTTTGCCGCCCGGTACGAACTGCTCTCCGGATGGCTGGCCGAGAGCTGGGAACTGCCTGACGACGAAACGATTGTCTATCATCTCAAGCAGGGTATTCACTACCATGACAAAGCACCGGCCAACGGACGGGAACTGGTAGCAGACGATGTTGTCTGGTGGCTCGAAAAGTGCTTCAACACCCCGAACCTCTACTTCAACACGCTCTATCCGCCTCAGTCAGGCAGAGCCCCAACCTCTTATAAAGCACTCGACCGGTATACCATCGAAGTGAAAGTACCGGCCTTCATGCAGGGTATGCTGCTGCTTGAAATGGGCGCCGGCCACGCTTACATCTACCCGCCGGAAATCTGGACGGAGCACGGCGGTATCGGCGAAGACTGGCGTAAACTGGTCAGCCTCGGCCCCTTCATGTTAACCGACTACGTTGTCGACAGCGTGGCTACCTACGACAGAAACCCGACTTACTTCGAAATCGACCCGACCACGCCCGAACAGCAGTTACCGTACGTCGATACCCTCAAAGAAATGATTATCACCGACGCCTCGAGCCGCCTGGCCGGTTTCCGGACAGGGAAAATCGATTACATGACG
>CAYXEG010000199.1:0-4009 GCA_964463875.1 uncultured Dehalococcoidales bacterium
AGGGCGACGGTTTCCTCGTCGTTCATCGCCATGCGGGCGAAAGTTTCACGGACATCTTTTCCTGAGGCAATAACATCCGGTTCACCGTTCGGGCCTTCCGGATTGACGTAAATCAGACCCATCTGGACAGCGGCGAGAGGATTTTCGAGGTCGCGTTCACCGGAATACCGCTTATCGCCGAGCCATTCTGTCTCGGAGCCCCAGTAGACATCTTCCTGCGGTTCCCAGACGTCCTCACGGCCGCCACCGAAACCGAAGGTTTTAAAACCCATCGATTCGAGGGCGCAGTTGCCGGCGAGAATCATCAGGTCTGCCCAGGATATCTTTTTTCCGTACTTCATCTTAATCGGCCAGAGCAGCCGCCGGGCCTTGTCGAGATTGACGTTATCCGGCCAGCTATTCAGGGGCGGGAAGCGCTGCGTGCCGTCACCGGCACCGCCGCGACCGTCTCCCATGCGGTAGGTTCCGGCGCTGTGCCAGGCCATGCGAATGAAAAGCGGCCCGTAATGGCCGTAATCGGCCGGCCACCAGTCCTGCGAGTTATTCATCAGTGCGTAAAGGTCTTTTTTCACTGCCGCGAGGTCGAGTTTCCTGAATTCTTCAGCATAATTGTACTTCTCACCCATCGGGTTGCTCAGGGTGCTGTTCTGGTGAAGCATCTTCAGGTTCAACTGGTTCGGCCACCAGTCACGATTCGAGGTACCTTTCCCGGTATCCGATTTTGCCGTTTTACCTGTCACCGGGCATTTACTTTCGTCAGTCATGATTGCCCTCCTTACTCGGGTAATCTCTGGTTTAATTCGTGCTGTCCGCTGTTAATAATTTTCTGCGAGTAGTTCGTAGTAGGCTTTAGCATGCTTGCAGGCCGGGCACTCATCCGGTGGCTCGGTTCCTTCATGGATGTAGCCGCAGTTGGTGCAGTGCCATTTCACGACTTCTTTCTTCTTGAATACCTCGCCGCTGGCGACGTTCGCGGCCAGTTTCCGGTAACGGGACTCGTGGAATTCTTCGACTTCGGCGATTTCCTTGAAGGATACCGCGATATCCTCGAAGCCTTCCTGACGGGCGATTTTTTCCATGTCGGCGTAGATGACGCTCCATTCCTCTTTTTCACCGTCGGCGGCGGCTTTCAGATTGGCCAGCGTATTCCCGATGATTCCTGCCGGGTAGGAGGCGATGATTTCGACAGCTCCCCCTTCGAGGTACTTGAAGAACACCTCGGCGTGTTCTTTTTCGTTCGCCGCTGTTTCTGCAAAGATGTTCGCAATCTGTTCGAACCCTTCTTTACGGGCGGCGCTGGCGAAGAAGGTGTACCTGTTCCTTGCCTGCGATTCTCCGGCAAATGCCGTCAACAGGTTTTTTTCGGTTCTGGTTCCCTTAATAGATTTACTCAAGCTACTGTCCTCCTTTTTTCTTTTTTCTTGTTTCCTGGCATTTATTACACATCCCCCGAAATTCGAGGTGATGATGGGTTACCTGAAAGCCGGTCAGTCCGGCAATTTTTTCGTCTATCCCGGTATCGACCGGTTCATCAAGATCATAAATATCTCCGCAGTTATCGCAGCGGAAATGGTAATGGTTCATCATATTTCCTTCATACCGGCAGACATTTCCCGCAGTATTCAGTTCTGAAATTTCTCCTTCCTGGCAAAGTATCCGGAGATTCCGGTAGACCGTTCCCTTGCTGATAGAGGGCAGCGTCTTTCGTACTTCATCATAAACACGGTCCGCCGTCGGGTGACTGTCCGTATTCCGGAGTAGTTCGAGGATAGATTCTTTTTGCCGGGTGTGTCGTCTTTTCATTATCAATAATAATTCTTAATACCAATTATATTAATGAAAAAACCGGTCAATTGTCAAGAATAACGTACAACAAACGTTGTTCGCTATTACCGATAGATGTATAATCTCCATAACCTGAAGGTTGTTACGAAACTATTCGGGGAAAAGGAACCTTGAAAATTATGTTAGAGGAGATTGGACAAGTATGACACAAAAAGTAAAAGCGGTGGTGGTGGAGGAATTCGGGAAAGCCAAACTCACCGAGGTTGCCCTGAGAGAAATGGGGCCGGAAGACATCAAGGTAAAAATCGAATTCTGCGCGGTCGGCGGAGCCGACCCGTACGCCGTTACCGGTGAAATTCCTTTCCGGCTGCCCTACTACATCGGGTACCAGGCTTCCGGGTATGTGGCGGAACTTGGCAAGAATGCTAATGCCATGGGGCTGAAAGTCGGCGACCGGGTAACCCTCGACCAGCACCGGTACTGCGGTTCCTGCTACAACTGCCGCCACGGCCATGAAACCTTCTGCTTCAGGCCGGGTTGGAGCTATGTCGACGGCCTGATGACCGAATACAGCGTCATGCATGAGAGGCAGGTGTTCCCCTGCCCGGATAACGTCGAACTGGAAGAGGCGACCCTGACCGAGGTCATCGGTGCTTCCCTGCCGGCGGTTGAGCTTCATCCCTGGGCGCCCGGCGACAGCGTCATGGTTATCGGCGCCGGCAGTTGCGGCCTGACGATTATGCAGCTTGCCCGGCTGAAGGGGGCAATGAAGCTGACGGTGGTAGAACCAGTCGAATTCAAGCGAAAACTGGCACTCGAACTCGGGGCTGATTACGTCATCGACCCGAAGAGCCAGGATGTGGTCGAAGAAGCCTTGAGAATTACCGGCGGGCGTGGCTACGACCGGGTCATCGAGGCTT
Organism: uncultured Dehalococcoidales bacterium; assembly: GCA_964463875.1. Classification (GTDB taxonomy): domain Bacteria; phylum Chloroflexota; class Dehalococcoidia; order Dehalococcoidales; family UBA2162; genus MGML01. The sequence goes on from CAYXEG010000199.1 coordinate 2,706, forward strand.
CCGGCGATTCGAAGATGGTACCCCTCTGCATCGACATGCTCGCCCAGTGCGGCAGAATCATTCTCTTTGCAATTTACCCCGACCATCCGGATATCGTGATTCCCTACGATAAACTTTGGTTCAAGGAAGCCGGGGTGCAGGGTGTCTTCGGGCAGTCCCATATGTTCCCGAAAGCAGTCAACATCCTTCCCAGGCTGAACCTCAGGCCGTACCGCGGCCCGACGTTCCCCCTGAGCGATTTCTGGTCGGCTTTTGAGGCCCATGCTACCGGGAAGTATGTCAGAACCCTGGTAAAGTGCTAGGCTGAAAGGCCGGAATAAAAACCATTTTCCGGGCTGTGACAAAAGTTCACAGCCCGGTTTTTGGGGTAATTTAGGGATATTACCGGTAACCCGGAAAAATCGTTGGAAGCAGGGCCACTATATAGTAATGACCTGGTCGACACCCACTTTCCCGAGGGCGGCGTACACATCCGGGAAACAACCCATGACGGCATTCGAGACCAGATGTTCATCCAGTCCCCTGGAATAGCAGCATCTGTCGCAACCCAGAATCATCATGCCCGTATCTTTGGCAATATCGTTCAGCCGTTCTCCCAGCGGGTCATCTTTTCTGATAATGAACGTATTATCATAGAAAAATACCATGCCCACGACATCGACGCCATGTCTCCCTTCTTCTATCTGGGGGACAATCATATCATGCAGAATATCAAATGCCTTATTGGTCAAACAAATATACGCTATTTTCATATGTTTCTCCTTTTTCTCGTTATTGATTTTGTTATAAATACATGTCTGTTAAGTTATTGTTCAGTCCCGGGGTCCTCTCCTTTCCAGTGTGGCTATTCACTTTGTTCTTTCATTAACTTCAGCACCATTTTCTCGATATCTTTTTGAGAAACGCCTCTCCCGGCAGCCAATACTTTTTCATTTATAATGATAGTCGGCGTCAGCCAGATACCGTATTTTTTACCTTCTTCGGATAACGATTCATGTTTTTCTACCTTCACTTCCCCGACGGGGAATTTTGCCGCGACCCGTTTAGCTTTATCTTCTTCGGTATCGCACGACGGTCAGGTAGGGGTTGAGGTAAAAATTTTAATTATCACCATCTGTCTACCCCACTATCAGGCCGTAAATAAAACCTGAAAAAGTCGTTACAACAATCAATAGAGCGATGTAGGTAAACGTCTTTTTAAACCCGATGATTTTCCCGAGAACAATCATACTGGGTATTGAAACAGTAGGAGCGGTAAGAATAAATGATAATGCCGGACCAAACCCCATATTCAAATCGGTAAA
>CAYXEG010000199.1:4019-4395 GCA_964463875.1 uncultured Dehalococcoidales bacterium
ATGGCGGACACAGATAGAGCACCGAACCGGCAATCGATGCTGAAAAACAGGATAACAGCGAATTACCCCCGACGTAATCGACAACCACGCCGCTCGGCAGGAAAACGACAATCAGAAGCGCTCCCACCATGCCGACAAGCACCCAGGGATAGATTTTTTTCATAAAGTCGAGTGTTGCCGACATAAGGGCGAAAAAATCATCTCTCGAGAAAAATTTGACAAAAAAACCGATAAGCAGAGCGGTAGCGACTGCAGAAGCAATCCACATCGTCGATGTTACCAGCACCATAATGGCAACGAGTAACCCGAAAAATACTAACTGTACCCACCATTTTTTTACATGCAAGCCTTCAGGCACCGCTGCCATTATCGCTTC
>CAYXEG010000200.1:0-4360 GCA_964463875.1 uncultured Dehalococcoidales bacterium
GTCTCTTGGGCAGCTTGGCAGAATCAAGAATCGAGGCCGCATTGAAAAGGTCTTCGATTTCTTCGACCCGTATTGTACCCGCGCGGTCGAGGGCGGCATTGTAGTACAGGTCTTCACCGACCATTGCCCCTGTATGCGATTGAGCCGCCTTTGCACTCTCCGCATATTTACCGGGCTTAATCACGATGATAGGTTTGGAGCGGGCAAAACCCCTGGCAGCACTCATAAATTTCCGGGAACTTTCGATGTTGGAGCCGATTGCTTCCAGATAAATGATGATGCTCTTCGTTTCGGGGTCTTCACCGAGCATGTCAATCAGGTCGCCGAAGTCAATATCGAGCATTGAACCGAGCGAGGCAAAAGCGCTGAAACCGATATCGCGTTTAACCGCCCAGTCGAGCACCGCTGTTCCCAGAGCACCGCTCTGGGAAAGAAATGCGATGCCACCCGGTTTGGCTGTCCGGTTGGCGAAAGTGGCGTTCAATTCACTGCTCGGTCTGAGAATACCCAGACAGTTAGGTCCGATAATTCTCATGCCGTATTCACGGGCGGTTTTCAGAATTTCCTTCTCGCGGGCGATACCTTCTTCCCCGGCTTCCTTGAATCCGGAGGAAATAATGACGGCGTTTTTTATTCCCTTTTCGCAGGATTCCTTGATGATAGCCGGAACCTGGACAGCCGAGGTTGCGATGACCACCAGGTCAGGTATTTCAGGAAGGTCCTTGATGCTGGGAAAACATTTTTCTTCGAGGAGCGTTTCTTTTTTCGGGTTAATCGGGAAGATTTTTCTTTTGGCTTTACCTTTTAATAGATTATCGAATATGGTTCTCCCAACCGAACCGGGCCTGTCGGTCGCGCCAACAAGCGCGACGCTCGATGGTTCAAACAGTGTTTTTAAACCGTCCATTATCTCGTATTCTCCTACCTTAAACAATCCCATGTATCATGGTGGATTGACTTTATTTTTTTTACAATTTGCTTTGTTTCTTCGTAAACCGGGTCTCCCGCCTTGTAACTGTTTTCCGGATTTGCATCTCCGAAATCAATGGCTACCCCGGTCAGTCCGGAAATCAGGGCAAGCCAGACATAAGGGAGAATCGCCATGTTGTAGCCTGAAGTGATGAGACCGATTAAACGGTTTTCGCAGATGGTTGCCATTCGCGAAATATCCTCCCCCATTTTTTGGAAGCCGTCGAGTGAGAGATTCAGGTTCGTTATTTCGTCGAAGGAATGCGGATCGGAACCGCCGTTCTGGATGATTATCTGTGGTTTAAATTCTTCGGTTACCGGCATGATTACCTCATTGAAAGCCAGTTCGAACGAACTGTCGCCGGCCCCGGACGGCAGGGGAATATTGATAGTATATCCCTTTCCTTTTCCTTCTCCCGCCTGCTCGACAAATCCGGTTCCCGGATATATGGAATTCGGGTCCTGGTGGATATCGATGAACAGCACTCTCGGGTCATCATAAAAATATTCGGAGGTACCATTACCGGCGTGAGCGTCGGTATCCAGTATCAGAACTCTTTCGAGGCCGAGGATGTCGGTCAGATACCGGCCGCAGAAAGCGATGTCGTTGTATATGCAAAATCCTTCACCGAAAGCCCGTTTTGCATGGTGCAATCCGCCGCCGATGGAAATCGCCTTATTACACTTCCCTTCCATGATGAGATTACAGGCGGTTTTTGCCTGTCCGACAACATAACGGGCAGCATCTTCGACTTTCAGCGGCCTGGTGCTTGACGGATAATTGTCTCCACTGTGGTATTGCGAAAACCTGTCAAGAATATGGTTGCCGAGATTGCCGGTGCCGAAGTATTCGGTGGTGAAAGCGACATAATCCTCGTCGCAAATAAGAAGGAGGTCTTGTACAGTGGCTGGTTCTGAGTGGATTAACCGGTAGTGATTGTCCGGAGGTAAAACTGCCGTAAGCAGGTTGTAAAAGAGTCTGAATCTGTCTCCTCGAAACGGGTGACCGATTCCGAAATCATACCCTCTGATTTCGTCCCTGTATAACAGGCTGAACGTTGGAGTTTCTTCTACATCCAAGACGGAAAACCTCCTCGACCTCTGCCGATTTATGTCTTGGTAATCCCCGGCTATAAGGTTTTTACACAGCATGAACCAGCTATTCAGTTCTTGGGGTGAGAAATGGAGCAACGTCGATTATTTGCCCGCCCGAATCAATTATAACCCCAATTCAAAAGTATGTAAAATTGTTGAAGGTCTTTAAGCATATTTACGGTGGCTGAACCATGTACCGGGTCAAGCGGATATAGCAAAGTACTAGGACTTTGGTTGAAGCAAAAGTTTATACTGGGAATGTATGGCATGAGACGATAAAGAAATAGCTGTGTTTTGGCAAATCCGGTCAAGTATTAATGGAACAGGTATACTATCATAAGAAGCGAGGTGCTCATACGGACAGGAGAGAGAAAACCGAAGCCGTGCAACGGATGCTGGATTTCATCGATACTCACATCCGTGAGAGGATAACCATGCTGATGCTGGCCAGGGAAGCAGGATATTCTCCATGGCATTCGGAGCGGATATTTAAAGAAGTCACCGGCAAGACCCCCTTCAATTATGTTCGCAGCCGGAGATTATCCTGGGCAGCGGAAAAGCTGACGAACGATGATGTGAAGATTGTCGACATCGCATTCGAATTCGTCTTCGATTCCCATGAGGGCTTTACCCGGGCTTTTTCCCGGTATTTCGGTATGAGCCCGAGGGAATACATGAAAAAGAAAGCGCCTTCTGCCCTGTTTTTCCCTCCGAAAGTCAGTGAGTATTACCAGAAATTAACGAAAGGAGAAATGATAGTGTCACAAACAGCTAATTCGTATACTGTGTTCGTTCAGGTTGTCGATCGTCCGAAAAGGAAATTCATCTATCTGCCCGGAATAAAGGCTACGGGGTACTTCGAATACTGTGAGGAAGTCGGATGCGATATCTGGGACGTCCTGACTGCTTTCAAGGAAGCAATGTATGAACCTGTCGGTGTCTGGATGCCGGAGAACATCCGGGAGCCGGGAACATCAGAGTATTGCCAGGGTGTCGAAGCGGCCGAAGATTACCGTGGGCCAATACCGGAAGGATGTCGGGTGATGGACCTGCCCGCCTGCAAGGTGATGGTTTTCCAGGGGCCGCCTTATGATGAATGTGATTTTCAGGAAGCAATCGGAACACTCTGGAAGGAAATGGAAAAATATAATCCTGAAACCTACGGTTTCCGATGGGCTCCTGAAGATGGGCCGAGGTTCCAGCTTGCGCCGCAGGGGTATCGCGGTTACATCGAAGGAAAGCCGGTCAGGCTGATTAATCCGTAAGTTGAAAGGACGGGGGTTGTCTAACCCCCGCCCTTTTCGTTAGTCATACTCGTTATAGATGCGCTGACTGATGACCCTGAAACCGTAATCCCTGGCGATGTAATGCCACAGCCATTCGGCCAGGACCTTATAGCGGCTGCGACCGCCGATAAGCACTGCCAAATGAACGACCAGCCAGAGGAACCATGCTGGAAAACCCGCAAGTTTCAGGAACCGGGTCTCGAGAACCGCTTTTGAATGGCCGATAACAGCCAGATTCCCCTTATTAAAGTACTTGAACGGTTTCCGGTCTTTTTTATCGATGCCTTTCCTTATTATCCGGGCGACGTACCGGGCGGCTTGCGTTGCTGCGGGAGCGACTGCCGGTACCGGTTTACCGCCATCCATGAACACACAGGCATCACCGATGACGAAAACCTCCGGATGGTCTTTAATGCTGAAATCATTCTCGACAAGAACGCGTAATGACCGGTCCGTCTCGGTTTTCATGGTCTTGATGACTTCATGGCCGTAAGCGCCAGCCGACCAGATGATATTATGTGTTTCAATCAGGTCGGTTTTCGTATAGACGCCTTTCTCATCGATACCCGTTACCATTGTATTTATCCTGACATCCACGCCCATCTTTCTGAGGCTTTCCAGCGCCTTCGTGCTCATTTCATCGGTAAAGGCGGGGAGTATCTTATTAGCCGCTTCAAGAAGAATAATCCGTGTTTTTGCTGGGTCTATCCGCCTGAAATTCCGTTTCATCGACCGGCGGGTTACTTCCGCCAGTGCCCCGGATATTTCAACGCCGATTGGTCCGCCGCCGACAACGACGAAGGTGAGAAGCTTATCGATTTCCTTCGGGTCTTCTATCATTTCAGCGTGCTCGAATGAGTAGAGCATCATTGTCTGATTCACGCATTGGATCCCGCCATGGGTACGGACGGCATAGCCGTTTTCTTCCAATCGCGCGAACATGCGCCTGGCAGTGGATTCTGATACGCCAAGGAGCTTCATAGTGTCGGAAAGCGACAGCTTCTGCTCTC
>CAYXEG010000201.1:0-4193 GCA_964463875.1 uncultured Dehalococcoidales bacterium
CCTGGATTTTCTACGGCTGGCAGGGCTTCCAGGCACAGCAGCAGGGTATCGACCTTTCCATCGTGATGATGGAGGACTATTTCGATTGTATTCCGGACTACTACACGCCGGTGGTTATCGCCGGCAGGTCAACTATCGCCGACCGTCCGGAAGTGGTCCGGGCTTTCCTGAAAGCCCTCTCCCGTGGCTATACCTTCGCCGCTGAAAATCCTGGTGAAGCCGCCGATATTCTCGTCGCCGCCGTGCCCGAACTGGATGAAGACCTCGTTAAAGCCAGCCAGGCGTGGATTTCCGATTACTATATCGCCGAAGCCCCCCGCTGGGGCGAACAGAAACAAAGCGTCTGGCAGGACTATACCGCCTGGATGCTCCACCATGAAATCATTAATAAGGCTATCGATATCGACAAAGCCTTTACCAATCAATTCCTGCCTGAAAGAAATAAATGATGATTGTTATGTTTCATATGTCTTTGCGAGATTCACCGTCAACAGGTGAACCGAAGCAATCTCGATAAATAAATCAGCAAATTCTGTAGCTGTTAGGTGAATATGACACCACGACTCGAACTGAGAAATATCAGCAAGACCTTCAGGGGAATCGATAGGGATATCCCGGCCCTCGACGATGTCTCCTTCGCTGTCATGCCCGGCGAGTTCATCACCATCATCGGCACGAGCGGCAGCGGTAAAAGCACCCTCTTCAATATCTGCGTCGGGCTGCTCGAACCGGATTCCGGCGAGATTCTCCTCGACGGCGAAAAACTAGCCGACCGAACCGGACGGCTGGGGTACATGCCCCAGCGCGACCTTCTTCTGCCCTGGCGGAGCGTCCTCGATAATGTCCTCATCCCCCTCGAAATCCAGGGAATGCCCCGGAAAAACGCCCGTGAAAAAGCCCTCGAAATGCTGGAGCACTTCAACCTGGCTGCGTTCCGCAACGAGTACCCGTCCGCCCTTTCCGGCGGCATGCGCCAGCGGGTCGCCCTTCTCCGAACCTGGCTGACCGGCCGCTCCACCCTGCTCCTCGACGAACCGTTCGGCGCCCTCGATGCTCTCACCCGTTACGAACTTCAGCAATGGCTGATGAACGTCCGGCAGGAATTTCAAAGTACCGTCCTCTTCATCACCCACGACGTCGAGGAAGCCGTCTTTCTCGGCGACCGGGTTGTCGTCCTCAGCTCCCGTCCGGGCAGGCTCAAACGGATTATCGATATCCCTCTGCCCCGCCCCCGCCCCCAGAGCCTCATCGCTACCCCCGAATTCGCCTCCCTTAAACGCGAACTGCTCCAGGAATTATCCGGAGAGATAAATTCGACCAACTGAGGCACTGTGGAATAATGCGTAAACCATTAGGTTGAGCAAGACAAAGAAAGGGCAAAATTAAATACCGTACTTATTGATTAATTCCTACAATCCAGCCCGGCTTAATTTTGTCTGCTTATCTGAGAGTATGGCGTTTAAAGTCCCGTTCGGTAAAGAACCTTTACTGTCAGGAACAATAGTGACTAAAGTTCGGTTATTGATTTTTTTTGATAATGCGATACCGTGGTTTGCTTTACGTTCCGGCTTCCAACCATCTTCTTTAAGCAGGTTGATAAGTTTTTTCCGGATAAAGCTGGTATTTCGGTGTATTTTTTCTTAGGCAGGAATCAACTCCCCGATTTGTTGAACGCACGGATTGACAAAATAAGCATTATTCGTATCTACAGCAATAGTAACGGTACTGGGCTTATGGGTGTAGAATTGAATATTGTTTTCTTTGAAAAAGTTTTCCCGCTCCCCAACATCCTCGAGGGTTTTAAGGTGAAGCAACATAGCTTCTTTTAGTTTTTCCTCAGCTTCATCCAACGTACGACCAAATGTGGACGTACCAAGTTCATCACAAATACCAACCCAATTACGGGCCTCTTTGTAATATTTACATGTGAGGATAACATAGCCGTTCATAGCACTCTCCTTTTATCAGGCATGTTATACCGTCTTTTTTTGATAGTAACACATTATCATTCTGTCAAGCATTAGGAAAAGGGGATACCTTCATTTCGGTACCCCCTCTTATTTTACAAAAATTAAGACTGTCTAAATACTCCCCTTCATCAGCAGCCCGGCGCCGCCGCTGACGCAGATGCTGTCCCCGGTCACGTAATCGGAAAGCTCCGAAGCCAGGAATAACGCCGCCCGGGCGATATCCTCGGTCGTTCCCATCCGCTCCAGCGGTACCATGTTCTTTGCCATCGAGTTCTGGTGAGCCACCACGTCCGTCACCCCCGGTCCTGAGAAAACAGCCGACATGTCGGTCAGAATCATCCCCGGATGAATGGCGTTACAGGTAATCCCGTCCGCCGCGAAAGCCGCCGCCGCCGACCTCGTCACCGAGGCCTGGGCAGCTTTCGAAGCATGGTAGTGAACATTGGCTACCCCGGTCTCGAAAGCGGCCACCGAGACTATGTTGATGATTTTCCCGTAGTGCCGCTTCTGCATGTAGGGAGCGATGTTGAAAATGGTCAGGAAGGTGCCCTTGCAGTTGATGTTCATCACCCTGTCCCACTCCGCCTCGGTCGTGGCGAGGAACGGCGTGGGATTGGTACCGACCCCGGCACAGTTGGTCAGGATATCGATTTTCCCGAATTTCGCGATTGCTTTTTCGACCGTTTCCTTCACCGATGCGCTGCTCGTCACATCGCAGTGAATATACAGGGCATCCCTGCCTTTAGCCTTGATATCCTTCACGGTTTTCTCACCGTCCGCGTCGAGGACATCGACGATAACCGAATCGCAGCCGTTCTCGGCATACTTGAGAGCGATTGCTCTCCCCATGCCCCTTGCTCCGCCGGTAATGAATGCAACCTTACCTTCAAGCATCATGGTACTGCGTACCTCCTCTATTTCCTTTAATGTTTTCTTATGTATGTTTTACCGAACTAAGAAATCTCTGATTAACACCACGGAACATTGATTATTTCTTCCCTCTCCCTTGACGGGAGAGGCCAGAGCCTGCCCCGTACTCGATACGGGGTGAGGGTGAATCAGAATTTTCATATAGTTACCGCTACTTCTTATTCTGCGGAATCGGTTTCAGGTGAATGAAACTCTGCTCGTTGCCGTTGGCATCCTTCATCCCGTACTCAGGCGTCATCGGAATGTTGACGAAGAAGAACGGCGTCCCGACCCTTGTATGCCTGATAGGGCAGTGCTCGGTGCCCTTCGGCAGGAACAACGCCGTTGTCCGGTCGATGACGTATTTCTCACCTTCGAGATACAGCTCGGTTTCGGCATCGTAAGCCGTCAGGTCTTCCGTGCAGGGCACCCAGAGCATCACCTGGTCGAAGTCATGGGCGTGCGGCGGCTCGATTCCTTCGAACGGCACGCTGACATGGGTGAACCGTATCTGGAAATTGATGTCTTTGTTGTCCAGCAGGTACATCAGCATGTTCTTGAACGGAGGGTAGGTCGTCTCTCGGATAATTTCATTGGTAAAACAGTGGTCGAATTTCCTGGCCATTTTTTCTCTCCAATATCTTTTTAATTGTTATTTCATTTGATGAAATGTATTACTGTTATTGCTGGTCCAGTATCGATTAATTAACCCCCCTTTTGTAAAGTCGAAGACTCGCGATTTATCGGAGGGGGACTAAGGGGGATTTAGTAATTCCTGATTTTTTCATTACTTTCCTAAAATTTTCAATTATTAGTTAATTTGTGCCCGCTCAATCGGCGTGTTCTCCTGGGTATCGACCCCGTACATGATTACCCCCATCATGATGGGCGATTTCACGTTCCGGAAGTAGAGCGGGAAGTGCCCGACCCAGGGCGGCACATAAATGCTGCATGCCTTATCGAAGGTTACCTTCTCGGTTTCATCCCCCTCGCCCAGCCAGAACTCGCCCTCGCCGCCGAGGTAGGCAGTATCGTAGGGATCATTGCCATAGAAGGTGAAAACCTCCGGGTAGCCGTGCTTGTGTGCCCCGTAGTTGACGTCGTCGTTCAGCAGCACCATGTCTTTCAGGACCCAGCCGTACTCAACCTTCAGCGGTACCTCCGGGATGCGGTCACGGTTGAAAATCATCCTCGGGCCGGTCGTCTTGATTGATTTGTCGGTAATCCTGAACGTATCGGGTGTCCGGTATTTCACCAGCCCCCCTTCAGGACCGGGGCCGATGACCAGTTCCGCGTTCCGGGTAATGTATTTTT
>CAYXEG010000202.1:0-1220 GCA_964463875.1 uncultured Dehalococcoidales bacterium
CGTCGATAAAAACCTCCGGGACATGGCCGAAAAACTGAAGGGCTTCAATACCGAGGAAAAGAACGGAAAAAAGGAAGAACCGAAGAAAGAAGAAAACAAGTAATCAGCAGTCCGACTGATACTTGATTGACGGAGCACGTATATGCCTGAATGGTTAAATTCGCTGCTGATGACGTTTGTCCCTCTGTTTATCGTCATCGATGTCCTCGGTAACCTGCCGGTTGTCATTACCCTCAGTGAAGGTTTAAGTAAACCTGAGCGGCTGAAAATGATTCACCTCTCCGCTGTAACGGCAGCAGTTGTCGGGCTGGTATTCCTCTTTTTCGGGCAGTTTGTTTTAAACCTGATGGGTATATCGGTCGGGGCTTTCGCCGTCGCCGGCGGCCTGATTCTGCTCATTCTTTCCGGTAAATATATCATCACCGGGAAGATGGTCGATGCGGTGAAAGAGGAAATGGTGGCGATTGTCCCTATCGGAACGCCCCTGCTTTCCGGCCCGGCTACGATAGCCACCTTGCTGCTGCTCTCCGGGCAGTATGAAATCTACATCGTCCTGATAGCATTTACCATCAATATTCTCGTTGCCTGGGGACTGCTGCTGCTCGGCAATAAGATAGCCGGGTTCATGGGCAAAGGCGGCCTGCGGGCGGTATCCAATGTTTTTAACCTGCTTATAGCCGCCATTGCGGTTACCATGATTTTCAAGGGATTAAACATGATTGGGGTAATCGAGATTACCCTGTGACTACAAAAAACTTAAATGAGAGAGTGCGCACATGCTTGACATAAAAGATGCCGTTGCCGTTATCACCGGCGGGGCAAGCGGGCTTGGCGAATGTATCGCTAAAGAATGGGCCGTACAGGGCGGCAAAGTTGTCCTGGCAGATATCGAAGCTGACCGACTTGAAAAGGCAGGAAATGAAATCAGGAAACGTGGCGGGGAGGTGGTGACGGTTGTCTGCGACGTCACGAATGAAGACGGTAACCGGGAGCTTGCCCGGACCGCCGCTGAACAATTTGGCACATTAAACCTGATCGTTCCCTGCGCCGGCATCGTCCGGGACGGCTTGCTGTTGAATATCGACTCGAAATCGGGGAAGATAACCGAGAAGATGACAAGGGAACAGTTCCAGTCGGTCCTCGACGTCAACGTCACCGGTGTCTTCCTGACGGTTCGGGAGTGCGCCGAACAGATGATACAGCTTGGTTCGCGGGGGCTG
>CAYXEG010000202.1:1230-4137 GCA_964463875.1 uncultured Dehalococcoidales bacterium
ATGCCTGGTGTCTTCCACCGGGGCCTCCGGAACTGCCGGACAGCTCAATTACTCCGCTGCCAAGGCGGCGATTGGCGTGATGCCGAAAGTGATTACCGCCGAGTTTTTCCGCAAGAAGGTCGCCGAACGGCTGAGATGTGTTGCCATCGCCCCCGGCTACGTCGATACCCCGATGGTGCAGAACATGAACGAAAAGACGAAGATAAAAATCATTGAACAGGTGCCGATACAGCGGCTCATCGAACCGGAGGAAGTCGCCTCGCTGGTACTCGAACTCTACCGCAACGAAGCCTGCGCCGGAGAAACCTACTATATTTCCGGCGGCTTGCGCCTCGGCTCGAAAGGGTAAAAACAGCAAAGGTTCTCTCTCCCCTTCACGGGCGATGGTCAGAAGGTAAAAATAGCATAGATTCCCTCTCCCCTTCGCGGGAGAGGGTTAGGGTGAGGGGGGCAGATGAAAGAGGATTTATACCATTAACAGAAACGGAGAACGTGAAAGCCATGAGTGAAATTTCGGAAAAAGCCTATCAACTCGGGTTCGACTACGAGAAAACGGTCCGGGGGTGCAGCCAGTGTTCGCTGGCCGCCCTGATGGATGCCTTCGGTATCCGGAACGATGACATATTGAAAGCCGCCACCGGACTGGCCGCCGGGGGCGGGGGAGCGACCGACGGCAACTGCGGCGCTTATTCCGGGGCGGTCATGTTCCTCAGTTACCTGTGCGGCCGGGAAAGAAAGGATTTCGAAAGTAATTCCGATGCCATGCACAGGAATTTCACCCTTGTTCTCAAGTTAAGAGAAAAGTTCATCGAGGAGTACGGTTCGGTCATTTGCCGGGATATCCAGACGAAGAAATTCGGCCGGCCGTTTTACCTCAACGACCCGGATGAATTCCAGAAATTCGAAAAAGCCGGCGCCCATGAAACGCACTGCCCGGACGTGGTCGGCAAAGCCGCCCGCTGGGCCGCCGGGATTATCGAAAAAGAGAACATACTACCCGGGTGGACGCAGGTCACGGAGTGTCCGTAACACCGTCTCAAACAATTTCATACGTAAAAGGAATCGTCACAGAACAATAATGAGTATATTCGAAATAATCATGCTGGTGTGCTTCGGGGCTGCCTGGCCCTTTTCCATCTATAAATCCTATCGCTCGAAAAACAATAACGGTAAAAGCGTCATTTTCCTGTTCATCGTCGTCATTGGGTATCTTGCCGGAATACTCCATAAAGCGCTGTTTAACTTCGACCTGGTTATCATACTGTACGCGGTCAACTGCATCATGGTGTCCGTCGATATCCTGTTCTATTTCAGGAACAGACGCTATACCAGGATGGTGACGAACTAGGAAAATCTGGCATCGAATGTCAATATTAGACACGAAACATCTCATTACCCCGTAAGACATTGATGATATCTTTATTTAAAAGCCACCGGTGACAAGAAGTCACGTCTTTGCTTTCGATGCAATACCGGTTTATGGTTACCTCTTTTCGACTTAACCGTGGGGTGTATTATAATAGCTAACCATATCATCCCACCAGGTGTAATATGCCGCTTTTATCCAGGCAGCGGAGCGAACCGCATCCGATATCCTGATTTCATATATTACGCCGTTTACCTGGTAATTGCCTGTTCTCCCTATGGTAAGCGGTGTTGTCCCTGTTACCAGTGTGCCGTTCGCCGATGTCGGCGTGTCCAGAACACCATCTTCGATACCGTATATTTGAGTCCCGTCCCAGATATACCCGATGTACTCTACATTGCCGGGCGTCATGAAATAGTAGGGGTGAATCTTCAATCCCTCATTCGTCGTCACCCTCGCATAGTAATCGACGCCGACTTTTCCCACCAGGAAGTAGTTCTTGAGGTTGCTGCCGCCGGCAATGTGGTCAAGTAACTGGTGGTAGGTAGGGTCCGACCCCGTGGAGTTTCCTGTCCATTTCCAGAGTATCTCGACGGTAAACGCCGACGGCGACGAGACTTCGTTATCAAGGTCTATCTTCTGCCCTGACGGGTCAAACTGCTGCCCGGTTCCGTGAATGCTGTCCGTTACCTCCTGCGGTGCACCCGCCCCCGTCTTAGTACCGGTTGCTCCGTTACTCGTCGAGTCCCCGATGTGACCGCTGTCTGAACTGTCTGCCATATGCGTCACAAAGACAAAATTACTGTCCCATACCGCTACTCCGGGCGTACTGCCGGTTGCTCCGACAAATTCGTCATTATCTGCGTGATTATTATCATAGTAGAGATACAACGTCGTATCCTCGGAACTGGAGATAGTCCAGTTATCACGGCTTACCCAGAGCCAGGCGTCTTCAGCAGTGCTGTTCCAGCTTTCCACTTCGACATATAGCTGGGTCGTTTCGTCACTCTCAGTGACCGCCAGCCTGGTATAATTCGAACCAAGCTCATCGAGACCGCGCTCATGTCGGCCCCATTCGTTCCGCATTCACCGCTCAGGTGAAGAAGGACGGGGAAATGAGTCAGATTACTGTCTACCTTTGTATGGTCTATTACTATCTCTACCCGGTTGTCCCAGCCTGATGGCAATTCAGCAAAATTCGCGGTTATATCGTAATCCCCATTCATGGTGATAGTGGTATTTGCCGAATTCGGATTGGCGATGTACGTGGTATCGCCGGTCCAGTCAATAAAAGCGTAGCCGGGATCGGGAATAGCAGTAAGAGTTACTGATTCATTCATCGAATAGGAGGCCTGATTTGGGGTAAAAGTGACGTTGCCGGAAGTTTGCGGTGTAACATTTGCAGTGAGGTAAAGCGGTTCGTCGTAAGCTATAGTGTTCTGGAATAAGGCACGGTCTGCTGGAAGCGAGTTTATGAATCTTTCCTTTAGCAGGGTGCTGAAAAACAGGGCAGTAAGCCACATTGATTGATACTTTATCCC
>CAYXEG010000203.1:0-4089 GCA_964463875.1 uncultured Dehalococcoidales bacterium
TTGCCTGCCTCGTTTCATACTTCCGAAGAGGGATTTTTCGGACACCCTCGGAATACTCGTTCGATGGCAGACAATTATCGCAACAGTTATCAGGAATATTCGATACTGTGTTATCGTCTTTCTCTCTCCCCTTGCGGGAGAGATGTAAGTGAGGGGTATATAAAAGTGACAAATAAAAACCTCACGAACCTGGCAAAATCTCATCGAAAGAAACAATCTGACGCAGAACGCAACCTGTGGTCCAGACTCAGGAATGCACAACTTAACGGGGTAAAGTTCCGTCGGCAACAGCCGATAGGAAATTATATTGTTGATTTTGTCAGTTTTGAGAAACGACTGATTATTGAAGTGGATGGCGGGCAACATAATGAACCAGCTACCATAAACGATGATAAAGAAAGAACGACTTACCTGAAGAGCCAGGGCTACCAGGTGATACGATTCTGGAATAATGAAATTTTCCAGAATATCGATGGGGTGGTAGATACAATAGTTGAGATTCTTGCACCCTCACCCTAACCCTCTCCCGTCAAGGGAGAGGGAAAAAACGGGAAAGGGAGAGGCTGCATTGCCTGCCTCGTTTCATACTTCCGAAGAGGGATTTTAAAGAGCCATATACTATACCGATAAAATAACCTGTTTTGCATGGGGAAAAAGCCCCGAGGATATCGGGGCTTTTTAATCGGTTCTATAAAACTTATCCGGGACGGCGGAAGCGGGAGATTTCTACCTGCCACTGGTCCTGGTAGTTTTTCTTGATAGCGTCAATCCGTTCCGCCGGCCAGCCGGGGTCCCAGCCGAGGCCGAGGTCTTCGGCAACGAGGACGATACAGAGGTCGGTGGTGCGGGGTTTTTTACGGATAACGGTGGTGATGTTGCATATCCGTCCTTCCGATTTACAGTCGTGGCACGTGCCGTCTTTGGCGCAGGGGGCATCGATGCCCATCGTCATGCCGTGGAAGGGCGAAATGAATTGCTGCACCCGTTCGATTGCCTCGGCTTCATCGGTAGCTATCTTGTTCTGGCCGAGAACGAGGACGACCCGGCCGGGGCCGTAAATCTGCTGGGAGACGCGGTTGCCGGTGGCGTCGATATTGACCAGTTTGCCATCGAGGGTGACGGCATTGCTGCTGGTGAGGAAGACATCCGGTGAAGGCGGGCGGCCGTTATTGGGAGCCTGCCCCGGGACAAAGGGCCTGATATTTCCCCGTTCGATAAGGAGTTCGCGGAGGCCGGTCTGGTTGACGGTCATCGAGCCGCCGGTGCCGACCGAGGCATTTTCAGGAATCATTTCAAGTACCTTTTTCACCGCTTCCTGCCTGTCTTTAACGACGATGACGGTTTCGAAGCGATTATTTTTCAAGGCTTTCGCTACCTGCTGGAGTTCCTGTTCCGAACCTGAAACCATAGTATTACCTCCTGATAATGAATATACCTACTTTAATAATTCCGAACCTGCCTGTCAACAAAGTTGTGAAATGGGACAATTATCTTTATAATATAAACTCACTATGACCGATTCGAAAAACGACATACCCGGGTGCCGGACCGACAACCCGGTAAGCAGATTTTTCAGGAAAATCAATCTTCGCCTGTACTTCACCGGCATGTTACCGCTGTTCCTGCTGGCTCATTTCGGGCATCACGGCATCGGAGCAATGATGAACCCGCTGATGCCGATGATACGCGGGGATTTGAACCTGTCGTACACCGAGGTCGGGTTCGTCACCATGGCTTTCTCGTTAACCAACGGATTGAGCCAGTTACCGGCCGGCGTCATTGCCGATAAAGTTGGTATAAGGATAATGGTATTGCTTGGGGTAACGGGAGTTGCGATTGGCGGGTTCTTCATTGGATTTACCAATTCAACCCTGTGGCTGATATCATTCCTCATCATTGCCGCGCTGATGGGGGGAGGGTACCACCCGGCGGCATCGGCTGCGATATCATCCTCGGCAAAAGAAGAAGTTCGGGGTCGAACTCTCGGTTTACACCTTGTCGGCGGCACGTCCGCCTTCTGGATATTTCCGCTCATCGCCACCCCGATTGCAGCGACATGGGGATGGAGAGTACCCTTCCTTGTTGTCAGTATCCCCCTCATGGTTTTAGGCCTGGTGCTCTATAGCCTCATTGGGAAAAAGGCGCGGGCTGAAACGAAGCGGCGAGAAGAATTTCCGGAGGAAGTGGAATATTCCAAGCAGGTGGATTCGGTGCGGTGGGGACAAATCATTCCTTTCATGATTGTCAGTGTCCTTACCGGAACAATTATTCAGTCTGTTTCCTCCTATATTGTCCTGTACGCGACCGATGTCCTGGGAGTGACTGAAACAGCAGCGGGACTGCTGGCGGCCATCACCCCCGCAGTAGGACTTGTCGGAGCACCGATTGGGGGCTATATAGGAGACCGTTTCGGCGGAATCCGGACTATCATAGCTATCAGCATTCTTGCCTCGCCTCTCATGTACCTGATGGGTATCGCTCCGAATGTTCCGGTTCTGGTAATCCTGATGATATGCATGGGGCTTCTGATGAATACCAGGATGCCGACTTCGGAGAGCTTCCTGACCAGCAATGTACCTGAAAACAAGAGGGGCACGATAATGGGGATATACTTCTTTTCCGGTACCGGCATCTTTGCTCCCCTGGGACCGGCTGTCGGAAATCTCCTGGATAGAAAAGGTTTCCCTTTCACGTTCGGCCTGGCCGGGATAATTACCGGAGTCATTGCCGTAATTTGTGCCCTGGTACTCTGGAAAAATAAAGGGTACAGGAAATACCCTGAAATAACCGGTTAACGATAAAGTTTTTACCATAAACGGGTGAAAATCAAATATAAAAGAGTAATTCGGAGGTAACAAATGGACAAAATAATCGCTGAAGGAAAGACAGCGAAACAACTCAGGAAAGAAAAAGAGGACCGGATACACAAGGCTATCTCCCTGGAAATTCCGGACAGGGTACCCATCATCTGCGGCATGGGGTATTTCCCGGGCAAGAACTGCAATGTCCCGTCTTCGGCCGCCTACTACGACCATGAGGCATGGATAGAAGCCTACCGGAAGACATTGCTGGATTTTCAGGCAGACCTGATTTATCCGCAGGCTCCTTCCCCGGGTAAAGCCTCGGAAATCCTGGCGCTGAAAACGGCCCGCTGGCCGGGATACGGCCTGGATATCTGGAAAGGGCACCAGTCCATCGAAGTCGATGCCATGTTCGGTAACGAGTGGGATGAATGGCTGAACGACCGGGCGAACTACATGCTGAGAAAGTATATCCCCCGTGTCAGCGATAAACTGAAGGGGCTTGAAAAACTGCCCGACCTTTCGACAATGATGGGCGGTATGAGCGCCAACATGCTGGGCATGGCGATGGCCGATCCTGAGGTCGAAGCTTCGATTATGACGCTCATCGAGTACGGCAAGGAAGCCAAAAAATTCGGCGATGTCATGTTCAGATTCAATAAGATGATTGAAGATACCGGCAACCCGATTTACTTCCAGGGTTCGGCGATGCCTCCCTTCGACATGGTTTCCCATTCGCTGAGAGGAATGCAGGGAACGATGGTTGATATGTACCGCCATCCGGACAAGATTCACAAGGCGGTCGACATCATCCTAGAACGGTCGCTGGCGGCTCCGTTACCCCCGGCAAGCGAGAACGGCTACAAGAGGCTTTTCATGACCAATACCCGCGGTTCGGATAACTTCATGTCCAACAAGCAGTTCGACGAGTTCTACTGGCCTTCATTCAAAAAGGTGATTGAAAACAGAACCGAGCTTGGCGGAACGATGTGCGTTTTCTTCGAAGGCGATTTCACCAAGAAGCTCGAATACCTGCTGGAACTTCCCAAGGGAAAGATGATTGTCAGGCTCGATTCGACCGATATTTATCGGGCGAAAGAGATTCTGGGCGGGCATCACTGTCTCCAGGGCAATGTTCCTTCGACGCTGCTCCAGGCGGGCACGGTGGACGATGTCAAGGCCTACTGCAAGAAACTTATCGATGATATCGGCAAGGACGGCGGATTCATTCTATCGCCGCGCAGTTCGACCGACGAAGTCAAACCGGAAAACCTGAAAGCGATGATTG
>CAYXEG010000204.1:0-3630 GCA_964463875.1 uncultured Dehalococcoidales bacterium
ACCACATCATAACCATACACTAAGGAATATCGCGAGTCTTCGACTTTTTAGTTTCCCCTCTCCGTTAACAGAGAGGGGAAATTTGATTGCTGGCTGTTCAGTGAAGTTGCTTTATTGAGATGATGGGTGCGATGCGTGGATTTGTTTGGGAGGGAGAGCGACAACAAGATCCGGAGAATTCAGGTTTAAAATGTTCACTGAATCACGATTTTTCCCGATTTATCATTGTTGAATATCAGGTAAGGAAAATCGGGACCTGCGGCGCCGGGATGGCGGAGGAGGGCAAGGCTGTCAACTCTCGTCGGAATGGCGAAGGAGGGTATGGTCGTCATTCCAGTGGAAACTGGAATCCAGAGAGCGGGCTTTTACCGGCAGCATCTTGAAAAAAGAAACTGTTCGCGATATGAGTAATCAGTAATGTTGCTTTTATGCATTATAATATGCCAGTGTCCCACTTTTTGATTTTTAAGGCTGAATTTTGACGTTTCCTGGATTTGTCCTGAATCAGGAGGATTTTTCAGGGGAGACATAAGGTGCTGTCTCTTATGTCTCCCCTGCTTTGCCGCAGTGTGTCCAAGGTATTCGGAAATGAGATTAATAGTCTCCGGGAGCAATCGGGACACCGACAACCCAGTCGGGTACCGGATCCGAAAAGGCTCTTTGAACACATCCCAAGGTGACCGTGCCGGTGTGGGTGCCGTTACCTTTGATAACCTTGATAGAGAGGTCAAGTTCATCCTTGTGAGAAAGAGCCAGAGCATTCACAAGTGTGGTTTCGACGTAAGGAAGAATTCCGTCAATGTAGTAGAGGTTATCGCTGCCCATTCTGGCATCGAAGCCGACATTCCATTGATTATTGACGTCTTTTCCTAAGCCCATATCGTCAAATTCCACGGTCACACTCGTCCAGGTATTGCCGATATTGCGAACCGTGGCTTTGTTAATACCAGCGGTTTTATCCCAGATTGTATCGCCGGCAATCATTTTTTCGGTATTGAGGTTAACCGAACCGAAGTTGATACCGGTGAAGTCGACCTCGATACCGCAAACAGCGACATAGGTAAACTGGTTGTAGAGTGCAGGAGAGAAGCCATTGTTGGAATCGATAGCAAAGACGTAGACATCGTAATTGCCGGCCGGTTGCTCGTAGTCGATTTCAGCCTGGCCTTTCCAGAGGTCTGCCGTACCTTTATCGAGTTCGACCATGACGTCATCGAAGGTATAAGCTCCGAAGGTAATGAGGCCGGCATCGTAAGCAGCCTGTACCAGAGCTTTTTCCGCGGCCGAATGGCCAAGTTTCGTGAAGGGGATTTCATATTTAAAGTAGGTTTTACCCAGGATACCTCCCGCCACACTGGGGCCGTACGGTTCAGGAGAACCGGCGGGATGGTAAACATCAGCGAAAGCCTGACCGACGTTGCCGCCATCTTCCTCATCGGTTAGAACGGCATAGTATTCAATCATCTTCTTAGCGCCCGCGACCAGCGGAGGAAGAATCTGGAACCCGTCTACCTGATGGCTGGTGTCGCCATCTTCCATCGTTGGTTCAACAGCCACAGGTTGCTGTTCCCATTTGCATTTAACGGATGGTAATTCGCCGCCACCGGTGTCTACTGTTACCTCAGTATTTACCGTGAGATTGTCAGTGTCGCCAGGTGTTTCTCCAACATGTACGGTTTTCGTGATTGTTTTTGGCACACAACGGAATGGAGTAACCATTAACTCCACCGTATAGTCGCCTTCTGTGCCATAGTCGTGAACCGGGTTCTGTTCGGTGCTTGCTCCACCATCGCCGAATTGCCACAAATATGTATAAGGCGGCATTCCACCGGAGGTAAGGTCATTGAATTGTACTTCTGTACCCGGTGATGATACGGTGTAATTAAAGTCCGCAGCCAGCGGATTAGAAATACCCGGATAGCCGGTCACGCTGATATTCGTCAAGTGAACCATTCCATAGTCCCAGCCGGAGGGATCGCCTGCCCATGAACCGGCAAAGACCTGCATGTGTTCCATATCTCCCTTGAAGCTGAGGCCGACCGGGTAGTTTTGGGGCGGAGCATCAACCCAGGCTGTATAGAACCCTTGTTGGACTCCGTTAATCTTAGCGAACATGACACCAAGCCCATCGTCGGTCTTGTCGCTGTTTCCATTAGCGTCGATAGCATGATAGGTAATCTCGATGTTATAGATACCAGCGGTATTTATGCGCCCTGCATTTTCGCCGCTGTTACCCCAGGATGTCGCCTGCCATTCATCGACTCCATCGCGGTCGAACCAGAGGCCGTGATTATCCCAACTCCCGTAAGCTCCTTTGGGACTCGGATACCAGGGGTATGGGCTTGGTATCGAGTCAACGGTGTCCGGAGTACTCAGCAGAACGTCGTAGTCAAGTTCGCTCCGGCCTCCCGATGCCTGCAAGCCGTGCTTATCGTCCAAATCCTGAGTTTCGGTGCCATCACCAATGAAGGTATCACCATCCCAGTAGCCGACCCAGTCATCACATTCCGAAACCATCCAGCCGCCGCAGTTGCCCTGGTAACCACCAAACGGGCCGGGGTTAAAATCGCCCGCACCCTCACCGCGAAGCCCCACTTCAATATATGGGGTATAGGAATCAGGGTAGTTGGCAGGGTCTTTTGCCGTGGGGCCGGTATAGGCTTCCCACTCGGTTAAGTTGTCTGCCAGGCCATGAGGCTGGTTAATATAACTCATATCAAGTGTATAACTCAGCACCAGATCCCCCTGAGTCAAATCCCACACCGGCACGCTTACTTCACTGCCGAAGAAGTCTAAGAAGTGCGTAGAAAACCAGTTAGCGTTCCCAATAAAATTTCCATAAGCAATAGTAGTGAGATCGGCCGCGCTTACCGGCTTCGCCATCGGTGTCATCAAACCAATCAGTAAAGCAAAAGATGACAGGATGTATAGTAGTTTTTTCATTCCCTTTCCTCCATTACACTATATTCAGAAAAAAAAATTGTAATTTCGTTCTTAAGAAATACCTATTCTCTTAAAATAAAAAGCGACCCGAATTTCTACAGGTCGCTTTTAATTTTCACCATCTGTTGTTTGTGCGCTCGCTAAAAGGCACCATCTTAAAACATATCTGCTTCGCTGCCACCATAAAAAACCCGCTTTTCGGGGATAATCAGCAAATAAATATTTATGAAATAACTCTCAGGGTTGCAATAATAAGGTACCACTGTAATTTAAACATCTCTACTTCCTGATTGTATAAAATCGGGCAGTATTTTTACCATCTTATATTGACCATTTAGATATACTGATATCCCTTTCGTTAACCCCGGTACGACCTGAATATTAACTGTCCTTCAGGTCAGACCCTCGAGGCCGTTAAACATACTCCACGAGTGAGTCATTTCAACGAACAGCGGAGCGAGGAGCTTCCGGTTAACCGGTTCTCAAGTGACTCCTAAAGTTGTAGAATTAGTAAAACTTGCCGGGAGAGCCAGATGACAAAACAGCTCATCACCTCCGGTTATTCGTCGAATAACCTGCCGTACTCGAAAATCGGCGACGGGCCGAAGAAATTCGTCGTCTTCGAAGGGTTGAATTTCACCCACAAGCCACCCTCGAAGGGCAAACTGGGAATGGACGCCCGGATGT
>CAYXEG010000204.1:3640-4079 GCA_964463875.1 uncultured Dehalococcoidales bacterium
GTATGGGTAATCGGCCGGAAACGCAATCTGCCGGAAGGCTGCTCGGTGAAAGACTGGGCCGATGACTACGCGGTCATGGTCAGAGAGGAAATCGGCGCTCCGGTCGATATCGGTGGGGTTTCGACCGGCGGTCCGCCGGCGCTCTGCTTCGCGGCCGACTACCCTGAGCTGACCCGCAAGCTGGTACTCATTTCGACCGGCTACCGCCTGAGCGATTTCGGAAAAAAGGTTCAGCTCGATATGCTCCGGGCAGCCCGGACCGGTAATAAGCGGGCGACCTCCGCCATCGATGCCGACTTCATTTCGAAAGGTATTCTACGGTTCCTCCTGAGAGCCTTGTTCTGGCTCATCGCCCCGATTATGTACGAAAAAGGTGATTCGCTTTCCGACGGTATTGCCGAACTCGAAGCGGAAGACGCATTCAACTTCGAGGACAAAC
>CAYXEG010000205.1:0-4008 GCA_964463875.1 uncultured Dehalococcoidales bacterium
ACTGAACTTATATCCCCGGTGATGGTCGAACTTCTCGACCGCCCGAATCAGACCGATATTCCCCTCCTGCACCAGGTCGAGCAGCGACATGCCCCGGCCGATGTGTTTCTTGGCAACGCTGACGACAAGCCGCAGGTTAGCTTCGATAAGGTGCTTCTCCGCTTTATCCGATTCGGCTTTGATATGGTCGAGGTGTTCTTTAGTCTGCCGTTCGAATCCGCTGAGGGTATCGATGAAATCTTCATCGGTAACAAGCGTCTCGACTCCTGAAAGCATAACATTTCCCGGAATGGCTTTCATGACCGATGCGGAAAGCAGTTTACAGTTCAGCGAAAGGTTGATGATGCGTTGCTCGGTTTCGGGAATATCAAGGCCGATTTCCCGTGAGACCGACTGGATAAGCTGCTGGTCGATAACCCCGGCCATGCTTTCGGCGAACACTTCGTCTTTAATGCAGTCCCTCAAACTTTCACAGGGAGGCAGGGAAAGCTGCTCGCGAAGGACGCTGATAATCCCCGAATCGCGGCCGATTTCCTTGAGCATCGTCAACACAATCTCGACCGGAGACGGAGATTTCCCGTATTTCTCGCTGTGCTCGCTCCGGATATCCTTGACACGCTTGGCGGCTTCGATTTTCTCTGCAAGCACCTTTTCGTCTTTCGCCGTCAGCAGGTTCACCTTGCCTATTTCATGCAGGTACAGGCGGACCGGGTCATCGGCGACCTCCTGGTCTTCGACCGTATCGATGGAAATGTCGATATCGATGTCTTTCGAATCATCGATCTTGGCATCGAAATCGTCTGCCAGAGGCTCGTCATCTTCAGTATCGTTAGGTGCAAATTTATCCGTATCGTCATAATTTTCGAGGGTCATTTTCTCTCTCCTTTGCCGCCTTCTCTCCCGGCACGCTTCAGAAAAATTTCGCGCAAATTATCCGTCAGTTCGATGTCTTTTTCCCCGGGTAGTTCGCCGGCCGCTTTGAGCGTTTCGCCTTTTCGGGCCAGGTTTCTGAGGTAGTCTTCTTTGAGGCGCAGTACATAATTATTATACCTTTCCTCGGTTTGCGTTGCCAAGACGTGCTTTCCGGTAAGCTCATCGAGGTAGTCCGCGAGGGTCTCATCGAGCCTGTTTCGCAACGTTTCCGGATTCGGTGCTCCCCTCCAGGTGAGGAAGATTTCCCGGTTCTCGCTGTTCTCGAAATAGTCCGAGGGAATACCCGAACTTCGTTCCCGGAACTCCGGGTGTTTCAGGAGAAAAGCCAGAAACTGCTCCTCGACCGGTTTTGAAAGCAGCGTTTTCACAGGTGTCCGCCCCGTTTTCCGCAGCGGAGGCCGCGGCTGAGACCGGTACGAAGGGACGGGAGGTTTCGCCGCTCCGAGCGATGCCTGAATGGCATTCTCGTTAACGCCGGCCAGCCTCGCCAGCTTCTGTATGTAGTGCGCCCGGCGTACCGGGTTTTTCAGGGATGATACGACCGGCCCGACTTTATCGACAAGAATTCGTTTATCGCTCGCTTTCGCCAGGTCGAGGCCGGCGCTTACCATATCGAACGAAAAGTCGACGACCGGAACGGCTATTTTTAGTAAATCCTGCCAGCTTTCCGGGTGTTCCCGGATAACATCGTCAGGGTCTTTTCCTTCCGGAAGGACGACCACATTCAGTTCGATATCGAAGGTATTCTCATAATCGACACAGCGGAGCATCGCTTCTTCACCGGCGCTGTCCGCGTCCATGGAGAGAACGATATTTTTCGTCAGTTTTTTCAGGTCGTTGACCTGCCGTTCGGTAATGGCCGTCCCCATTGAGGCAACCACGTTCGTTATACCGTTCTGGTGAGCGGTGATGACATCCATGTACCCTTCCATCATCACCGCCTGGTCGAGCCTTCGTATCGATTGCGCCGCAAGGTTGATAGCGTAGAGGGTGCCGCTCTTATCGAAAACGAGGGTCTGGGGCGAATTGACGTATTTCGGCAGCGAATCGTCCAGCACCCGGGCACCGAACCCGGTAACCCGCCCGCGGCTGTCACAGATGGTAAACATAAGCCGGTTCCTGAAACGGTCATGCGTCCGGCCGTCCTCGGATTCGACGAGAAGCCCGGCGGCGAGTATTTCTTTCTCGGTATAACTTTTATCCATCAGGTACTTTTTCAGGGCGCCCCAGTCATCGAGGCTGAACCCCAACTGGAAATCCTTCACCGTTTTTTCGCTCAGGCCGCGTTTCTGAATATACTTCCTGGCGGGTTCCGCCGCCGGTGAATTCAGCAGCAGGTTATTGAAGTAGAGTGCGGCGGCACCGTTAATTTCGAAGACCTTGTCCCTTTCATCTTTCTTCTCGTCCGGCTGGTTCCGGACGGGGACTTCCAGTCCTGCTCTCGCCGCCAGGAAGCGAAGGGCGTCGCCGAAATCCATGTTTTCTTTCTTCATGATGAAAGAAAAAACATCGCCGCCGGTACTACAGGCGCCGAAACAGTGCCAGCTCTGCCGTTCCGGGTAGACGAAAAATGACGGGTTCTTCTCTTCATGGAACGGACAGGGGGCAGAAAGGTTACGCCCGGATTTCTTCAGCGTCACGTACTGGCTGATAACCTCGACTATATCCGTCTTCTGTTTTACATCATCGATAATGCTCATTCGCTCGCTTCAATAATAGCAGAAACAGGGGCTTATTTTTGTCGCAGGACTTAATTATAGGACAATTTTCCGATTTTTCAAGAGATTACGGTAGGTTTTTTTCAGCCGTTTTTTCCTGTTCGAGCGAATGGAGCACCTGAAAGTAGTGGCGCGTCCATTCGTTGGCGGTTTTCCGGTTGAGGCAGAAGACTATTCTCAGCTTCGGATGAAAGACGAACAGCTCGGCAATCGCTTTGGCGCAGAATGCGGGCGTATAGTGATGTACCTTTTTCGGATTGAGGAAATCGGCGTAGGCAGCTTCGACGACCAGGGCGTGGTTTTCCAGGGCGGCCAGTTCGGCCAGCCGCTGATGCAGCACCGGCATGGTACCGAAATCAGCCATAAGGTTATCGAAAGTTTTACGCTCAACGACTGCGAGGCAGCGGTCTTCCTCCATGAGGGCGTAATCGCCGGCGGAAATAACGCCCCGTTCAGTAGCGGCGCCGGGGAAACGCCAGGGATATTTTTCGTTACTGTGAATACGGACGAGCATTCCTTCGGTTTTATCCCGGGAAACCAGCTTGAACGAAGGCCGGTGCTGGGCAATCGACCGCTGTGTCAGCCAGAATATCTGCTCGTAGCTTTCTCCGGGCTTGTTTTTGTAGGGTTTTTCCAGGAAAAGAAAATCGCACCGCTTATACTGTTTCCTGTCCAGTATCACCGAGATACGTTTACCGCGCTCGTTGACCGCCAGGATATCCAGCCGCTCAATCTCTTCGAGAGGTTCTACGGGAAAGGGAGGTTCAAGTTCCCGCAGGCAGAACAATTGCCGGTTGGCCGCCGGCCAGCGGTCCTGGGTGCGAAGGGTCAACCAGGCACGGCCATCCCGGATTATCTGAAGCCGGTAGGGAAAGCGGTCGTTGCCGGTTTTTTCGAGAATCCAGATTCCTTCGGGCATCGTTACTCTGCGGACACGCCGGTACCGGTTTTCGTTTTCGCCGAATTGAACCTGACGAGTTTCTCCCAGTCGATTTCACCGTTGTTACTGAACTTCCGGCAGAATTCCTCGGTGAAAATTTTGATTATTTTGGCCCGTTCCTTTTCGAATTCCTCGTTCTTTTCTTCGGATTTATACCCCAGGGGTATAATCAAGTCAAGATACAGGTTCTCGTCGCCCGAGATGAATTCCCAGAATCGCTGGCCGCAATACTTGAAATAGTCGCCTTTGTCCGGTTTATCATCCCTGCCATAGCAGCAGCCATTCACTGCCACTATTTCAAGTCGGTTGCCGCTGGTTCTGAGTATCTTTTTCGCTTTGATAAAATCGGCTTTCATGCCGGCAATCTGGCGGCTGTTTCCCCAGTTCGGACCGGATTTTACACTGACGATGTAATAC
>CAYXEG010000206.1:0-4006 GCA_964463875.1 uncultured Dehalococcoidales bacterium
ATGTCGATTCCTCTGTTAAGGAATATATCGTAGCAATTACCGGCGCTACCCGGTCGCACCAGTCGCTGACTCTCGGCGCTTCTCCGCGCGGCTCCCTCGCTCTGTTCCGGGCATCCCAGGCGCTGGCACTGATGGAAGGCCGGAATTACGTTCTTCCCGATGATACGAAAAAACTCGTCATCCCCGTCCTGGCGCACCGCGTCAAACCGGTCGCTTCGTCAAGGGATTCTGCGGCTGAGGATGTTCTTACCGAAATCCTCGAAACAGTACCCATTCCGGGGCTTCCCCATGACGGAAAGCAGCGAATCTCCTGATAAATCTCCCCGGGATAGAGAGAGAAAACAGTATGAAAATCAGGAAAGCAGCAATAATCTTCCCGGTTATCATCGCCGTTATCGGGATTATCGGCGGTTCGATTCTGATCTGGTATCTTTTCGCGTTCTGCCTGTTGCTCATGCTATTCGGATTCCTCTGGGCAAGAATCAACATTAATGGCGTCGAGGTTAAAATCCATAACGCTTCAAAAACCCTCCGGGCAGGTGAGGTACTTGAGGAAACAGCCGTGATAGAAAATCACAGTCGGTTACCAAAATTCGGCGTGACCGTCAAGGAAGATACGAACATGCCCGGCCATAATGCCTTTATAACCCTCGAATTATCACCTGAATCGGTCCGCTCCTGGCATTCCCGGACCATCTGCCATCATCGTGGTCTGTTCAGGATGGGTTCACACACCATCTCGTCGACCGACCCTTTCGGGATTGTCACCAGCAAAAGAACCTCAGGAGTTCTCCGGGATTTTACGGTGTTACCGGCAGCTCTTGATATCCCGCTCTTTCAACCCGAAGTTCACGCTGAACCGGGCAAGGGTTCGGTCAAGTGGTTGAGGAGCGGCACCAGTTCCACCATAAGCCGAGTGCGTGAGTATGCGAGCGGAGACACCCTGAACAACATTCACTGGCCCAGTACCGCTCATCGTAACAGTCTGATGGTAAAGGTATTCGAACCGGAGCAGCTCAAGTTCCAGTACCGGCACGTCTGGATTGTCCCCGATTTGTTTGCCCGTGCTCAATTTGGGTCGGGAGAGGAATCCACCGAAGAATACTCCGTTACCTTAGCTGCTACCATCTTTAACAAATACATGGAGAACGGCAAAGACACGGGCATTATAATATCGGGAGACCGGCGTCACCTGTACCTGCCGGATTCAGGGAAACTTCATCGGGAAGAAGTCGACCGAATGTTAGCAACGGTAAAAGCCGAAGGTACCGAACGCCTCGAAGACCTGCTCGAAAAGGAAATGAGCCGGTTCGAGGCAGGTTCTATCGTTATCATCATCACCTCATCCGGCAGTGAAACCCTGCCCCGCATGGTTAACGACATAGAGAAACAGGGATGCATGGCCGTTGTGGTGTTGCTCGACCCCGTCAGCTTCGGCGGTACTACCGGAATAATCCCGGCGGTGAAAAACATCCTTGCAACAGGAGCTCAGGTCTATATCGTCAGAAAAGGCCAGTTGATTTCATCGGCGCTTGACAGCCGCCGGTTAACCTCAGCTTACGCTTATGGAGAATAGCCTTTTATGGCAGCGATAATAACTAATAACATGAAAGAGCGGGATCGTAAAGAGGTGTATGCTACCGGAGTCAACCGGAGGCAGGAAATCCTCAGTGTTCTTGCTATCTTTTTACCTCTCGAGGTGATGATTTTATCACTCGAACGAGCAGAATGGCTCGACAGCCAGCCATCGTTATCTCTGGTTTTAGCAGTGTCCGTTCTAACGGGATATATTCTTACCAAAATCAAGCTGCATAAACTATTGAAATGGCTTGTCGTTATCATACTTGGTATCATTATCACCGGTTGGCAGGTTCTCACCATACTTCCGCCTTCGGTGCTACCCTGGCCCCGCCAGTTGTTCGAAGCCCTTCAATCGACGGTCAGCGTCATCAGCATGTCCGGTACAGAAACCAGCAATATCCATTTTGCCGTTTTTCTCCTTGTGTTCACCTGGGTTTTCGGCAGCGTATCCTCATGGCTCGTTTTACAAAAGCACAACGCCTGGCCTGTTGTCATAGCCGGAACCATCGTTCTGCTCATCAACCTCAGTAATCTTCCCTTGAATTATTACGGGTTTCTTTTCTTTTTCCTTGGGGCTTCATTACTGCTTATCGGGCAAACGAGAATAATAAAAAACCGAACTGATGTCAGGGAACCGAATATCCTGACCCGTAACCGGAGTGTGAAGTATTTCCTCACCTCGGTTATATGTATCAGTGTCCTCGTTTCCTTCACTGCCTGGCTGCTGCCGGATGTTAAACCGGGCAAATTCTTCTATATTAACCGGGGGAATACCCCCATCCTGGAAAGGGTCGAAGATTACCTGGTAAATTTTTTCTCGGCTGTTCCCCGGAAACAACCGTTAATCGCCGCCGAAGAGCAGGTTGAATTTACTTTCGAAACCACCGTAGAGCGTTACGGCTCGGACCTGCATTTTATCATCGCCTCGGAAACTCCCCAGTACTGGCGAATGAGAATGTACGATGTCTATACTTCAACCGGATGGACGAATAGTGAGTCTTCTCAGTATTCATTGAATGAATTCCCCGAAATCAGGTTAAATCCGGGTACGGAAAATAGAGAAACGATTACCTTCAATGTTGAAACCGCCCTGCAAAGCGATGTCATTCTCACCACGGGTGAGTTCGTTTCCGTCAACCTCCCTGCTTACCGTCATGTTCTCAGCAGCAAGGGTATCCCGGAAACCGGCTCGGTGGTAGATAATACCGTGACCGTCACCTCCGCTCATACGCTCGATACCGAACAGAAATACACTGTTCGCTCGAGTGTCATTTCGGCTTCACCGGCCGAACTGGCTGATGCCGGGGAGGATTACCCGGAGTGGATAATAAGCCGTTACCTGCAATTACCTGATTCATTGCCGGAGAATGTCGTTTTTCTGACAACTAATGTCACTGCCAATGCCACGACTCCCTACGAAAAAGCCCTGGCAATTAATCGCTACCTGGCCGATTTCCGTTATAACAGGAATACACAATCGCCTCCGGAAGATACCGATGCGGTCGAGTATTTTCTTTTCACCAAGCAATCCGGCGCCTGTGGCGATTTTGCTTCGGCAATGACAGTCATGCTCCGGGCAGTCGGCGTTCCCGCACGGTTCAGCACCGGCTACTCTCCCGGCGAACTCGACTCGGAAAGCGGTAAATATTTCATACTGCAGAGTAACCGTCACGCATGGTCGGAGGTGTATTTCCCGGGATACGGCTGGATTGAATACGAAGCTACACCAGGCAGCGATTTTTCCCGAGGAATTATCGGCGTAGAGGCAGTGACGTTCAGTGGAGGAACGGAAATCTGGGATCCGATGTTACATATGCAGCAGTATATGGTACCCTCGGACGTTCAAAGCAGGGCAGTCATACAGCAACCAGCGGACACAACAACCCTGTTTCTGCTTTGGCCGATTCTGCTGTTAGTCCTGGCCATTGCAATAGTGGTGATTATCATTATCGGTTACTTTAATCGGGATAAAAACCGGAAAAACGTAAAATCCGGAGACAAGGATTACGCCTCGGAAGCTTACGGCGGAATGTGTGAACTAGCCACCCAGGCGGGTATTGGTCCGCTTCCATATCAGACTCCCTACGAGTATATTGCTCTCCTTACCGCAGAGTTTCCTTACCACGCCGAATACATTAAAGTAATTCTCAATAATTTCCTGAAAAGCAGGTACGGAGCTGGAGAAAACGTACCAGAATCAGCGAACTGGGAGCTGATGAAAGCCCGGCGGATTGTATTCGACGCTATTCGGAGCAGAGTGTCACGAAAACTTTAACAGACAGGATTAAACTTGGATATCGGACGATTGTCCGGTTTAAATGAAAATCAGTATAAGTAGTTTATTGAACCTCCGCAATACCCCGCCCGTACGAGCCTGTCTCAAAAAATTACCTACAGATTGATGGGGTTAACCGATAGCATATCC
>CAYXEG010000207.1:0-3998 GCA_964463875.1 uncultured Dehalococcoidales bacterium
TCCTGGCCGAAGAAGAAATCGCGAAGGATATATAAGGAAACGATGATATTTGCCGGTATCGATATAGGTTCACGCGCCGCCAAGGCGGTTATTTTACAAGATAACGAGATACTTTCCTCGACTATCATGGATACGGGGCCGGAAAGTGTCAAGACATCCGATACTCTCCTCGAAACGGTGCTGCGCGGTACCGGGGTGACGAAAGAGGATATCGATTACACGGTGGCGACAGGGTACGGCCGGGTACTGGTGCCGTACGCCAACGAGAACGTTTCTGAAATCAGCGCCCACGCTAAGGGCATCAACTGGTATTTTCCCTCGGTCAGGACGATTGTCGATATGGGCGGGCAGGACTGCAAAGCGATAAACTGCGACGAAAAGGGGAATGTCACTAATTTCGTGATGAACGATAAATGTGCTGGAGGAACCGGCCGTTTCATGGAGATGATTGCCGAGGTGCTGAACATCCCGCTCGAAGAGATAGGGGAGGTTTCCCGGCAATCGGACAACGCTATCCCGTTCAACACGATTTGCGCGGTATTTGCCAAGACGGAAGCAATCGGTTACCTGCGGAAAGGAGTATCGCGGGCGGATATTCTTTCAGGGTTGCACGAGGCGATTGCCACGAGGACATACAATTTATTAAAACGGGTAGCAATCGAGCCTGATTTCACCATAACCGGGGGTATTTCGAAGAACAGCGGCATGGTCGCTGCCCTGGAGGGTAAGGTCGGTTTGAAGCCCCTTCTCTGCGAAGACCCGCAGCTTTGCGGGGCTCTCGGGGCGGCGCTGTTTGCCCGCGACCGCAGCCTTGGCAAGGCGGTAGCCGTTTCGGTAAAAACGCAGTACGGCTACGATGACGGGTCGGGAGTATTTTACATAAGTATTGACGGCGGGCTTTGTAACGGCTGCGGTAAGTGCGTTGACGTCTGCCCGGCGAAGGTGCTGGGATTGAACCTCGACCACGGACACCCGGTCGCCGAGGTAAAAGAAGCTGTCAGGAAGAAAATCACCCTGTATTGTTCCGGATTCGAGGCCTGTAATAAACAGAATCTGGTGAATTGCCACACCATTTGCAAGGTAAATGCAATAGAACATAGCTGGTAGAGGTACCCTTCAATAATAGCTTAGAGGACTGAAATGAGCGAGAAGAAACTGAGGATAGCCATCGATGCCATGGGAGGCGATTTCGCTCCTGAAGAAACGGTCAAAGGCGGGGTGAAAGCCGCCCGGGAACTGGGCGTGGAAATCCTGCTGGCGGGAGAGAAGGAAGCCATCGACAGGGTACTGGCGGAATGCGATACAAAAGGGCTTTCGGTAAAGGTTATCGAAGCGACGCAGAAAATCGTTGACGGCGAGGAACCGGCTTTCGCGGTGATGAGGAAACCGAACAGCTCGGTGGCGCTGGCCGCCCGGCTGGTGAAACAGGGAGAAGCCGATGCGGTGATAAGCGCCGGTTCGACCGGGGCGATGATGGTTTCGGCTTTGCAGTATATCGGCACGCTGCCGGGTATCGAACGGCCGGTTGCCGGAGGGGCCTTCCTCCAGCTTTCGCCGAAGACGGTGGTTCTCGATCTCGGGGCGAATGTCGGCATCCAGCCGTACCAGATGGTCAACCTGGCGGTGGTCGGTTCGGTGTACGCGAAAACGATTCTCGGCATCGAAAATCCAAAGGTAGGGCTGCTGAATGTCGGTTCCGAGGAAGGCAAAGGGAACGGCCAGGTGAAAGAAGCGTACGGCTTGCTGAAGAAAAGCGGTTTGAACTTCATTGGCAATGTCGAAGGCATGGACATACCCTTCGGCAGGGCGAACGTGATTGTCTGCGACGGCTTTATCGGCAACATCCTCGTGAAATACTCGGAAGGCCTCGGCAGAACGATACAAGCATGGCTGAACAAGGAACTGGCGGGAAAAATCGATGAGGTAACTGCAATAGGAATATCAGGTAAGCTCTACCGGCTGCTCAGTCCGGGCGAGGTGATGGGGGGCGGCCCGTTATGGGGAGTGGACGGCGTGGCGGCAATCGCCCACGGTGCCAGCAAAGCCGACCAGATAGTCGGGACGGTCAGGCAGGTGATACAGGCGATTGAATCGAATGCCGTCGAAACGCTCAGGAAGGAACTGACCGAAGCACAGGCGAATTTGCCTTCGGCTGAATAGGGAACAGGAGAACACACATGGCAGTATTCGATGAATTCAGAAGAAGCATTGCCCGGGTGACCCGGACATCGGAAAACGATATCAAGCTCGAGACGAAGCTCTCGGATATCAAGGCGGATTCGCTCCACTGGGTGCAGATAATCATCGGCGCGGAAACGGCCCTCGATATCGAAATTGACATCGACCGTGAAAAAATGAACGAAATGAAAACGGTAGGCGATTTCGTTGACTATATCGAAAAGATAGCAACCAATAAGTAGGACTGTTCTTTTACTGTATATATCCCCGGCGTTTGTAGTTTCTCAAATTACAGATGTCGGGGATGTTTTTTTGTTTATATCCCTTGACAGAAACTATTATATAGTATATAGTAGTATGCAGTGTATAACAATTTGTTTCTGAAATAATGGATTCGTTTCGAGGAATGGTATGACGTTGACTAACGCAGAGGCCTTCGACCAGAAGTTCCGCAAGGACCTGAATGCCGGTATTTCGGCCCTGATTATTCTCATTGTATTAAGCCAGGCAGAAGAGCCGATGTACGGCTACCAGATTGCCAAACTTATCAGGCAGGACGACTCTTCGATTAAGCAGGGTACCCTCTACCCGGTGCTGAGAACCCTCGAAAGCAACGGCATGCTGGAGAGCAATGTCGAACCGTCCGTCTCCGGGCCTCCCCGACGGTACTACCGGATTACTCAGGCAGGCCGGGAAACCCTGACCAGATGGCTGCGGATATGGCAACAGATAAAAACCCTGGTCGATAGTACCATCGATGGAGGAAGGCAATGATTGACAGTGTTCAGCACTACCTGGCTCTTCTGAAAAAGGAGTTGTCCGGTTGCGACCGGGCGACGATTCAGGATGCGCTTGCCGATACCGAAGAACACCTTAACCTGGCTCTCGATAATGCCATGGGGAACGAAAGCCTTTCCCGGGCTGAAGCGCTGGCACAGGTTATCGAAGAATACGGCCTGCCGGAGGAAGTCGCCGCCGGCTACCGTGAGATAGAGAACCGGATAACTCCGGTTCTGGCCGTTCAGCCGGAACCGGAACCGGAGCCGGAAAGGACGGAGACCCGGTCGGATACCCCTTTTCTAAAACGGTTCTTCGGAGTCTACGCTGATTCCCGTACCTGGGGTTCCATGCTCTACCTGCTCTTCTCGCTGGCAACCGGCATCATCTATTTCACCTGGGTGGTAACCGGATTATCCCTTTCCGGCGGGCTGCTGATACTGATAATCGGCCTGCCTCTTGCCGGGCTGTTCCTGTTATCGGTCAGGGGTATCGGCCTGGTGGAAGGGCTTCTCGTCGAAGCGCTGCTGGGCGTCCGCATGCCCCGGCGCCCGCAATATTCCCGGAAAGACCTCGGCTGGTGGCAGCGGTTCAAAGACTTGCTGACCGACCGGCACACCTGGACGTCTATTATCTACATGCTCCTGCAACTGCCGCTTGGCATCACCTACTTCACCGTATTTACCACGCTGATGGCCCTGTCACTCTACCTGGTGGCTTTACCCGTTCTTCAGCTTGGGTTCAATATTCCGGTAGCGATTGTTTTGAACACGACCTATTACCTGGTTTCCTGGATACTGCCTCTGGCCGTGATTGCGGGGGTACTCCTGGCCACCCTGACTCTGCACCTGGCCGGGCAAATCGGACGCTGGCACGGAGCGCTGGCTAAAACATTACTGGTACGATTCTAATTCGATTCGGGAGGATTCGATGAAAAAGGCAATAATGGCTGTTTTAACGATTTTAACTCTGGTTATGGTTTTTGTTTCCGGTTGCGGGAGTATCCTGGTTGCAAAAAACGGAGAAAAAGAACCCGGAGATAA
>CAYXEG010000208.1:0-3926 GCA_964463875.1 uncultured Dehalococcoidales bacterium
GCCGTACCGCATGACCATCACCGCATCACTGATACTCTTAAGCGCCGAAGGGCAGATATGCTCCAGCACCATTTCTCTGGGTCCTTTAACCTCCCAGGTATCCCCTTCCCTGTGGCCGAAACTGCATTCGCCCTTGCATTCTTTTCCGATAAGTCTGACGGTAACATCATAGTTTTCAGCCTTTTTGTCGGAGGCGGGTTCTCGTCTCACTTCGAAGACGTTACTCACCAGATGGTCAGGGCAGCACTGGGTAACCACGTTCGGGTCAGGCTCCCAGGGAAAACTGCCGCCATTCTTCAATACTTCGATAAACGGATGAAGCGAACTGAAAGCAAAACTGCACAATCCCTTCGGAAGCTCTTTATCGTACAGCCATTCGGTACCCGGTTTTAAACCCTGGTTGCAGGTTTTATCGTTTTTCAATAACGTGATTCTGATTTTGTATTGCTCCGCCATTGTCTCCCTCCTCATGTATGAAAATATACCTTATCCTATATGATGCTTATCATTGTGTCAATACAGTATCGTAGCATATAGCGATTGAAGGTAACCGTACTCTGATTATTACTACTCTTTCATGCGCAATATGGGCTTGATAGTTACCCCGCTCCGTGAGTCGGCAATTGTCTGGTTTATCTCCCGGAATTGATAGAACTTCTCAAGACGGTCGAACGGGAAATCACCCGCTTGGTAGTAACCGATAAGTTTCGGGAGAAATTCCTGCGGAATGGCGCTGCCCATGGTCACGAGCACTCCCTTTTTCCCGTCAGGCAGGTCGGTTATCTCCCTTGGATGGGCAATATCGGCAAAGGTGCCTCCCGGATTCAGGACACTGATTGCCAGTTTCGATACTGTCTCATTGCCGGTAAGGTCGAGTGCAAAATCAACGCCTTTACCGGTGATGGAAGCGATTGTTTTAGTCACATCATCCTGCCGGCTGTTGATACCGTGCGTCGCTCCCAGCTCGCGGGCAAGCTCAAGCCTGGGCTGATGGATATCGATGCCGATGATTGCCGCTGCCCCGACGATTCGCCCGGCCATGATGGCCGCAATCCCTACTGCTCCTGTTCCGAATACCGCAATAGACGCTCCCTTCGGTACCTTCATCAGATTCATCACGGTTCCCGCCCCTGTCTGAATACCGCACCCGAGCGGACATATTGTCTCAAGGCTCAAGTCACTCGAAACCTTGATGCAGTTATTTTCCGTCACCAGCGAGTGGGTGGCGAATGACGATTGTCCGAAGAAATGCCCGTATACGCCGCTGTTGAGGTAAGCGTTACTGCCGTCCCGCCGCTGATAACCGAAGTTCAAGTCACCCATGTACCGGCATTTCCAGGGCCGGCCGCTCCGGCATTGCTCGCATTCGCCGCAGTACTGGAATGAGAGAAGGACATGGTCCCCCGGATGAACCTTGTTTACCTTTTTGCCGGTCTCGATAACTACTCCGGCGCCTTCATGACCCAGGATAACCGCTTTATTGTCATCGGGATGACGGTCGCAGACCATGATATCGGTGTGACAGATACCGGTTGCCACATTCTCGACGAGTATCTCGTCATCGCGAAGGTCGTCGATTGCCGCAGTCTCGATGGTGAACGGCCCTCCGGCCTTTCGCAATACAGCCGCTTGAATAGTATGCATAGCTACTCTCCTCCCTTTTCCGATTGCTCAAAGTATATCCGATTGCGAAACAGCAGTACAAGCACACCGGTTCATCCACCCTTTCTCGGATTGTCACGGTTCGCTCCCCGGTACCATTTTTCCTGAAAGAACCGCCTTGCCAAATCGGCGTCATTGGTGTATCGTAAGAGCATCTTTTCAGGAGGTAGTACATGAGCAAGCTCGATAAGCAGTTCAATCCGTTCATTAAAACACACGACAAGGATAACTGGTACGGGTATACCAGTCCGCGCATGGGTTTCTTCAATTCGAACAAAGTCGTTCCCGATGTCCCCTTCGGCACCGGCTTCCTCGTCGCCACAAAAGTGGGCACGATGGATATTCCCCACGTCCACGACGGCGCCTATAACTTTTTCGTGTTCACCGGCGCCGAACTCGACCGAATCTTCGAAGCCGAATTCGAAATCGGCTTCTGCATCGGCGATACCGCTCAATCCATGGAAATCTACCACATCACGAAGCCGTCAATCGTCTGCGCCCCTCCCGGCGTCTTTCACAGCCCGGTGTATTTCAAAAAGGTCGTCCGGGGACTCAACACCATGCTCTTCTACGTCGGCACCACCATCGGCAGAGTCTATCCCCGCCTCGATGCCGAAGGAAAAGAGGAATGGCTCTACGAGAAAGACAAAAAGAGGATGTGCGTCAAGGACCAGACCAGAGAATGTACCTTCTGCGGGCTGTGCTTCACCAATCCGAAGCAGACGGACGAGGATGTCCGCACATACATGGAGCCATATTATAAAAACGCCTCCACCATCGGCAAGTATAAGGACTGCATCAAAGAACTGAGGAAAGACTACCACAAGCTCGGCGATGCGGTCATGAGTCCGCGGTGCGTTTTCAAGGGTAAGGAAGATATGCCCGGTACCGGCCAGCAGTTCAGCTATAATATCGTTACGAAGCCCTGCAAGCTCGGCGACGACGAACCGGTCAGCAACGGTCAGATAGCCGAATTCCTCTGGTTTTCCGGAACAGATGTCGTCGAACCGTGGGCAACCTTTGACGCCGAAATAGAAGTCATGCTCGGTGAAGACCCCGACCATATGGAAGCAGTCACTTTCGATAAGCCCGGGGTCATCGCCGTTCCTCCCGGCATGTGGCGCGGCGCAGTAACGGTCAAACGTCTCGGCAAACCGGTCTGCTTCATCCCCTACTATTTACAGGATAAACAGCGGTACAAGCTCACCCGGAAAGTGGTCAACGGCGAATCTCTCCTCGTCTACAATGACGAATCCACCATCAAATACCCCACCCCCGGTGACGAGTTATATTTACAGATTAAACGGTAAGGTGCGTTTACGCGAAAACGGAGAACATAAGCCCGAAACCGCGCCTGTATCGGTTTCGGGCTTTTACTCCCGCAAGGATTAAACCAATCTCAGGAGAGTAAGGATTATGAACCGTGAACAGTTCCTGGAATACACCGACCATTTCAACAATCACCGGTGGGATAAGGTTGTCAGCTATTTCCGGCCGGATGTCACCCTCGAATACCCGGACAACTTCGCCGGCCCGCAGATACCCGGCAGAACCGGCAGGACCCTCCACGGCCCGGAAGAATTCATCGAAAACTACAAGACTCTGGCGGCAAACGTCCGTGAAGTCCTCCACCTCGGTGCTTTCATGTCGGAAGGCAATCAGTTCTTTGTCGAGTTCGTTACCGAATTCCACGCTTTCGATGATTTACCGGAAGGCTCATCCCAGCCCTGGAAAAAGGGCGAAGTCCGGGTCTTCAACCAGTGCGTCCTCTATGACACCGACGAAGAAGGCAAGTTCAAACGAATCCGCATTTTCCACCACCGCCACCTTGACCCTTCGACTGTTACCCCGGCATAACCGGAACACAATTCCTGCTGAGAAATAGTGAAAACTGACCCGTGAACGGCAGTATTTGGTACTTAAAAATAATTCTGCCGCTATTGAATTCCCTCCATTTCTGCTGTAAAGTAGTACTACTTTTTCAGCTGTCGGAGCTATGTGAAGCTCTTCTGACTGCAACGTTGAAAAAATACACTTGTGAGGTAGCAGATGAATAGGAGCGTAAGAGTTGGTTTAATCGGTTTGCTTATCATGTTTTTCGTTTATGGTTTCACCGGGTCAGCTTTCGCCAGTGGTAATTCGAACCAGGGTAAAATGCCTCTCGGTCAGGCAAGACAGGTACTCGAAGAAAATTGTATCGATTTGCCTGGAGTAGCTGGTATTGCCCACCGGGAAGATACCGGTGAAATTATTGTTCTCCTCGA
>CAYXEG010000209.1:0-3797 GCA_964463875.1 uncultured Dehalococcoidales bacterium
CCGCCAGGAGTAGCCTGATAATCACAACCAGGTACGGTGTATACCGCCAATTCTTCATACGGGGCAGGCTTATGGAAAGCATCCTTTCACTCTCCGTGTTTGCCCCCACTATATACCACCCGGATGATGTTGTCCACACGAGGTATCAGGATAAGAAAAAATCAGGTAGTTTTACGGGCGGCGGGGCCGGTTTCAGGTATCAGGATACCGGCGGCAAGCAGGCCGAAGGAAAGGATGATAAAGACGATGAAACCGGGGAGGTAGGAGCCGGTTGCATCGTAGATAGCCCCGGTGACGAGCGGGCTGACGAAATTACCAAAGTTGCCGCCGACCTGCATCATGGAGAGGACGATAACCCCGGAACGAACCGACATGCCGGGCATTTCCATGGGGATGGTGAAGGTGCTGGAAATCTGGATACCGAAAAAGATACCGAAGAGGGTGACGCTCAGGTAAATCAGCGCCGGAATGTTGAAGAGGACAGCGCAGAGAGCGGCCAGGCCGGTGAAGATTCCCGAGATGATAATGAACGGTTTCCGACGCCCGAAACGGGTGGACAGGATACCGCCGGCAATACTCGATACCGTAGCGCTGATGGTATAGATGGAGAGAATCGAGCTGGCGGTGTTCAGGGGAATACCGAAGGCCGTGAAGTAGTAATCGGGCAGCCAGGCATTGATGCCGTTTGCCAGCGCCCAGGAGAGGGTGACGTTCAGCGTCATGAGGATGGCGACCTTATTCGTCAGTATCTTTTTGAGGGGTAAATCAGGGCGGTCATCGAGCACTTCCGGCATTTTCTCCGGTGATTCCTGCTCCGGCGACGTTTTCTTTTCTCTGCCGATGAACACCCAGCAGACGGCGCAGACGAGGGCAAAAGCAGCATAGATAACAATAGGAGCATTCCAGGAAAGCCAGCCGGCAATCGGCACCGTTACCAGGAAAGCGATACCGTTACCGACGTTGGCAGCGCTCATGCCGATGCCGTTCATAACCGGCAGTTCGCGGTTGCTGAACCACTCGGCGGTAATAGCGGTTGCGACAGGGATGATAATGGCGGTGCCGAGGGCAAAGCAGATACGGAAAAGAAGCGCGGAAAGAAAGTCGGTCAGAAAAAACGAAAACACCCCCATACCGAGGAGAAAAGCGCCGATGGCGAACAACCGGTTCAATCCCAGCCGGTTGACGAGGGAATTGACGGGCAGAGAGACAAGGGCGATGGTCAGGGGGGCAATCGAGGCAAACCAGCCGGCGGTACTGCGGCTGATGCCGAACTCCTCAATCATCAGCGGCAGGAGCGGTCCGGCGGACGCCCAGATGATGCCGACACAGAGACGGACAAGGAAAATATTGGTAAAGATAACATAACGGAACCGGGCGCCGTTGTTCATTAAGCAATCACCGGGGATTTTTTTCGGGCGGGGCCGGTTTCAGGCATGAGGATACCGGCGACGAGAAGGCCCAGCGAGAGGATGATAAAGGTGATAAAGCCAGTCATGTAGGAACCGGTGGCATCGACGATAATGCCGGTAACGAGCGGGCTGATGAAGTTGCCGAGGTTGCCGCCGACCTGCATCATAGCAATGACAATCATGCCGGAACGCATCGACATGTTCGGTATTTCCATTGGAATGGTAAAGAGGCTGGAGACATGAATAGCGCCGAAAACACCGAAGAGGGTCACCGCCGTATAGATAAGAGCCGGAATATTGAACAGGACGTAAAAGAGGGCACACAGGCCGGTGCCGATTCCGGATATAATCATAAAAGGCTTTCGTATCCCCAGTTTCGTCGAGAGGATACCTCCGACGATGCAGGCAGCAGTTCCGCCGATGGTCGAGAAAGACATAATCGAACTGGCTGTACCAAGGGGAATGCCGAAAACCGAATTATAATAGTCGGGCAGCCAGGAACCTATGGCGTTACCGAGCGCCCAGGAGACAGCTACCGATAGAGTCAGCAGCAGGGCTGTCTTATTAGTCAGTATTTTTTTCAGAGGAAGGTCGGGGCGATTCTCGAGGACTGACGCGGAATCAGGTGAAATGACGTAGGGGTCCTTCTTTTTTTCCTTGCCGAGAATCATCCAGCAGACAGCCCAGAGCATTGCCCAGGCACCGTAGATATATATCGGCGCATTCCATGAGAGCCAGTTGGCGAGGGGCACCGTGACAGCGAAGGCAAGGCCGTTACCGAGGTTGACGAAGCTCATGCCGATGCCATTCATAATCGGGAGTTCACGGTTACCGAACCATTCGGCAGTAATGGCCGTAGCAACCGGGATGATGATGCAGTTACCGACGGCAAAACACATGCGTAATATCAGTATGGCGGGGAAACTATCGGCAAAAAAGGAAAGGATGCCCATTGCCTGAAACACGGCGCCGATGGCATACATTTTTTTCAGGCCGAAACGGCCGATAAAGAGGTTCACCGGCAGTGAAATGACGGCAATGGTCAGAGGAGCAATGGAAGCAAACCAGCTTGCGGCACTACGGCTGAGTTCGAATTCCTGAATGATAAGAGGCAACAACGGTCCGGCGGAAGCCCAGATAATCCCTACGCAGCTTCGCACCAGGATGATGTTGGCAAATATAATAAACCGATAGCGGTTACTGTTACTCAAAGGAGGGCAGTCTGTTCACGATATTACAACCATACACTCAATCTAATATTACAATGAAAATGCACGGCGGGCAATCAGGGTAAAAAAGGAGCGTGCCGCGGTTTCTCCGCGGCACGCTCCATGAATCGTCAGGCCGAAATGTCTTCCGGCGGCTCTTTTTTCTTTTCCTTTTTCTTTCGCCTCTTCCAGACGATAAAGAAGAAGAACAAACCGATGGCGGCGATACCGGCAACCAGGAGAATTATCCACCCCAACGTTGAACTGCCGGTGGCGTCA
This sequence comes from uncultured Dehalococcoidales bacterium, assembly GCA_964463875.1. Lineage (GTDB taxonomy): Bacteria > Chloroflexota > Dehalococcoidia > Dehalococcoidales > UBA2162 > MGML01. The sequence goes on from CAYXEG010000209.1 coordinate 2,897, forward strand.
GCGGATTTCTGCATCGCTGTTTCCGTTGTTTCGGATGTTCCCGATTTATCCGCAACCGGTTGTGCGACGGCCGTTACCGGCTCATCATCTTCTTCAGGCGTCGCCGGTTCTTCCGGTTCGACGATTGCCTTTTTACCGACCAGCCCGAATACTGAAAGTCCGTCCGGCGAAATGCCTTCGAATACAGCCCGGCCTTCGGCATCGTAGCCGAGGAAGCGAGTCTCGAGCACCTGCTGCTGCCCGGTTTCGGCATCGAAGCGGATGATGCGGACGTTTTCAATACCGCCGTTCGCTTCGACCCAGTCTTTCCCGGCAGCCATGATAATAGAGGCGCTGGCGATATCGGTGCCGTTCTGAATGTTGGTCTTCTCGACATTGATGGTATAGGCTATCGAAATATCATCCATGCCGGCGCCAGAGGCGGCAAGCTGGAAGGCACTGCCGGCGGCCGGGTCGGGATACTTCGAGGTGGTTATCTTTACCTCGGCGTCTTCGGGCAGGGTGTTCAGGTCGAGGCTGACGGTACTGGCCACCACCCCCACCGACGGGTCTTCGCCGGTCACGTCGCCAAAGGTATAGCCGCAGTTCGATTTGACCGAGAGCACCTCGGCGACCGCCTCATCGCCGGCGCCGCAGCAGTCACCGGTTTCGATGATGATTTTCGTCCCGAGGTCGCCGGTCTCATCGACTATCCGGAGCAGGGCTTTCCCGTCGGGTGCGGCTGCCGAAGCGTCGATTTCCAGTCGGTTATCCGCGAAAGTCAGGCCGGTCGTATCGGTGAACGATTCGAGGTTTTTCCCTTCTTCGAGGGCAACCGGGATGTTAACCATGAGTTTCGTCTGATTCTCCGAGACGGTTATCAGGCCGCCGGTGACGGGCAGAGAATTGCCTTCGGTATCCC
>CAYXEG010000210.1:0-3721 GCA_964463875.1 uncultured Dehalococcoidales bacterium
ACTCGACCTGCGGGGCCGGCGGGCCGACGAAGTCGAACCGGAACTGGACGGCTACCTCAACAACGCCGCCCTTTCGAATCGGAACGAAGTCGTTATTATTCACGGTGTCGCCACCGGCACCGTCCGGCAGATAGTCCGCGATGTCCTCTCCGGCCATCCCCTCGTCAAAGGTTTCCGTACCGGTGTTCAGGGCGAAGGCGGAGAAGGCGTTACCGTCGTCAGCCTGTAACCCGGAGGAGTAGCCGTGCCGTTTTCCTTTGAAGAATATTATGTAAAGCGTTCCGCCATGGAAAATTTCCTCGAAGAAGCGGGAACGTCCTCCGGCGTGTCTTCCCTTTCGCTCTACCTGCCGCAGGGGGCGACGAAGGAAAAAATTCAAAAAATGGCCCTTCCGGGATTACCGGATGAAGTGTTGAGACAAATAGCCGCTTCCCCAACCGGCGCTGTCCTCTTTCTTTCGGGAAACAACCGACTGGTTATTCCACCCTTTCCGGTCGTTGAAACCGTCGTTTTCCCCGAGGTAAACACTGAGCCGTTACGGGAGCTGCTGAGCCGGGAATACGAAATCGGCTTGGTGCTGGTACACCTCGGCAGTTATGCGGTCGGGATATGCCGGGGAGAAGAACTGGTCGCAAGCAAGGTCGGTACCGGTCATGTCCAGGGCAGGACGAAGAAAGGCGGTTCATCCTCGGCCCGTTACCAGCGGCGGCGGCAGAACCAGGCGAAAGAGTTCCTCGGAAGAGTCTGCCGGCATGTCCGCGAGCAGTTCGAACCGTACCTGAAAACGCTCGATTACCTTCAGTACGGCGGTCCCCGCCTGACGATAGAGCGTCTTCAAAAACTATGCCCGGTTTTGAAAAACTTCGAAGATAAAACTCTGCCCCTCCTGGATGTGCCACCGCTCCGGCAGAACGTGCTGGAGGCAGCCGTCAGCCGTCTCTGGTCGAGCCGGATTATACGTTGGCGCGGGGATAATGGTACGGAAACAATAAACTGAAAGAGGGAGAAAACGCTTCTCCCTCCTGTAAATCGTTAAGCGTGCTGGCTGACGCCGGTGATGATGTCCCGGTGATTTTCAAGCAGAAACAGGTGAATCCTTTCGGTGGATAGAAGACTGGCGAACATGTTTGCTATCCCGATATCCGTGACCTGCTTTCGCGCGTTGTCGTAGAATTCGATGGAATCCTTTTCAAGTTGGATGCCGATGTTTATTGCATCGAGAGCACTCGCGTCTGCTACCATCTCGTCGGTTATCTCGGGTATCTTCAGCCTGCCGATGTCATCGATTTCCTGGTTTAATTTCGCTACGAAATTATGTTTCCAGTTCATCTTCGAGTACGTTCCCAGGTCAGCCGCTTTAGCTTTCTCAATTGTCCTGATATGACCGCGCTCCGCTTCGGCGAGTGTCGTAAAAATCTCCTTCGCTCTCGGGTCCTTCGTTTTTATTGCGGCCTCAGTATACACTTTCAGCCCTTCCTGCTCGGTTTCTATCGCTTTGTCGAATAGTGCCATTGCTTTCTCTAAATCGGACATACTGTACCCCCCTGGTATTTTTTATTCATCCAGTGTACCTGTATCTTTTCGATTGTTAAGCGACTATAGTCACAACAGCATAAAATTATTTCAAAGCCTGGTAAACCACCCGCTCGAATTCTTCCTGGTAATCGTTCTCCGGCATCATGTTCCGGTGGAGAACCTGGGTAAAACAGACTGCTGCCAGTTCTTCCTTCGGGTCGACGAAGAAGGTCGTTCCGGCAGCTCCGCCCCAGCCGAAACTGCCGGGACTTCGGACAATGGGTTCGGGACTGGTCCCGGTATAGACGGCCACCCCCAGCCCCCAGCCGAATCCCGGTTTCAGAAGCGGTGTGGTAATGCTACCGGTGTTATTCGAGGTCATGATTTCGACCGATTTCCGGCTCAGTATCCTTTCCCCGTCAAGCTCCCCCTGGTTGAGGAGCATCCGGGCGAAGTTCATATAGTCGCCGACTGTGGAAAGCAGCCCTCCCATGTCGCCGCCGGGGGCGAAACGCGTCCTCGGCCCCTTCACCTTTTCACTCGTCTCCGGCCTGTCGTAAACGGTTAATTGCCAGCTTCCTTTACTGAGGGCGGGAACATAGCAGGTCGAAAAGCGGCCGATGTTTTTTTCATCGAGGTAGAACGAGGTATCGTCCATCCTGAGCGGGCTGAAAATTTTCTCCCGGTAAAACTCCTCGAGGGTCTTTCCGGTCACGCTTTCGATGATAACACCGATAACCGGGTAGCCGACGTGGTACTCGAATTGCGTACCCGGGTCGAAGGCCAGCGGTATTTTCGCGTGAGCCGTCACCCTGTCCAGGTAGGTGGTGCGCGGCGGCCGGTCAAGGTCTTCGGCAAGGTCCCAGCCGGATTCTTTAACCGCTTTGTCGTAGTATTTCGCTACGGCATGGATTGATCTCAGCGGCGTCGCCAGCCCGGTGGTGTTCCGCAGGCAGTCGCAAATCGTAATTTCCCGGCTTGCCGGGACGAGCGGGGGCAGTATCTCAGGCCCGGCAACAGGTTCTTTCCGTACTGTTCCGGGCGCCTGTACCAGCGGGTTTTTAAAGGCCGGTATATATTTCGAAACCGGGTCATCAAGGTGCATCCGTCCTTCTTCACAGAGTATCATTACCGCCACACCGGCAACCGCCTTACTGTTCGAGTAGAGCCTGAAGATAGTATCCTTTTCGACCGGTTTCCGGCTTTCGATATCCAGGTATCCCCGGGCTTCGAAGTGAACCAGTTGCCCTTTCCGGACGATAGCGGTAACCATGTTCGGGACTTTACCGCTGTCGATATACCGTTGTACGGTATTACCGATAGCTTCCAGTCGCTGCGGGTCGATACCGGCTTTTTCCGGGTCCGAAATTACAAGAGAATCGTAGAGCGCCATGTGCTGCACCTCAGGGGATATTTTCAGGATGCCTGTATTATATGGAGTCAAGGACTGAGCGTCAATTTTGGAAAGATACCGGTCGATGGTGCGAATTCCTGTCCACTCTGTGAATTTATTGACATAGTGACTCAGTATGGTATACTTTTCTATGTATCTTTTCATGATGTCCGCTCAGAAGCGGGTACGGATGGTAAAAGATGTTCAGATTGCGGTAAAAAAAGACACAAATTGAGACAATTTTTAATGGTTCGTTGAACCTGAAGGAGGACCGTGGAACCATATCTGATACTGCCGGCGGTTCAGGCTGTATTCTATCTTTCCCTGATTCCCGTCGCTCTGAAAGGTCATCTTCGGAAACCGGCCAGGGGTTATTTCGTTCTGTATCTGCTGGTAATGGTTTTCTGGTGCGTTCTGACCATCATTACCCGGGCGGTGAAGGATGATGGAACCGCCCTCGTTCTCAATAAGACAATCGTCGCTGCCGGCGTTCTCTTGGCGGGTTTTTTCTTCCATTTTTCAGCCCGCTATGCTGCGAATCTCTGTAAAACCTGGGTTCTGCCGCTCGTTTACGGTGCTACCGCTGCAGCGGCTATTCTCTCGCTGGCCGGCCCGGTCGTCACCGGGGTAACTTTAACGACCGAAGGCTATTACTTCCTTGAACCGGGAAATCTCTTTCCTCTCGTCGTCGTCCTGACGCTGGCTGCGATGGTTACGGGGTTTGTCTGCATTGGTCGGTCGATACGCAGTGCCGACTACAGCCGCGAACGGACCCGTGATATCTATGTCCTGGCGGCTTTTGTGCTGGTCACC
>CAYXEG010000211.1:0-3700 GCA_964463875.1 uncultured Dehalococcoidales bacterium
ATCATGATATCAAAACCGCCGGTACCGATAATAGCGGTATCTTCGAGGCCTTCGATATCGCCGAAATCAGGAGATTCAAATTCAGCGACGACATCCGTCCGCACCAGGTTTACGAGGAAGGTCATAATTGCCCAGATAAATTCGACGATGAAGCCGAGAGAATTAAAGAGGAACTTGAATATGTAGTTGAGGTAGTAAAGAAGGCCGCCGGCGGTGCCCGTAACGGAGCTCAACAATCCGGGTGAAAACAGTGCGGATATGGCCATGCCGATGACAACGAGGCCGGCGATAACGATAAAGAGGACGGAGAACCAGCGCCGGTTGGAGAGTGGAGCTGATTTCTCACGGAGCAGTTTTTGCCGGATAGTGAGGAAATTTCCCATAGCCAATCCCATCAGGCCGAAGAAGAAGAACCCGGCAATATAGATGCCGGTATTGGCAACGAAGGTCTCGGTCGAATCCCTGCCCATAGAGAAGGTCCAGACAATAATCAGGACGATGACGGCAATCATGCCGAACAGGAAGCTGCGGAAGATATCGGTGGAGAAGGTTTCCGAGTTGGCCACCTTGATAGAGCGCCAGGCAAGATAAAACGAAGCGGTCAGGGCGGCAACGGCAGGATGAAGGGTATTAAAGCTATCGATAATCAATTGCAGCATATGAGACAGCCAGGTGCTGCTGAAGGGGATATAGCCTCCGCCGTACTGGAAATTCATAATAATGCCGACGGTGACAATGACCAGCCCGATTTTCACCCATTTCATCTCCGGACTGCGAACCGGAATAAAGCGGGTAAGGGCGAATACCGCCACCATCAGGAGAAAGAGCGAGAAGAGGTTCAGGGGTGTTTCCGTCCAGGGAAATACTTTAAATTCCCTGGACCAGATAAGCCAGGAATAGACCCAGAATATTTCCATGAGGATAACCGCCAGGGGACCGGCGATATCGCCCGCGAAATCAAGCCTGAATTTCTTCTTTTTCGTGACCTCCACCCTATCTTCCTTTCAGAGAGAGTGATTCCAGATTACGCCAGGAGATATCGTCGCTGACGGTATAGACCGGAATGCCGTCGGGCAACGACGGTTTATAGCCGCCGACGGTGATAAGGACAACCCGCCGGCCGCTTTTTCTCATACGGTACAGTGTAGCAAGCAGGTCGTCGGTGGGGACGGCCGTCACGACAACGATGGTACTGCCCCAGGCGAGGTTACGGCTCTCCGTCTGAATCAGGCGGGTTATCGGGACAGTTTCATAGGCCGTTACCTGAGCGAGCGCTTCGAGAATATGCATCATCTGGTCGGCCGTCTGTCCGGGGGGTATGCGCATCGGTTCAGCAGGGAAATGCTTCTGCTGGTTGACGTAGAGGCCGGTGCGGTAGCCGGCGGTAATGGTGTAATTGGCAATCGAGGCGGCGGAGATTATCGCCAGTTCCAGCAGTTCGGTGACGCTGCCGAATATCGAGGGCTGAGTGGTACGGGTATCGAGGAAGAGGGCAATATCGGTCGTAGTGGTAAGGTCATAGACCTTCGACTGCATCTTCCGGGCACGGGCGGTGGCTTTCCAGTGCACCCGTTTAAGGCTGTCGCCGAACTGGTAATCCCGGATACCCATGGTCAGCACCGGGTCCTCGAAGATATGGCTTTTCGTGCGGATATCGCCGTTCAACTGCCGGGAAGGTATGCCCAGTTGTTCGAGAGAAACGATTTTCGGATAAACGGTAAGATAATCCCGTTTGATGAGGTAAGCTTCGCGGTTGAATATGCCGAAAAGGTCGCCGGAGCGAATCATGGTAGGCCCGAAGGCGAACAGACCCCGGCGGTCGCACTTAATCTGGTAGCGCCGGGTTATCCGGTTGTACCAGCCGAGGGAAATATAGCTGCTGAGGTTTGCCCGGTTATCCCGGTTATACCAGCCGTAGGTTACCCCGTCCGAGACCCGGGCTGATTCCCTTTCGGGAACGGGGGCGGTACTTCCTTTGACGAGGTTGATATCTCCGGGTACTTCTTCTTCTATGGCGAACCACGGCAGGGGCATCGGTTTACGGTTAGCCACAGAGATTTCCAGGTATATTTCATCGCCGAAAAAGGCTTTTTCAGCGGAGAGTTTCCGGGAATATTCGATGCGGGAGAGGCAGTATTTTTCCCATAAACGGGCGATGGCTCCGGTCAGGAAAAATATCAGCGCCACCAGCAGGAGCGGCACCTGGTTGAGGATAAAACTGAGAATGACCAGCGCTACCGATATGAAAATCCAATAATTTCCAATCAGCAGGCTGAATAACCGTTTATTGACCCGTCTTGTCGAGGTTACTTCATCCGGCAGCGTTATTCCATCCGGGATATAGGTCATTGTTTATGCTTCCTGTTCGGTCGGTACGAATACGGAGTTGATAATTTCCTGTAAAGTATCTCCCGCTTTCTGTCCGCGAAGGTGGCTTTCCATGCGCGAAATAATGCGGTGTCCCAGCACGGAAGGCGCAAGGTACTTGATATCATCCGGTATCACAAAAGCTCTGCTCCGAATCGCAGCCAGTGCCTGCGAGGCACGATAGAGTGCCAGCATCGCCCTCGGGCTGGCTCCGAGTTGAACGGTTTCCGGTTCGCGGGTAGCGTGAATCAAGTGTATTATGTAATCTTCAATATCCCGTTCGACATGCACCTCACGGCAGGCGACCTGCATATCGAGCAATTCGGCGGCAGTAATCACGGGCATCAAATCGTCAAGGGGGTCTTTCCGGCGGAAACGGTCGAGAATAACCCGGTCGTCTTCCTCGGTAGGATACCCCATTTTAACGTTCATCAGGAACCGGTCGAGCTGGGCTTCCGGAAGAGGAAAAGTGCCTTCGAGTTCGATAGGGTTCTGGGTTGCCATGACCATGAAGGGGCGAGGCAGCGGCATGGTTTGACCCTCGGCAGTGACCTGGTATTCCTGCATAGCTTCAAGGAGGGCTGATTGCGTTCTCGGAGTGGCACGGTTAATCTCATCCACGAGGACGAGCTGGGCGATTATCGGGCCGGGGCGAAAATCGAATTCGGAGGTCTTCTGGTTGTAGATATAACTCCCGGTAACATCGGAGGGGAGCAGGTCCGGGGTACACTGTATGCGCTTGAAATCGCAATTCAGCGACTTTGCCAGCGATTTGGCAAGAACGGTCTTGCCGATACCCGGAACGTCCTCCAGGAGTAGGTGGCCTTCGCAGAGTAGGGTGACAATCGCCAGTTCGACGACATCCGCCTTTCCGACGACGACCTTCTCGACGTTTTCTTTAACTTTTTTTCCGGTTTCGGCTATTTTCTGAACGATGTTTTCATCCATTCTCAAACTTCTCTCTAGCTTTTTGCACAGATTATATCAGCTTATCAACAAAATCGCTATATTTTCACGAAAACTTACTATTCACATGATAGTTTTCTTTTTATAGGCCGGAATTCCAGCCCGGCAATCAGCCGATAAATATCTCCAGGTTAGATTCGATGGAAAGCTGTTTCAGTTCGTTGACAAAGGCCGAGGCATTGAAACCGGATTTCCTTCGGTACTGGTAATTGAGGCTGACCCGGTCATCGATAACCGACATGGTATCGAGTTTCAGACCGCCGAGTTTTTCCCGGAGAAACTCATTCAGGTGGGATTCAACCTGAGAAAACGAAGCCTGGTCGAGCGATATCATCAGGTTTCCCCGGCCGAAGAGCGATACCCGGTT
>CAYXEG010000212.1:0-3564 GCA_964463875.1 uncultured Dehalococcoidales bacterium
GAGATTGAGAGGGATTTAGTAATCTCTGACCATTAATCCTCATAGTTTGCTGACCAAAACCAAACAGAAACTCATTTATCGCTTTTTCTCGCCTCATCCATGCTGTTGCCGAAATAAACCTTGGTATGCGGCCAGGGTATCTCGATACCGTTGGCGTCGAACGCCTTTTTCAGCCGCAGCCGCACTTCACCCATCGCCGCCCATTGCTCCATAGGCTTCACGTCTCCCATGACTCTGATATCTATCGATGAGTCTCCCCACTTGTTGACCCGGATTGCCTTCGGTGGGGTTATCATCCGGTCTTTCCAGTTCACATCTTCGAAAATCTCCTGTCCCACCTGGTTGATTATCTCCATCGCCTTCTCCAGGTCGGTGTCGTATGAAACCGGGATATCGAGATTGACCCGTGCGAAGTGCCGTGCATAGTTGCTGGCTACCCTGATTTCTCCGTTAGGGATATGGTGGACAACTCCGTCCACGTCCCTCAGTACCGTTTTTCGTAACGTTATCTCCTCTACCAGTCCCGTTGCCCCGGCTACCTGGGCGACATCGCCCACCCGGTACTGGTTTTCCGAGATGATGAATAGCCCGGCAATCAAATCCCTTACTAAATACTGGGCGCCGAAACCGACCGCTACCCCGGCGATACCGAAACCCGCCAGCATCGGCCCGACCGGCACGCCGATTTCCGAGAGTATCATCATTATCACCGTGATGACGATAATTATTCTCCCTGTCTGGGTCAGTACGCTGACGATGGTATTGGTTCGTTTCTCCAGCCCTTTTTTACTCTCCCCCCTCGTTTTCGATACCGAACGTTCCACGATTGGCGGGATGAGTTTCATCAGCAGCAGCCAGATAATCGCCCCGACAACCAGGATGATGACGATGTTTACACCGTGATGGAGAAGCCAGTTAAGAACTGAATCCCATGTTATCATCGCTTTTCTCCTCCCCTTTTCCATGTTCTGTTTGCGTATGGCTCATTATCTCCCTGATGTCTCAGAGATGATACTGAGCGTCCCTCATCCCCCCTTTTGTAAAGGGGGAAAGGGGGATTTAGAAAATTCTGGCTATTGTTATTCTCCATTCACCAACCAGAACAAGGAACGGAACTTCATTATAACAATTGCTCGGTCACATTATAACCGAAAAGGTACGGATAACGAAAAAATGGGCGGTTTTTCTGAACGGCTTTATTTGGCAAACAGGGCAGAAAATGATATACTTGGCAATCGAATCAAGATTGAACAATCTATTGGAGGAGGACTACTTCCGTGACCGGACAACAAGTAATCGATAATGCCAGGAAAGAGGGACGCACCCTTCTTACCGAGATAGAAGCTAAAGAACTTCTGAAACAGGCGGGTATCAATGTCGTCGAAACGAAACTCGCCGCTTCCCGTGATGAAGCTGTTTCGTTAAGCAAACAGATGGGCTTCCCGGTTGCCCTGAAAATCGCTTCGGTGGATGTCGCTCATAAAACCGATGCCGGCGGCGTCAAGCTGAACCTCGAAGACGAGGATGAAGTCGGCAAGGCCTATGACAGCATCATCAAATCCATCAAGACTCACCTCCCTGCTGCCCGCATCCAGGGCGTTTCCGTTCAGAAAATGGCCCGCCCCGGTGTCGAGGTTATCATCGGCATGTCGAAAGACGCCCAGTTTGGCCCCGTTATCATGTTCGGCCTCGGCGGTATCCTCGTCGAGATTCTGAAAGATGTCTCATTCAGAATTGTCCCTCTTGAAAAGCGGGATGCCCGCGAAATGGTGAAAGAGATTAAAGGCTACCCGGTACTCGAAGGCTACCGCGGCCAGGAAAAGGTCGATGTCGATAACCTCGAGAACATGATTCTCAAAGTTTCATCCTTCGTTGAAAAGAATCCGCAGATTGTGGAACTCGATCTCAATCCTGTCTTCGCTTACAGTGACGGAGCGGTTGCCGTCGACGCGCGGGTTATTATCAGCGAGGCCTGATTTCTCATGAACCTGAAATCGGTGCTGGCGAATACAGCTTCCCGATACGGGGACAGAGACGCGATACGACACGGTAACCGGAACCTTACCTTTTCAGAGCTCGAATGTGAATCGAACCGATTCGCTAATGCCCTGATTCGCTCCGGCGTGAAAAAGGCCGACCGTATTGCTCTCTTCCTGCCCAACTGCCCTGAATTCATTATCGCTTTTTTCGGCATTGTGAAAATCGGGGCTGTCGCTGTCCCGCTCGACCAGCTACTGAGATACGATGAAATTGAATCGATTCTCCGCCACTGCCGCCCGGTGGCTGTCATCGCCGAGAAACCGACTCTCAGCCTCATCGCTTCCTCTCTTAACATCTTTCCGTCGGTACGAACCCTCATCGCTGTTTCTGAAGAAACGGAAACCGGTTGTCTGCCGTTCCCGGAATTCCTTGCTCAGGGTTCCCCTGAACCTGTACCGGTCGAGCCTGAACCGGACGATGTCGCCGTCCTCATGTATACCTCTTTCGCCGCTCTCACCCCGAGAGGGGTCATGCTCACCCATGACAGTTTCGTCAAAGAAGCAGCCATATCCGCCGCCGGCTACCGCCAGACCGAAAATGATATTATGATGCTCTTCGCCCTTCCCATGTTTCATGTTTTCGGCCTCGTTTCAGCCGTGCTCGGGTCGGTCTGTGCCGGCAGTTCTATCATCATCGTTCCCGGCACCGGCCTCTCCATCGGCAGTTTTCTTTCCTCAATCGAACAGGAAAAGGGTACCATGTACCTCGGCGTCCCTTTTATCTATTCACTGGCGGTCGACCTCGCTGAAAAAGGCGGCGCCCCGTTCAATCTCGATTCGATGCGGATTTTTGCCAGCGCCGGCGCCCCGCTCTCTCCCCGTATTGCCGCCAGGTTCAGGAGTCTGTACGGCAAAGATATTCTTGACTGTTACGGCCTGACCGAGGCGGTAAGTCACGTCACCTGTCCCGCTCTTGATGAACCGTGGCTGCCCGGCGCTGCCGGAAAACCCCTGCCCGGATGGGATGTTATCATCGGCGATGAAAACGGGAACGAGCTTCACCCCGGCGTAAACGGCGAAATCCTTGTACGAGGGCCGGTTATGAAAGGCTATCTCGATGACCCGGTTGAAACCGCTCTCGCCCTGCGCGACGGCTGGCTTCACACCGGTGACCTCGGCAGAATGGATGAAAACCGGAACCTGTTTATCACCGGGCGCAGTAAGGAGACCATTATCATCAAAGGCCAGAATGTCTATCCTTCCGACCCCGAAAGCGTCATTTCCCTCCACCCCGGCGTTGCCGAGATCTGCGTCCTCGGAATTGCTGACGCCATGCGGGGCGAGATTATCGCCGCCGTCATCGTTCCCAAACCCGGATACAAAGTCACTGAACCGGAAATCCGCCAGCTCTGCCTCGACAAGCTTGCCGGCTATAAAGTACCCCGGAAGATACTCTTCACTGATAAACTCCCCCGGAAACAGGACGGTAAACCTGACCGCGACGCGCTCCGGCAAAAACTCTCCTTCTCCCCCGTTTTTCCAGTTTTGTAGCCGCTGTCTTCCCACGTCTTCGGTCCCATAAATT
>CAYXEG010000213.1:0-3197 GCA_964463875.1 uncultured Dehalococcoidales bacterium
CGAGGCCAGCGGCAGGGCGTACATCAATGCCTTGAACAAAATCGTCTACGACCGGGGCGAGGGGTAAACCCTTGCCTCCCCTGTAAAAGAGGACAACTGGAGGATGAGCCGATGGGAATGACCATTACCGAGAAGATCCTGGCTGCCCACGCCGGGCTGCAGGAGGTGGCGCCGGGACAGTTGATTAACGCACGGGTGGACGTGGTGCTGGGGAACGATATTACCGCGCCCATCGCCATAAAGGAATTCAGGAAAGTTGGAATCAATAAGGTTTTCGACCCTTCGAAGATAGTTATGGTGGCCGACCATTTCGTGCCGAATAAGGATATCCTGTCGGCGGAACAGACGAAGTTCATGCGGGATTTCTGCAACGAACAGGGCATTAAAATCTATGATGTCGGAGAAATGGGCATCGAGCATGTCCTGCTGCCGGAACAGGGCTGGGTCTTACCCGGCGAGGTCGTTATCGGGGCAGATTCGCACACCTGTACCTACGGCGCTCTCGGAGCTTTCTCGACCGGCATGGGTTCGACCGACATCGCCTCGGCAATGGCAACCGGCTACATCTGGATGAAGGTTCCGTCCACCATCAAATTCGTTTACCACGGTACGCCGGGCAGATGGCTCGGCGGTAAAGACCTGATTCTCTATACCATCGGGCAAATCGGCGTCGACGGAGCGCTCTATGCGGCCATGGAATTTACCGGGCAGGCGATTAACTCACTGTCGATGGACGGGCGTTTCACCATGGCGAACATGGCAATCGAGGCCGGCGCCAAAGCCGGAATCTTCAAAGTCGATGCCCGCACCACCGCCTACTTGAAATTACGGGCGAAACGGGACTACACGGTCTATGAATCGGATGACAATGCCGAGTACGAAAAGGTTATTGAGTACGACGTCTCGAAACTCGAACCCCAGGTTTCGGCACCGCATCTGCCGTCCAACGCGACGCCGGTCAGCAAACTCCATAATGTAAAAATCGACCAGGCGGTTATCGGCAGTTGCACCAACGGGCGTCTCGAAGACCTGAGAATAGCCGCCGATATCCTCGACAAGCACAAGGTTCACAAGGGAGTCCGGTGTATCGTTCTGCCCGGCACCCAGCAGGTGTATCTCGATGCCCTGAAAGACGGCATCATCGAGAAGTTCATCAAAGCCGGAGCGGCGGTCAGCACCCCGACCTGCGGCCCCTGCCTCGGCGGGCATATGGGGATTCTTGCCGAAGGCGAGAAATGTATCTCGACCACTAACCGTAACTTCGTCGGCAGAATGGGGCATGTCAAGTCCGAAGTATACCTCGCCAACCCGGCGGTTGCCGCCGCGAGCGCGATTACCGGTCATATTACCGGGCCGGATGATTTATAGAAAACACGTAATTCATTAAGGAGAACAACCATGTTGAAAGGTATAGTCCATAAATACGGGGCTGATGTCAATACCGATGAGATAATTCCCGCCCGGTACCTCTACCTGTCCGAAGGCAGCGAACTCGCTGCCCACTGCATGGAGGATATCGATAAGGATTTCGTTACCACTGTTAAAAAAGGCGATATAATCGTCGCCACGTCGAATTTCGGCTGCGGCTCTTCACGCGAACATGCGCCCCTGGCCATCAAAGCCAGCGGAGTATCATGCGTTATCGCAAAGAGCTTCGCTCGGATATTTTTCAGGAACTCCATCAATATCGGCCTTCCGCTGCTGGAATGCCCGGAAGCCGTCGATGATATCGAAAATGGGGACACTGTCGAAGTCGACCTGGCAAAGGGAGCCATCACCAATACCCGGAGCGGTAAAACGTTCACCTCGAAACCATATCCGGGATTTATGGGGGAACTCATCGCCGCCGGCGGCCTTATCGAGTATACGAAGAAAGAAGTGGAGAAAGCGAGGAAAAACTAATGAAATTCAAGATTGCAGTTTTACCGGGTGACGGTATCGGCGCCGATGTTACCAACGAAGCGATTAAGGTTCTTAACTCGGTCGAGAAAAAATTTAACCACGAATTAATGCTGGATTACGGACTGGTCGGCGGTATTGCCATCGACGAGACCGGTTCAGCGTTACCCGCCCAAACGTTAAAAATGTGCAAATCTGCGGACGCAGTGCTGCTCGGGGCGGTCGGCGGCCCGAAATGGGACGACCCGAACGCGAAAACACGGCCGGAAGACGGACTGCTCGAACTGAGAAAGAAACTCGGCCTGTTCGCCAACCTTCGCCCGGTCAAGGTTTTCCCGATGCTGATGAACGGCACCAACCTGAAGCCGGAGGTTATCGAAGGCGTCGATTTCATCTTTATCCGGGAACTGACCGGCGGCCTCTATTTCGGGAAACCGAAGAAGCGCTGGCAGACTGCCGCAGGCAGAAAAGCCGTCGATTCGATGGCGTACTCGGAGCAGGAAATCGAACGTATCGTCCGGGTCGGTTTCGAACTGGCGCGTACCCGTAAAAAGAAACTTATCTCGGTCGATAAGGCAAACGTCCTTGAGTCGTCACGTCTCTGGAGACAGGTTGCCATCGAAGTATCGGCTGATTATCCGGATGTCGAACTCGAGCACATGCTGGTCGATTCCTGCGCCATGAGAATCATCCAGAACCCGAAGTATCTCGATGTCCTGGTCACGGAAAATACCTTCGGCGACATTCTCACCGACGAAGCTTCGATGCTGGCCGGCTCGATGGGCATGCTGGCTTCGGCAAGCCTGGCAGGAGTGCCACAGGACGGCAAGGCTACGTACGGGCTGTACGAACCGATTCACGGCAGCGCCCCCCGGAGGGCAGGCCAGGACCTCGCCAACCCGATTGCCAGTATCCTCAGTGTTGCCATGCTGCTGCGGTATTCGCTGGCGCTCAATAAAGAGGCGGAAGCCATCGAAGCGGCCGTCGATACTGTGCTTAAAGCCGGTTACCGTACCTATGATATAATGGATGAAGGAATGACTAAAGTCGGTACCCGGAAAATGGGCGACTTAATCTGCAAAGCAATCGAGGAGAAATAATTGGCTTCTGTTGAGCTGTATGACACGACGCTGCGGGACGGCGCTCAGAGCGAGGGGATATCTTTTTCGCTCGGAGACAAGATACACATCGTAGAGAAACTCGATGAACTCGGGATTCACTATGTCGAAGGCGGCTGGCCCGGCTCCAACCCGAAGGACGCCGCCTTCTTCAATCGCGCTCAGAAAATGACGTTGAAA
>CAYXEG010000213.1:3207-3447 GCA_964463875.1 uncultured Dehalococcoidales bacterium
ACGCCCGGATTGCCGTGTTCGGCAGCACCCGTCGTGTCGGTTTAAAAGCTGAAAACGATACCAACGTTCGGATGCTCGTCGAATCCGGGGCGTCTATCGCGACCATCGTCGCCAAGACGTCGAGCCTCCAGGTCAGTCATGTCCTGCAGACAACCCCCGAAGAAAACCTGCAAATGATAGCGGATACGATTATCTGGCTGAAATCGCAGGGCATGTCCGTTTTCCTCGACGCAGAGCACT
>CAYXEG010000214.1:0-3412 GCA_964463875.1 uncultured Dehalococcoidales bacterium
TGTCGGTATCGTCCACGTTCAGAGGTGCGATACTGAAGGAAATGCCCAGCGATGGGGGTCAATGGGCGTCGATTTCGAAGGAATCAATGCCAGCCGAAAAGTGATTATAACTACCGAGGAAATCGTCGACGGCAATGTCATCCGGCGGGACCCGAACCGGACGATTATCCCCGGCTTCCGGGTCCGTGCCGTCGTCGAACAGCCGTTCGGCGCTTACCCCTCGCACCTGGCCGGTTGTTACAATCCCGGCTCATACGGCTTTGGAGGAATGGGAGACGAGAAAGCCTGGGAAGAATACCTTGCCCGGACGGTCACCGGGGTCAAAGACTGGAACGAGTACCTGGACAGCCTCAAGAAAGAATTCGGCGACAACATACTTGACGACCTCAGGATAAAGAACCAACTGTTCAGCGAACCGATTGTCACCGGCATGTAAAAAAAAAGCATATGAACGGAGATACACGATGAATAAACCTGAATACGGTAAAGATTACAATGAATTCGACCAGATGATTATATCGGCTGCCCGACTGATAAAAAACACGGATATCATTTATACGGGAGTAGGTTTCCCGATAGAAGCCGCTGTGCTGGCGAAGAACCTTCACGCTCCCAATTGTACGGTTTTCCTCGAAAACGGTATTATCAGGTCCAGTCTATTCGACTTGCCGTGGACGACCGACACCATGGAATCGCAACTGCTGGCCGAGCAACTGACCGGCCTGACCTATGTCAATTGCCTGGCACAGGCAGGACATATTTCTCTCGGTATGATGGGAGGAGGGCAGGTTGACCGGTACGGTAATGTCAACGACCACGTTGTCGGCAACTACCACAAACCGGTACACCGCTGGATGGGAAGCGGAGGAGCTAACGACCTGATGAGTTTTTGCGGACGTACCATGGTGATTCTCAAGCAAACCAAGCAGCGATTCCCGGAAAAGGTTGATTTTATCACCTGCCCGGGCTACCTCGACGGCAGACCGAACCAGCGGGCAGAAGCCGGATTACCTTCTGATAACGGCCCGTCAGCGGTAATAACCCAACTCGGTATATTCACCTTCGAAGAGAGGGAAATGACGCTTTCGAGTTACTATGCTGACTGCGGCGTGACAATCGAGAAGGTTAAAGAAGAACTCGGTTGGGATGTCAGGGTAAGCAAGAACCTTTCCATCGCTGAGCCGCCGACACGGGAAGAACTGGATACTTATCAGACGAAAATTGTCGAAGCCAGAAGACAGGTGAACGCCGGGTATGACCCGAAAACCGCCCTGAGCCAGGAGGCAAAATAAGGGTACCGGCTTATTTAAACCGGTACCCTGGTACGTATCCGTGAATTATCTATTTCCAGGCTTCGATACTGTAATCCGGATTCGAAGCCCAGATTCCCCTGAAGCTGCCCGGGAACTGATAACTTATCTCCTCATCCGAGCCGCAGACGATGATAGTGCTTTCATCCGGTCTGTCTCCCCCGACCGGTACCATATAATCATCCGGTAATTCTTTCCACGGTTTCCCGGAAATGGGCTCGATTCCCAACCAGCCATTCGTCGACAGGTCAACCCATGACCGATTTCTGAAATCCTTGAGCGGTTCGAAACTCTTCTTCCAGATGTATTCGAGAACATCCTCTTTAGTTTTAAACCCGATATCCCACAGGTGTTTAGCCATCTCGTGGGTCATGACCCACGTCCGGGGACCTTCCCGTTCACCTTTCCAAACGTCCGGCAGCAGCCAGTCCAGCCAGTTATGCGGGCCGGGAACCCCTTTTACGCCCAATTTTCTCGCCATTCCTCCATGACCGCTTTTCTGCAGGGCACGGTAACCACCGGGTGAGAACTGAGCACCGGTGATACCACCTTCGGCTATCATCACCCAGGCAATACTTTCGTCAGGTCTGTAATCATATTGTTCGTTAAGTCCTTTCCAGCCGGGTGGCAACTTATCAGCACATTCAGCGAAGGCAAGTCCGCACCGGTTAACCGGTGCTCCGAGACTGCTCATTCGGTTGATACCGGGTATGGAACCACCGAGATTCAGAGCCATTAACTGGTATGCCCGGCCGATGGATGAGTTTGCCCGGTTGCCCGGCCCCATCATGCCAAGCCCGGCATTCATACCGATTTCTTCAGCAAATGGTCCGCTGATACAAATGAACTGGTTGTTGAAAACTGTGGTTCCCGACGGGCAGGTCGATTCGGCGATTGCCAGTATCGCCGGGAAGTATTCGGGTTTACAACCGGCCATCACGGCATTGACCGCGACCTGTTCAACCGTTGCCGTCCATCCCCGTGGAGCAAATTTCACGACATCTCCCTTTTTAAATCTTCCACCGAACCCACGCCTGTCGGACTGATAGCGTATCAGTTCATCCGGTTTGTGGCTGGTACCTTTCAGCATAGCCTTAACCCGTTCTTCCGTCGGGAGCACCACCGGAAGACCGTCGGAGTACACCGAAATGGGAGCGTTCAATGGTTCAGGAACAAACTGTGTCTGCTGAAAGAATTCTTCGGCTTCAAGGAGAGTACCTTCAAAGATAATCCTATTCCGGTTCGGGTCATGCAGCCCGGCCGCTTTTTCTTTTTCGGTGAGAGGACGGACAAGTTCGTTGACCAGGGTTTCAATCCACTGATCGACATCCTCCGGACCGGGCAAGACCCGTGACGCGGGCAGATACCTGAGGTTCGGTACTCCGGCTGCCAGGGCTTCCTGTTTTACCATTTCATGCTGGTCTTCGAAGTCGATTAACACCGTTGGTATGCCGGCTTTCTCAAGCTTGACCAGGTAGGGCAACTGCCCCCAGACGGCACCGCTTCACCAGCAGACGCCCAGAATCACCGCATCGGTGGTTTTCATCTCTTCGTCGGTGAGGGGTACAGGATTCGGCATGTAGGATTTCTTCATCGTCCAGTTCACCGAAGGGTACCGTTCCCGTAATTTTTTTTCAAGGGGGATGGTAATATCCGGCTCACCGGTAATACTGATGTGGATGGTTTTGCCGTTAATCGTATCGAGCCGGGGAGCAAGGGGATACGTCTGGACCGGTAACTCATTCCCTTTCGGGTTTAGAAAACGGTATACTTTATCTTTTTCAGTCAAATCGATTTTCCTTTCTTTACATCATTTATCTCTGCTATTGATATTAGTTAACTTCAGGCAAGATTGCAATCACAAGGTGATATGTCACCGGGTTATATTTACCCCTTTTTGACATACTAAACCTGTTTTGCTATCGTTAGCGTCATAATCTATAAAAATATTCTATTTTCTATAGGAGTTAAAAGATGGCAGAAAAAGTAAGATGCATCAGTCCGGTCGGCATTGCCGAGCCGGTTCGAACGTTTCCGCTGGCGCCTCGACTGGATACGATTGACGGGAAAAATATCTGCATGAGTATCTGCGGCGAACCGGA
>CAYXEG010000215.1:0-3406 GCA_964463875.1 uncultured Dehalococcoidales bacterium
ACAGGCATTCATGTCCCGTATGAACGTCAGTGAATCGGGAAAGAACGGAATCCAGTGAGTGTGCTTTTGCCGGTATCACCTCAGAAAAAGTAACTGCACCTGAAAGCCGTGTCATTCCCTCGCTCCCCGTGTCATTCCCGACACCGTTCGGGAATCTTATATCGTCCGATGCTAAAACGTCTGCCTCAACTACTGCCCGTGACCCGACCGTCTTTACAAGGAGTCCCGATAATTTAATTCAATAGTCAGGAATAATCGGAGGGGTAACTGTTCCGTGAATAATCGGAAACTTCCAAGCATTTATAACCTCCAGAACCTTTGACATCCCTGGTCCGGTACCGCCCTGTGGAGGGAACTTCCACCTATTGATGCAAGTAAGGACATACGATAAGTCAGGAGCGTTTGGTACAAGGCCGTAATCGTTTATGAAATCAAGTGGGTAGATTTCTATAAGGTCAGTTATAGTTATAAGCCTTTCTTCGTCACGGTAATCATAACTTCCGGCAATAACGGTATAAACACCCGGTGACAATATCGTCAATTCATAGGTGCCGTCGATGGTACCTATCGTATTGACGTTGTCCGGGATACCTACTGAAATACCGGGCAGAAGAGTGCCTATGACGTCACGAATTTCACCCCGCACCTTTGCCCCTTCGACTACAGCGATTTGAAAGTCACCGGTCACGTGCGCTACAAATGGTCCGGATTGGCCTACAAAAAATTCAAGCTGTCCTGAAGGTGTTTCGGCAGTGCCGATTCCGAATTGATACACGCCGGGTACCGCGTCTATCGGGACGGTCACTCTATATGCTGCCGTAAATGATTGTCCGAGGGCATACGGCCCGTCCCATATGTACTCAGGAGAATTTCCGGTGAGGCTGGATTCCATAACTTCAGGCGTACAAGAGCTTGTATCTATCTGTACCGGCCACTCAGGCGGTGCGAAGTCAGTCAGGCCGATAGCGTTGAACATATCGTGTGTCGCGGTGAACGTGACCGTGACGTGTATCGTTTCCCCTTTACCGGCCACAGCCGGCAGGTCCCTTGAAACCTGCGGATATACCGGTGCCAGCGGCGTAAACTGGGCAATTATTCGGTAATGTCCGTTCATCGTTATAGAAGTCGTGGAAGCGTTCGGGTCTGAGATACTTTGCGTATCGCCCGCCCAGCCGGTAAAGGTAAAACCGGCATCCGCTTCTGCCACAAGGTCGATAACCTCTCCGATATCCCCGGTAAAATAACCCTCTCCCGGAGCAGTCACCGAACCGCCGTCCGTGCTGGTGATATCGAGTGTGTATTCCACCGGCGGCGTATCCGGAATCCAGGTTGAGGCGAATGGTTTGAAGACGATTCTCCCCAGGCTGGCATTGCTGTTCCAGTCGTAAATACCCGCCTGAATCGTCGTTTCGTTATCCGTTCCCCACCAGTTGCCGGTTGCGTTGAAATCGCTGGTATCGACGCTGCGGCCGTTGTTGAGGTTGTACGGCGAATTCGAAAGGATATTGTTACTGTTGATGGATTGAGAGCCGGTAACGTAGATACCGTCCTGGCTGTTGTTGACGATGGTATTGTATTCGAGGGGTTTATTAAGGTTTTCCAGATACAGGCCGCCGCCGAAAGGGGCGGTATTGTCATGAATGTCGTTGTAGCTGATAACTATTACCCCACTCGCGTTGATTCCGCCGCCTCGATACGTGGCTGAGTTACCTATGATGCGGTTGTTGGTAATGGTGCCTGTGTTAGCGTAAATTCCTCCAGCGAAAGAACCGGTATTATCACGAATGAGGTTATCGTCAATGGTGGGAGCTGAACCCATGTAATAAATTCCGCCAGCTCCGCCGGTAGCTGTATTGTTGTTGATAACGTTTTTACTAATGATAACAGTCCCGCTACCGACCAATATACCCCCGGCCCCATACAACAATCCTAAATTTTGGTTTTGTTCAATGGTATTAGAGCTTATAGTAACGGTACCGCCCTGAATTGAAATACCACCGCTGCCTCTGTCCCCTGTGCATTGATTATTATCGATGATATTCTTGCTGATGGTAATCGTGCCGTTCTGAATTGAGATACCACCACCTCCAAACACTCCAAATGATTGGTTATTCTCAATGGCATTATTAGTGACGGTAACCGTGCCGTTTTTAATCGTGATGCCGCCCGCTGAGTATTGAGCAGAACTGCTCGTATTGTCATGGATATGATTACCGGTTATCTTCGGCGAGCCGCCGTCGATGTTGAACCCTCCGGCAGCATGGTAACTGATATCGCAATTGTCAATCAGGGGAGAAGAGTCGAGGATGGTGAGAGCCGACTGTTCGCCGCCGCCGCCATACTGCACCGCGCAGTACTGGAGGACGCTGCCGCTCAGGTAATTGCCTTCGATGTCGTACACCGCGTCAATACAGGAATCGGAAAATCTGATGTTGACCCAGTCACCCGGAGCCGGAACAGCCTTATTGGAGGTGAAGGTTATCGGTTCGCCGGTGGTTCCTCGGGCTATAAGTGTGCCGTCGACCCTCATGCCCAGGAGCGTATTGAACTTGATTGTCACCCCCGGCTCGATCGTGAGTGTTGCCCCGGTATCGATGAGCACGCTTTGCGTTACAATATAAGGGCTGTTTTCGATACGCCAGGTGGTGTTTCCGGTTAACGTTCCACTCACTTCGGTGCCGGCCTCGATTACCGGTAATTCACCCTTCTGTAACGGTGTCGCGTCGGTTAGTGCCGCTGACGCGCCGAATCCGGGTATCAATCCTATCAGAAGTACAACTGATACCGCAACCTGAATAGTTCTGTTCAGCAGACGGTTTATTAATGAAGGTTTTTTCATTGTTAATGTCCCGGCTTCTTTTTTGTACCTATAAGTATATGTGCTATTTCCCGGATATGGTAGCACAACGATAACTGTTTGTGAAGTAATAGAAAAATAAATCAGCTATTAAAATGATTCGCTCTTTATTTGATAAGGGTGTGAACGGATAAAAAACACACGAATTTTTCAGGATTACTTCGGTTCTTCCCGATTCGCTTCGTTTCCCGACGAATGATTTGTCGGGATTACCACGTCGCTTCGCTCCTCGTAATGACATCAAAGAGTGCCGGAATCTACGACATACGGGGTTTTTAACCTTTACGAAAGGGAGTAGCGGCGGCTGCCTCGCTTCATTGTTTCGAAGAGATTTTGCCAGGTTCATGAGGTGTTTATTTGGCATTTTTTTTATACCCCTCACTTACATCTCTCCCGCAAGGGGAGAGAGAAAGACGGTTACAGACCGGATACAATGGTAACAAAACGAATCGAGGCAGGCAGGAGATTATCGCCTTGTCGCTTCGCTTCTGGTGATGACAGTTAAGGTCCCGATTATTGAATTTGTATAGATTGCCGCGTCGTCCCAAT
>CAYXEG010000216.1:0-2982 GCA_964463875.1 uncultured Dehalococcoidales bacterium
GACGACCTGACCCGCTCCACGCATACGTTCGAGATTGTGCCGTTTATCCTCGAAGAACTGGCTGAGGCGGGAATCAGGGATTCGCAGATACGGTTTATCGCGGCTGTCGCCAATCACCAGGCGCTCGACCGGCTCAGCCTCGTCAAGAAACTGGGCGAGGAAGTGGTATGCCGCTTTCCGGTGTACAATCACTGCCCGTTTCTCAACTGTGTCGATATCGGCACCAGCAGTTTCGGGACGAAAGCGATGATAAATGGCGAGGTTATCGCCTGCGACCTGAAAATTGGCATCGGGCAGATAGTGCCGCACCCCCAGTACGGATTCAGCGGCGGGGCCAAGATAATCGTGCCCGGCGTTGCTTCTTATGAAACGGTGGTTGCCCACCACGGGGTGACGCATGAACCGTGGAAACAGTCCCGGATGAAGCAGGGGCTTCCGGCGGGCGGGTATGTCGAAGGCAGCCCGGTGCCGGCCGACGCCTTCGAAATAGCGAAAATGGCAGGACTGGACATGGTCGTCGATTGCCTGGTGAACCTCTGGGGAGAGACGGTGGCGATATATGCCGGGGCGCTCGAACCAACCTACGCCGAAGCCCTGAAAGAAGTGAAAAAGCACTACCTGGCGGAAAATACCCGGGATAACGACATCGTCATTGCCAACGCCTTCGACAAGGCAGCCGAGTACAGCATGGCAATATCGAGCGCCATTCCGGCGGTGAAACCGGCCGGCGGCGATATCGTTATCATCACCAATTCTCCTTCCGGGCAGGATGTTCACTACCTGTTCGACAGCTTCGGCAAGACAATTGCCGGTAAGCTGGGGCGGTCGATGGGACTGCCGCCGCATATCGGCAAGCTGATTATTTACACGGAATTCCCGGAACTGAGGATTCTCGACCGGTATATCGACCGGGACCGGGTTTTCCTGATGAGCGACTGGCAGGAGGTCATCGATACCCTGGTGAAGTCACGGGGGAGCGCGGCGAAGGTAACGGTGTACCCGAGCGCCGATATCCAGTATTTCGGTTAATAAAGAGGGTTCTGTTCAGTTTTGGTTGGCGGGTATGAGGATGCAAAATAAATCAATAATTTCTAAATCCCTCTTAGTCTCCCTTTACAAAAGGGAGTAAACCGGGACAGGTTTCACTTCATTCGTAAAAACATTATTATCAACCATATGCAAACAGAACCATAAAGAGGGGGGTGCGCAGGTAACCGGTTTCCTGTCACAAGCTGAGGGAACGATTGCCGGGGTAAGGCCGGTTTGTCAAGGGTTAAGCCTGGTGGAACCCCCGAAGCGCTCGGCCGGGATATCGGGACGACGAAGCCGAGCAGGGAAAAACTGCTGGCGTTCGGGCTGGAGGATATCGCCGGAGAATTGTGGCAGGCAGGGAGTATTACTGCCTGAGGTATCGATTATGTAAACCAGGATTTACAAAATTTAAACAAAGGTACTTTTCCAAACTGCAACATTGTGTTCAGTCACTAATTGCCCTATGATAAATGCAGGAAAATGAGATGAAAAACATGCAAACCATAATCAGGAAACTGGAAGAGCTTAAGCCGTTACTTGAAGAACGGTTTGCTGTGGATACGATAGGTGTGTTTGGTTCTTATCCGAAAGGCGGGCAGAGGGAAGACAGTGACCTGGACATACTCGTCAGTTTTTCTCAGGCAGTCAGCCTGTTCAAATTCATAGAACTCGAGGATTTTCTCAGTGGGGAAATGGGAATAACGGTTGATCTGGTGATGAAGGACGTTCTGAAACCGCGTATCAGGGAGAGGATTTTACAGGAAGTCGTCTACTTATGACAAAGGATATTCGGGTATATTTCGACGATATTCTCGAAGCCTTGCGGAAGATTGACAGTTATACCGCAGGGATGGAGTTCAGTTCTTTTTCAGGTGACAGCAAAACTATTGATGCAACCGTGAGGAACTTTGAAGTAATTGGAGAAGCGGCAAAAAAAGTACCGGAAGAAACGAAAATGAAGTACCCGGGCATACCCTGGAAATCGATGGCCGGAATGCGCGATAAGCTTATCCACGATTATTTTGGAGTGGATAACGAGGTGTTATGGATGACGATTAAAGAAGATATCCCTCCTTTACAACCTTTACTTGAAGAAGCTTTAAGAGAATTCAACGAAGAATTACGGGATATGAATACCCTGAAATAGGTACTTTATGCAGGAGACTCAAAAAAGTCAACTGCCCGTATTCATTGCTCTATATCTCTTCTCTGTCTTTTACTATTATTTCGGCTCCGTATCAGCTATCGTTTCGTTCCGGTCTTTTCTCGATGCCCAGCCGTACAGGAACGGTACGGGAAGATAGAGCAATGCTGAAAGGGTCAGCGCAGTACGGATAGAGTAATACTTTCCGGCTGCTCCGACCGCCGGCCCGCCGATAACCTGCCCGACCGAATTCGACTGTTCGACGATGGAAATGACGGTTGCCCTGACCTCCGGACGGGTGTGGTGAATGAGCCAGGTATTGAACAGCGGTTCTGCGACCGAACCGGCCAGCCCGTGAACAAGCACGGCACAAAATGCCAGGGTAAAATTCCCGGTCAGGGCGAGGCCGATACCGGCGAGTACCGTCAGGAAGCTCAGCGCCATGAGCCATCGGACTGTTCGAACAGGATTCCGGCTGGCCGATTCAAAACGCTTTCGGTTGATTTCAGTCACAATCAGGCTCAGCAGGGTGGTACTCAGCGAGATGATGCCTATCCAGACCACCGGTTTCAGGTCAAGGAAACCGGGGAAGGTGAAGCTGGTCCACAGGTGCGCCTCCCATAAACGGTCGTACCCCTCGCTCGATACTCCCCAGACGGCCATGATAAGGAGAACGATGGGAAGTACACGGCTGCTTTTCACGACCGTTAATCCCCGGTGGAAGGTGGTAACCATCAGGCGCCAGTTATTCCGCTCTTTGCGCGTGACAGGCGTGAATCCGTTCTCGCTCATGCACAGACCCAGGA
>CAYXEG010000216.1:2992-3312 GCA_964463875.1 uncultured Dehalococcoidales bacterium
ATGTGGATGTGGGACCAGACATAGAGCAACGCCAGCACCATGACGATGAGGGTACCGGCAATATAGGCTACCCGGGTTATCTGGCTGCCGCGTACCAGTATCGGGCCGACTTTCTCTTCACCTGCCTCATCCGCCAGCCATGCCTGGGTTGACCCGCTGACAAAGGCGAGGCCGATAGCTGAGATAGCTGTCGAAACCAGAATGACTGAAAACACAGGCACAAGGCCTTCCACGAAACATGCCACGCCAACGATGAAGACACCGGTGATGATGGATAAACGGCGGCTGTAGGCGTCGGCAACGATGCCGGTCGGCACTTC
>CAYXEG010000217.1:0-3209 GCA_964463875.1 uncultured Dehalococcoidales bacterium
TTTAGGAAAACCCGCTCTGGATGACTACGTTTCGTTGCTACTAATATGTTCTAACATTCGTACATTGAAATTTTCCCCTTCCTCTGTTAATATAATGTCACTGAACGATACGCTGAGTATGATTACTGCGAGGTAGCTGCGATGGCACAGAAACTTGAACTGATGAAGGGTAGTACCGAGCCGCTGCTTCTCAGCCTTTTAGCCCGACAGCCGATGTACGGCTACCAGATTATTAAAGAGCTTGGGAAGAAAAGTGAAGGGTATTTTCAATTTAAAGAGGGTACCCTCTATCCTGTCCTTCACCGGCTTGAAAAATCCGGCCTCATCGCTGGAAAA
This sequence comes from uncultured Dehalococcoidales bacterium, assembly GCA_964463875.1. Taxonomy (GTDB): domain Bacteria; phylum Chloroflexota; class Dehalococcoidia; order Dehalococcoidales; family UBA2162; genus MGML01. Next base: position 337 of record CAYXEG010000217.1, read on the forward strand.
TGGGCACTGCTTCCCAGCGGACGCCAGCGAAGGTATTACCACATCACCGAAAAGGGAACCGCCCTCCTCGAGGAAAAAATTACCGAGTGGCGGGATTTCCTGAACGCGATGAACCTTGTTATCCAGCGCGTGAATCCGTAGGATGAGGCACTGAAGTGATTTCAGCCTTTGACCGGTATATCAGCGATATCAGGGATAACCTCCGGCTCGATGATGACGATAAAACGGAAGTCATCAACGAACTTCAGACGCATATCGAAGACGAATACCAGGAACTTCGCGATAAAGGCCTCTCTGAGGAAGAAGCCGTCAGTTCCTGTATACGGTTTTTCGGCTCGGCAGCCGTTATCGCCCGCGAAATTTACGAAGCCCACTGCCAGGGTACCTGGCGGGAAGCCCTCCTTGCCTCCCTTCCTCACTGCCTGTTCGCCCTGCTTTTCTCTCTCAACCTCTGGCGGGGCGCCGGATGGATGATTATCACCCTTGCCGTCGTCGTGGCGATGACCGTCTACGCTCTCGGCAGGGGAAAACCCGTCTGGCTCTTCCCCTGGCGCGGCTACTACTTTCTGCCGGTTATCATCACCGGTGTGCTATTACTCTATCTGCCGCATGGCTGGTCGTGGGTGGCTATTGTTATCTACATTCCCCTGGTGGCGATTCTCTTCTCGGCGGTTGTAAAAACCGTCAAGCGGGACTGGCTCTACAGCGGCTTGATGATGCTGCCTGTCCCGGGCATTATCGGCTGGTTTATCGCTGTCGGCAACAAGGGCGACGTTCTTAACATCGACCTTGAAAACGTCGAGTTATACGCCACCGGTATCGGCCTAAGCTTTCTCGGTCTGGCAGCTACGACCATTGCCTTCCTCCGCCTCCGGAAACGCTGGATGAGAGGTGTTCTCCTGGTACTCACTGGCTTCCTGACCCTGGCTATGGTCACTTTCTACTCCGAAGGTAGAATCGGCCTCCCCCTCTTCCTCGGCCTCACCCTCTTCATGCTCCTGCTGCTGCTTTCCCCGGCTATTATCGATAGAAAAATCCGCCAGAAACTCCTCAACCGATTTCAAAATCCCCCCGCTGGTATTACCCGGTAATTATCAGAGTTATCCGGTGCCCCGAGTAGGGTGGGTAAGTCCTCGATGTTGTCTAGAGCTCGAATACTAATCCATCACAATCCTCGTTCCTCTCACTACCAACTACTAAGTACCAATTACTGTACATAGGGGTGAGGTAAAATGACATCCCTTCCCTCCTTTACCATCCCGGCGAAAGCCGGGATCCAGTGAACATCTTTTATGTGGATTACCGCATCTCACCTGTTGACGATGAGTTTCGCAAAGACGAATCGTGTTTACGAGCCATTCGTCAACAGATCATTTGATTCCGTATGAGCGAAGCGAATCGGAAAGGCGAAGCAATCCCTGTGAATCCTCGTTCCTCTCACTACCAACTACCAAATACTCATTACCCGTTTTTGTCCAGCTGTCATCGGAATAATTTCAGGTATGCTTCGAACCTGAAAACCCTGTTTCTCTGGTATCCGGTTATCTCGGAAAGAATACCGGCATCGAGGAATTCTTGTACCAGTTTGTTGGCGGCAGCTGGCGAAAGCCCGGTCATTTTTTGGACTTCTTTCACTGTTACAACCGGCTGCGTGAAAAGCCCCTGCAGCAAAGCTGTCCCCTGTCTGATGCGTTTTCCCATAGCAGGTATGCTGTTCTTTTCGATTGAGGTTTTTAGCTCGATAATTCGGTTCAATGTCAATACACCGTTTCCCGCTGTTTGAATGACCCCGGTTAGAAAGAACTTTAACCATTGGGAGAGATTATTTTTCGTCCTGACCGCTTCCAGGTTATCGTAATAAAGAGTCTTGTTTTTCTCGAAAAAATCCGAGAGATAGAGCAGAGGTTGTTTAAGTACTCCGGTACTCACAAGATATAATGTGATGAGTAATCTTCCTGTCCTGCCGTTACCGTCAAGAAACGGATGGATGGTTTCGAACTGGTAATGAGCAATTGCGATGCGTATCAGATGCGGTATCCTGATATCGGTATTATGCAGGAATAATTCAAGATCTCCCATCAGTTCGGGTAATACATCGGGCGCTGGAGGAATAAATGTCGCATCATCGAGCGTCGCCCCGCCAATCCAGTTCTGGGATTCCCTGAATTCGCCCGGCCTCTTACTCGAGCCACGTCCGCTTGACAGGAGGACCCGGTGGATATTTCGCATCAGCCTGTTGGAAAGAGGTAATCTTCCGAGCTCATCGATGGCGCTGTTCATCGCCTCAATGTAGTTATTAACCTCCAGCCAGTCATCCCTCTTTTCCGGGATTATTTCAGGCTCTTTGGCGACAGCTTCCTCGATATTGGTTCGTGTTCCCTCGATACGACTCGACGTGACAGCTTCCTTCACTACGTGCATCCTGATGAACATGTCCTTATCCGGAACGAACCGCGAAAACGAATTAAGTTCTCCAAGGTTTAACGACGCCCGTTCCAGCAGTTCATTCAGTGTTTCATCCGACCAGCTAAAAGCATGATTGATTTTTTCCGGGCAAAAATACGTGTAGTAGTAAGCTTTCCGCCATTCACCCGCCTTGAATTCAGAAATATCCAAAGACCAATTCCCTGTAATAAAATAATTTATAATATAGTTATAACGCTTAAAGTAAAATATAGCTTTTTATATTTTACTTTGTCAAGGGTCTATTGATAAAAGAATCCCTATGTGCGTTTCTAAGAATCCTCGTTCCTCTCACTACCAACTACCAATTACTCATTACTCCGTTCACTTCCTGTTGTCGCTCTCCCTCCTCAAGCAAATCTTCGCGAAGCACCTGTCATCTGAGAAAAGCACTATCACCGAATAGACGA
>CAYXEG010000218.1:0-3191 GCA_964463875.1 uncultured Dehalococcoidales bacterium
CCTTCAGGACGGCCGTATCTGTTTCCTGGCGGCAGATGACAGGGACGACGTTCTCGGCTGGGTCGGCGGCATCAGGCATTACGACGGCCATACCTGGGAACTGCACCCGCTGGTCGTTAAACCCGGATTTCAGCGTCAGGGAATCGGCCGGCAACTGGTAGCTGCCCTCGAAGAAGTCGTCGGAAAACTCGGAGGCTCGACCATCTACCTCGGTACCGACGATGAGAACTTCCGGACAACGGTATCGGGAATCGACCTCTACCCGAACGTGCTGGAGAAACTGCAAAATATAAAAAATCCGGGCGGCCACCCGTATGAATTCTACCAGAAGGTCGGTTTCACCATCGTCGGCATCCTGCCGGACGCCAATGGCCCGGGTAAACCGGATATCTTCATGGCAAAGAGGGTGAAAAAGAGCCGGGATACGAAGTCGCTATCCTGACTCCTCGATGATATCCCAGCCTTCCGGTAACACCGGTATCGGGCAGAGCGGGTCGGGAGTCCAGCGTATCCATTCATTAAAGGGCGATTTCCCCGATTGCAGCCAGTGAATGGCTTTTTCTCCCTCGTGCCGTAACTCATCGGCTTTGGCGGATGAAATCACCCCGAAGCGTGCCGCCTCTTCGAGTTCATCCTCATCCTTCCATCGCCAGGTACTGAGGTCCGGAGCCGCCACGATATCGAGCATCAGGTCAAGACAGTCAAAGCCCAGCGTCGTCCTTTGGAACGGTTCTTCCATGTTGATATACCAGCACCGTACCGAGTTATCAGCCGCGTTGTAAAAAATCTCGGCCGAATACGAGGAAAGGGGATTTTTCATGGTAAGTCGGTTCAAGTTTTGCCATTGATTGTCTTTCAGTACCCAGTTTCCGGTCAGTATCGTCGCCGGGCCTGAGCGGCTCCCGTCCAATGCGACCGGCATCTTCCACCAGAATCCGGTCCGTGTATAGAGAACCACCATGTCCGGTTCGTCCTGTATGACTATCCTTGGTTGAGCGTACCGGACTCTTCCCTGCTGTATTCCCCGGAGCAGGACAGTCCGGCCGGGCTGGAAACGGTTGTCTTCAGCCATTGCAACGTCCTTTCAATGCAAAAAAAACATTTATAAAGTACTTCATATTATCATATTTTTGTCTTTCAGTCACGACCAATCATACCTCTTACCAATAAAAAGACCGGTAATGTCAGCTTGTATCCGCTTCATACCGTTAACGTGTTAAATATGATACAACGGTAAAAAATTGATTGACATCCGCCTCAGGGGTGTACTAAAATAAATCTATCAATCAGGAGGAATGCACATTAGACCAATGAGGATGAAGAACGGCGGTGGAGTTGTTTTCGTCCCGGCTATTTTAGAGAGCCGAACCCGGGTTTATTGTGCCTTCCGTTCAAGTTCGCAGTAAACTGCAAAACTGAATACTGGAATAAAACCATAAACCCGGGGATTACATCCCGGGTTTATTTTTTATGAGAAGGATACGGTGTACCTCTTAGTTTATGCACAACTATACGATACGACAGAAAATTAAAAGCAGTCTGAAATACAGCACGCTCGACGGCACGGTTGCCGCAATGATGACCGGCCTGACCCAGAACTATATCACCCCGTTCGCCCTGGCTTTCCAGGCGACGACCCTGCAGATAGGCATTCTCTCCAGTTTTCCCGGTTTCGCCTCGGCCTTTTCACAACTGGCGACACCTTACCTGGTCGATAAAGCCGGCGGAAGGAAACGACTTATTCTACCGGCTGTCCTTTTACAGGCTTTGATGTGGCTGCCGATATTTCTCCTGCCTTACTTTTTTCCTGACATGGGAGTCTGGTGGATAATCGGGCTGGTGACGCTTTCGTCGGTTGCGGGCGCCGTCGTCAACCCGGCATGGCAGAGTATGATGGCCGACCTCGTCCACATCAAAATAAGAGGCAGATTTTTTAGCTTCCGGGGCAGAATCTACAACCTAACCATTCTCATCTCAACCCTGGCGGCTGGACTGCTCCTTCAGGCATTTACCGGAAATGTCTTCATCGGTTTCGCCATCATTTTCGGAGGGGCGCTGCTGTTCCGGCTCTTCTCCGTGTATTTCCTCTCCAGGATGTATGACCCGCCGCTCGAATCGAAAGATTCGAACGGGCCGGGCATCCTGCATATGATTCGTTCCGTCGGCAAAACGAACGTCGGGAAATATACTGTTTTCATGAGCCTGTTTTACTTTGCTATCATGTTTTCCGGGCCGTTTTTTAACGTCTACATGCTGCGCGACCTGGGGCTCGATTATCTGACGTATACCCTCATCAACTGCGCCAGTACCCTGACAACCCTTGTTTTCCTGCCCTTCTGGGGCAAGCGGGCCGACTCCGCCGGTAACTTGAGAATAATCAGAATCACCGGAGGTATGATGCCACTGGTGCCGCTGCTCTGGCTGGTCAGCACCAACCCCGTTTACCTCATTTTCGCCAACGCCTTCAGCGGCTTTATCTGGTCGGGCTTCGATTTAACCAGCATCAATTTTCTCTATGACACGTCCGACCCGAAAGCTCGCACCAAACAGATTGCAGTGTTCAATTGCATCACCAGTATTGCACTCTCGCTTGGGGCGCTTGCGGGCGGCTACCTGGCGCCGATTCTGCCGGAGATGTTCGGATACCAGCTTCGCACCCTTTTTACCATTTCAGGAATCCTGAGGGGCCTGACGGTTCTCCTGGTGCTCCGGTTCATCATCGAAGTCCGCAAAGTACCAAAGATGAGCACCCTCAACCTGATGCTGGGGAGGAAAAATCAGGCCCGTCCGGGGAAATATAATCATGTGTAATATTTCAACATAGTTTTCGCTTGTTATATTCTGGTATAATGAAGACGTTTCACAGAATGAGGTGAGAACATGAGCGCGGAAAAACAGGAACTTAGAACAGTTATCGGTGAATTATCCGAAGACGAAAGCATTATTCTTCTCAGATTCGCTGAATGGTTAAAGGACTCAGGCGAAACCCTGTCTGAAAAAGAACTGTCCGTTCTCCGTAAGGGCGAGCAGCAAATCAGGGACGGCGAATTTGTCTGGTGGCGGGACATCAAGAGAAGCGATATATCAAGTTGCTTTCATTAAAGTTCTGGTCAGTTTTGGTTCGCAGATACGAGAATGAAGAGATATATGAAAAAATTCTAAATCCCTCTTCATCTCCCTTTACGAAAGGG
>CAYXEG010000219.1:0-3163 GCA_964463875.1 uncultured Dehalococcoidales bacterium
GATAACCCTGATATTGTTGCCGCGTATCACCTCGAACTCGTCCGGCAGTTTCTGGAACAGCCTGACCGGGCCGTATCCTTCCCGGATATACACCGTCCTTATGATATCTATCTCCCGGCCGAGCTGAAGCTTCGGGGGTACTTCGCCGGATTCGACGGTTATCCTGCCGGGCGCCTGAACCGCCAGGCCGGTCAAGACCACGATGAACGGCACAAGCGACATGCCGATAAGGATAATGTTCCCGAAAAACAACCCGGTCACCAGCAGCAGGATGAACAGCATCAGCAGGTTCGATTGTCGTTTTGCAGGCATGTTTCTACTCCTTGCGGGCGTATTCGAGCGGGGCCGGTATGCTATCCATTATCTCCCCGATAACCTGGGTCGGCTGCGTCCCTTCCATCATCTCCTCGACAATCAGGATGATGCGGTGGGACAGCACTTCCCCGACAACCATCTTCACATCATCCGGGACCACGTAGTCGCGCCCGGCAATGAGCGCCAAGCAGCGGCAAACCTTCAGCAGGCTGAGGCCGCCGCGGGGACTGGAACCGATATCCACCAGCGGATGCTCCCGGGTTGCCCGGACAATCCGGGCGATATACTCGAGAATACTCCGGTCGATATAGATATCGTTCTCCGCCATGTGCTGCAGTGTGAGGAATTCCTCCGAGGTTATCACCGGTTCGATGCTGCCGGAAGGGTCGTCGTCTTTCCACAGGATACGCCGCTCCATTATCATCGTTTCCTCTTCTTCGGTTCGCGGGTAACCGAGTGACATTTTCATCAGGAAACGGTCGAGTTGGGCTTCCGGCAGCGGGTAGGTGCCTTCCTGTTCAATCGGGTTCTGGGTAGCCAGGACGAAGAACGGCATGGCCAGCGGATGGGTTTCGCCCTCGATGGTTACCTTCCTTTCCTGCATCGCCTCCAGCAGGGCTGCCTGCGTCTTGGGCGGTGTCCGGTTGATTTCATCGGCAAGCAGTATATTGGTGAAAACCGGGCCTTTCACCAGTTCGAAGCTTGAATCAGCCGGCCGCCAAATCTTACCGCCGATAATGTCGGCCGGGAGCAGGTCGGGCGTAAACTGGATTCTCCCGTAATCGCAGCCGATGACCCGGGTGAAGACCTTAGCAAGCATCGTCTTGCCCAGCCCCGGGTAGTCTTCGAAGAGAACGTGTCCGTTCGAGAGCGCCGCCGCTAAAAGTTTTTCGAGAATAGCCGTATCGCCCACGAATACCTTCGATACCGCCTGAAGTACCCTCTCGCAATAATCCCTCGCCTCCGTGACTGTTATCTGTGCCATCTGTTTCCTCCTTTATTTCCCGAATATTTTACTTCTCCATCCCGTTGAAAAACGGTATCCATCAATAACGCGGCTGCATTTTCTATTACTGTACAGGCTTGAAAACCTTTCTTATCGTTCTGCCAATTACTCACTACTAATTACTAATTACTTCCCTCCTCCGTTTCCAGTCTCAAATCCGTCAGTAGCTTCTTCACCGCGAAATCAACCGGATTCCGCTCCATGGGGTGTGTCATTCCCTCGGAGGAGGGAATCTCAAATTTCATCTCACTATTCCGTTCTCCCTCCAGACTTTCCTGGATTTCGATTGTTGTCAAACCCAATACCCCCTTTTGTAAAGGGGGACAGGGGGATTTAGTAATTATCCGATTGCCTCTTTTCATTCTTTATCACCTGAAAAAATCACTCTCTTATACCTCTTCCTCCGCTGTCATTCTCAAATCCGTCAGTAGCTTCTTCACCGCAAAATCGACCGGATTTCCGGCATCGTCGGTCAGGTTTCTCAGCGCCGAAACGATGTGCTCCGAGTACCGCCCGCTCCGGTGGAGGGTGACGATTAGCCGGGTGAACAGCCCTGACCGGTCGCCGCCTTTGATAAAGTTCTGCCGCAGGGTTTCGAGCGGGGTTTCTTCACCATTGTTTTTCATCAGCCATTCTGTTTTCCGCCGATTTCTACCCCGTGACAGGCTCCGGTTCAGGTTACCCATCGTTCCGATACGGCTGAACGATTCGGCCGCGGCCGTCTCCCGCAGTTTTTTCTGCTGTTTCTGCGCTCGCCGGCTCAGTATCAGGCTGCTCTGACGCGCCTGGTTGATTCCTTTGAAATTCATCAGCGGTTCGGCGGTCCTGACGATATCCGGTTCGCTGATACCGTTATCGTGGAGGAGAATAACCATCAGCACGTAGAGCGCAGCAGGCTCGCCGATGCTGACGAACTGCCGTTCGCTCCGTATCATCGCCTCGTGCCCGGTACCGGTCAGTTTCCCGACCGCCGGAGCGTGCTTTTTCCAGCCTTTACCCGGTTCCTCGTTGACCACCTGCCTTTCGGCGCCCGACCAGACCCGAATCAGTATTGCCAGCACCAGGATACAGAAAATAAACCATTCGATGACGGTCAGGGCGTTCGGGTCGATGCTCAGGTACGGCCGGAGATACACCAGGTAGAGGCCGATGAGTATACCGAAGAGAAACTTCAGCGCCGGTTTCCCCTCCAGCCAGCCGAGGAATCCCCACCACAGCCCGCCTTCCCTTTTGCCCCGGTACGCCGCCAGGCGGGACAGGGCGTAGCCGGTCAGTCCGCTCAGGGTAATCAGGGCCAGCCTTTCCGGCCATAACCGGAACTCGTTGAAAGAAGCCAGCGTTTGCCAGAAACCGAGGCCGCCGAGAACAATGCCGAGAGCTGTTCCGGTCTCGTAGTACTGCCGAAATAGTTTTGCTTTATACACCTCGTTGAAGAATTGGTTCAGACTGTAGCCGAAAACGAGCAGGAGACTGAAAACCGCCGCCCGGGCGAAGGCCGACTGCCCGGCTTCGGTACCCTGGAGAAACGATATCCCGAACAGGACACCGAACAGGATAATCGCCTGTATCAACCCCCGGGTGATTCTTTTTCGCAGTATGCCGGATAATTTTTTATCTGCCATAGCCGCTCACCTCCTCATTTTTGTTCCGATTAAGTTTTCTCCGATGTTCAGGTGAAAGTCAGTATGGTAACTAACACCATACCGGCGTATATCAACTATCGCCATACCGGCGAAAGCGAGTAGGCTAATCACCGCCATAACAGTAAAAGTCGGTACACTAGCTTGTCGCCATACCGGCGAAAGCCGGTATCCAGTAATCGTTGACCGCTTGATTCACTCG
>CAYXEG010000220.1:0-3142 GCA_964463875.1 uncultured Dehalococcoidales bacterium
ATCGTGGAAGTCCTGGGAGCGCTCGACGACCGCCCGACCATGCATACCAATTACCTGATTACGCCGTATATCGGCGTTATCCCCTGGCCGGTCGAACTGATTAAAGACCCGGTCGAAGTGGCCGAACTGATAACGGTACCGATGTCCGTTTTAACGGCGGATGACTGTCTCAGGCAGGAAGACGACCCGGTTAACGACGGCACCAGCGAGGGGTTTTTCTACTACTGCAATAAAAACATCATCTGGGGCGCCACCGCCCGGATACTCACCCAGTTCCTTGAAGTGTGGGTAAACGCACTAAAAATCGAATGAAGTCTACTTCCGTTCGGCAGGTTGTTTATTGAAACAGGCGTTAAAGTGAGCGTGCCTGGGCGATTTCCCTGCTTCCGACCGGGCGAACCTGTTGAGGGGGTGAGTGAAATGACTGCCAGAGTCGTACCGCCAAGCGTCATGAATTCTACTTCATAACCTTTTTTTTGATGAAGAAGCACAACGGTTCCGATATCGCCTTTCTGCAAACGATGCTCGGGTAAATCGACAGTTAAGACTACACTATCAAGTTCTTTAATCATCAGTTACATATTAGGTACGATTCTGCTATAAGTCAATATTTGATATATCTCAAAACTGAAATTTTTTAGTTCTGTTTGGTTTTAGTTGGCAAACAAGAAAATAAGTGGTCAGAAATTACTAAATCCCCCTGGCCCCCTTTACAAAAGGGGGGATAATAGGTTGATCGATACTGCCTTTGAGATGTCAGTGAACACACCAACCATATGTAAACAGTATCCGAATATATCTCTTTTTCTCTTCACCTATTTGTGATATGCTGATGAAGTTAATTTATCGTAACTGATGGAAGGCGACCATGAAAGCGGCGATTCAGATGGATATGCACGGCTGCCCGAACCGGTGTAAACACTGCTGGCTCGGACACAGCCGGAATCCGAATGTTCCCATCGAAGAATTCATCAAGGTTGCCGAACAGTTCAGGAACTATACAAGGAATGGAGAACCATTTTTCGAAGAATTGATTTGCACTACCTGGTATCGCGAGCCGGATTTCCCTGATAACTACCGCGAATTGTGGGAACTTGAAAATCGACTGAGCACCGGAAAGACATCCCGTTTCGAGCTTGCCAGTATCTGGCGGCTGGCGAGAGACCCGGATTACGCTCCCTGGCTGCGGGAACTGGGCGTGGAAATCGTTCAGATAACCATGTACGGGACGGAGAAGAATACCGATTACTTTACCGGCCGTAAAGGCGCTTACCGTGATATCCTGAAAGCTTTCGATGTCCTTCTTGAGAACGGTGTCACTCCGCGGGTCCAGGTTTTTCCCTTTACAACGACTCTCGACGATATCCGCCGGCTGATGGAGGTACTGAAAGAAACCCGGCTCGAAGAGCGGGTCAACGATCTGGGCAGGAATTTCACCTGTTTCTTCAATACCTTTACCCCGATGGGCGAGGGCTACAACCTGCTGGATATCGCTTTAAGAAAAGACGATATTGAAAAGCTTCCTGGCTGCCTGGTTGAGAAAACCCTGGAGCATCGAAAAAAGGAAACGGTAAACAGTTTTCTGAAAACAGAAGCGGAACTGTTGCCGGAACTCATGGAGGACGACAATCCCCTGAACGATGACCCGAAAATCACTGCTTTCTCTATCGATAGCGATTTCAACGTCTACCCGAACTGCGGCGAACCGACCGGCTGGTGGCGCCTCGGTAATCTCAAAGAGGACGGCGTCGAAAAGGTAATCGAAACCTTTCTCAACCGGAACACTCCCGGCTTACGGATGAATTACGAAACCCCGGTCAGGTACTTCGCCCGGAAGTACGGCAATCCTGAGAGTGATATTCTCTGGGCGAAATCCGACCTCGTTCACAAGTGGATACGCACAGAAGGAATGGCTTCGCTCTAACCTGTTAATTTCCGATAAAAACCCTTGACAAAAGCCTCTTTCACCCGTATAATATCAAGTAAAGTTGTATTAAAACAAGGTAAATTGATTAAATGCCGATGGAACAGATACTGCCGGATAGAACTTCTCCAATCGATTCGCGGGAACAGGAAAAAAATACCCGCGGACTGGTTTTGATTTATACCGGCAACGGCAAAGGAAAAACCACCGCTGCCATGGGGCTGGCGATGCGGGCCTGGGGACACGGCAAAGCGGTTGTCATGCTCCAGTTCATCAAGAATGCGAAAGCCAATTTCGGCGAGCATAGAGCCGCCCGGAGAATGGGTATCGAGCTTATTGCCGGAGGCGCCGGATTTGCCCGGCCGGGGGTCGTCGGGGACATCGAGAAAAGCGAATCGATGGCCGAAAACCTCTGGGCGATTGCCCGGGGAAAAATCGGTTCCGGCGATTACGATATGGTTATCCTCGATGAACTCAGCTACCCGCTGAAATTCGGCTGGCTCGATGTTCATGAAGTCATCGATACCCTGAAAGCCCGCCCGTCAAATCTCCATGTGGTCATAACCGGGCGTGATATGCCCGAAGAACTTATCGACTATGCCGACCTCGTGACTGAAAACGTTGAAATAAAACATCACTACAAATCAGGCGTTAAGGCTCAATCGGGGATTGAGTTTTAATGATAGCGTCGTAAAGCGATATTTACCGGTCGCTTTAACCACGCAGTGTTCACTCTTTGCTTTTCCCCTCTCTCCCCTTCCCGATTTCGCCCGGGAAGGGGAGAATCAAGGGGGGCTTCTCTCAAAGCTTTTCAGTCTGTCATAAATTTCTCTAAAAAAGGTTTTGTTCCGTTTTTGTTGGCAGATACGAGAATGAAGAGATATATGAAAGAATTCTAAATCCCTCTTCATCTCCTCCCGATTGCGCTTCGCTTATACGGAATGTGCCACTTTACGAAAGGGAGAAAACCGGGACAGGTTTGCTTCATTCGTAATGACATCATTACCAACCAAATGCTAACAGTACCAAAAAACCCTTTTTTGATTTTCCACCGGGAATTGCTATAATAATGTGAAATCTATTCAAGTTTATGTTCAGTCAAGTGTGGTGAAGTATGATTGAAGTCCTGAGAAACAAGAACCTGACGACCAAGTTCCAGATACTGGCCGAAATTGCCGACCATGGTCCGGATGTTCAGCAGCGGGAAATCGCCCGCAA
>CAYXEG010000221.1:0-3099 GCA_964463875.1 uncultured Dehalococcoidales bacterium
TTTTGCATGTTCATCTGTGGCATTGGCTGGTAGTGGCTGAATTCCATGGTAAAGGTTCCTTTGCCCTGGGTAATCGATTTCAGGTCGATGGCGTAGCGCTGAATTTCCGCCAGGGGCGCCTGTGCCTTAATTTCGTTCATCCCGTTAGCCGGGTTCATACCCTGAAGCTGCGCCCTCTTGGTATTGAGGTCGCCGATAATATCGCCGGTATAGTTATCGGGAACGGTGACGGTGATATTCATGATAGGTTCAAGCAGAATCGGGCGTCCGTCGGTCATGCCTTTCTTGAAGGCGCCGGAGCCGGCAATCTTGAAGCAGATTTCTGAGGAATCGACCGGGTGGAAGCTGCCGTCGTAGACGCAAATTCTGACATCGGTGGCAGGGTAACCGGCGATAACGCCTTCGTTGATGGCTTCATTGACGCCTTTTTCAACGGCCGGAATGTAGTTCCTCGGGATACGGCCGCCGACGACTTCATCGACGAACTCTGTGCCGCTGCCGACGGGCAGGGGTTCAAGTCGCAGGAGAACATGTCCGTACTGGCCGTGGCCGCCGGTCTGTTTCTTGTGCTTGTATTCTGCCTGAATGGTCGAGGTGATAGTTTCGCGATAGGGTACTTTCGGGGTTTCGAGGAGAAGACTGACGCCGAATTTGCTCTGGATTTCCTCGGCGGCGACATCGAGCTGGGTTTCTCCAAGTCCCGAAAGGATGGTTTCTCCCGTTTCAGTATCCCGGCGCACGTGAAGGGTCGGGTCCTGTTCGACGAGGCGGTTAAGGGCTGAGCCGAGTTTATCGAGGTCAGCTTTCGTTTTGGGGTAGACCGCCTGGCTGAAAACAGGGCTCGGGAAGACAATCGGCGGCAGTTTAACATGCTTGTCCTGGGTACAGAGGGTATCGCCGGTGCTGGTAACGCTCAGTTTTGCCACGCCGCCGATATCGCCGGCGATGATTTTCGTGACCGTTTCCTGGGTTTTTCCTCTGAGCATGAATAACTGGCCGATTCGTTCGTTTTCACCTTTATTGGCGTTATATACCTGGGAGTTACTGTTGATGACGCCGTTAAAAACCCGGAAGAAGGTGAGTTTTCCGACATACGGGTCAGCCGTGGTCTTGAATATCAGGGCGGCCAACGGTGAGTCTTCTCCGGCTTTCACGGTCTCTTCTCCGCCTTCCTGGTTAAGGACGACGACACCGCACTCCGCCGGCGAAGGAAGATATTCCTTGACCGCGTCCATCAGGTTCTTCATACCGATGTTCTTCGTTGCCGAGCCGGCCAGAATCGGTACAACCTTTCCGCTCAGGACGCTCTGTTTGAGGCTATTGTTCAGCTCTTCCATGCTGAGTTCTTCACCGCCGAGATACTTCTCGAGGAGAGAGTCATTGAACTCAGCTGCAGCTTCGATGAGTTTCTCGCGGTAGGAAGCTACCGTGTCCTGCATATCGGCAGGAATATCTCCTTCCGTGCCTTCTGTTCCGGTGTAGCTTTTGCCGGTCAGCAAATCGACGATGCCGGTAAAAGTACTCTGGGAACCGACAGGTAACTGGAAAGGAACACAATGGATGCCGCATTTTTCCTGGATATCGGCGACCGTTCTGGCGAAATCAGCGTTTTCACGGTCCATCTTGTTGACGATAATCATTCGGGCGAGCCCGGCTTCTTCGCAGCGGGTCCACATTTGCAGGGTGCCGACTTCAACGCCCGAAGCGGCGCAGACAGTAAGAATCGCACCTTCGCATACCCTGATTCCGGCTTTCACTTCTCCGACGAAATCGGAATAGCCCGGGGTATCGATAATGTTTATCTTGGTGTCTTTCCACTCGACCGGAAGAACTGAGAGGTTAATACTTATCTGGTGCTTAACCTCTGCGTGGTCGTAATCGGAGGTTGTGGTTCCGTCAACGACCTTTCCCAACCGGTTGATTGCTCCGCTGTTGAAGAGCGCGGCTTCCGAAATCGAGGTTTTGCCCGCGCCGTTGTGAGAAAGCAGAACAACATTGCGGATATTATTCATCCCGTACTGGTTCATTTACTCACCTGCTAAACTTATTTTCCTTATTATAGACGTTGTTACTACTCACAGCAAGTCGCACAAGCAGCCCAGCCTCCTCCTTGCTTCAGGAGAACGGCCTTTCCGGCGCAGGTAATTCTGGTTTGCCGGATTCATGCAACCCTGGAACTACGCGCCGAATCTGTCATGAAAGACGATTTCCGGGAGTTCTTTTCTCGGTACTGCCTTCGGGGTTTCAGCAGGGTAACCGAGCGGGGTCATCGAGACAACCCGGAAGCCTTCGGGAACGCCGAGGATCCCGGCGACTTTTCCGGCATCGAACAGCCCCAGGTGGACCGTGCCAAGCCCGAGGGCATGTGCCGCCAGGGAGAAATTCTGCATCGCCAGGGCAATATCGTACATGAACCAGTCACCCTTGTCGGTGGCGTATTCGCCGGCGTTCATGCCTGACTTGCCCGTTTCGGCGCAGGAGACGACCAGAACCGGAGCCTGGAGAATGGCTTTCTTGCCGGGGTTCTCGAAGGATTGTCCTCCGATAAGGCAATCGGCGACTTTTGCTTTGGTATCAGGGTTTTTTACCGCGATGAAACGCCAGCACTGGCAGTTTTTCCATGAAGGAGCATTGCGGGCAGCCTCGAAGACTCTGGTTAACGTTTCGTCATCGACCGTGTCAGGCTTATAATTACGCACGCTGCGGCGTGTTTTTATTGCTTCAAAAACATCCATGTTGGTTCTCCTTCCCGAGGTCTTATTCTTCCCAGGCGCCTTTGCCGATAAGCGAGACGAATCGGCAACCACCGAGTTTCCGGATTCGGTTGCTGTATCTCAGCCGGGTAACCTGGTACAATTCCTGGCTTTGCCGGGTACCGACGGGGATGACGAGTTTTCCTCCATATTCGAGTTGTGCGATTAGTTCCGGGGGGACGGATGGCGCTCCGGCGGTGGTGATGATTGCATGGTAGGGGGCTTCTTCCGGCCGGCCGAGTGTTTCGCCTGCATAGTGAACAGTGATGTTGGTATACCCCAGGTTCTCCAGCGTCCGGCGGGCTTTGTCGGCAAGTTCAGGAAGCCGTTCGACTGATATCACGGT
>CAYXEG010000222.1:0-3077 GCA_964463875.1 uncultured Dehalococcoidales bacterium
ATTCAGGATTTATTACCGTACCTTTTTCGGGTATGGCTGTATGATGAAGGAGAACCGTTTCTCAACAGAGACATTTTCAAAATCATTTCATATTTACATGATAACAATGTTGGTACTTGCGTATCTTCCAATTTTTCTATTCAATTTACAGATGATGATATTCAAAAAATGGTCGATTGTGGCCTTCAACATCTTATTATCAGTGTTGACGGGGCAACACAGGAAAGTTATTCCCGATATAGAGCAGGAGGTGATTTAAGCCTGGTTCTCTCAAATATACGACGCCTGCAAACCGCCATCAGTGAGAAAAGAAATAGTAATTTGAAAGTAGAAATCCAATTTCTCGAATTCGAACATAACAAATCGGACAGAGCAGGAGTTTGCAGAATAGCGGAGGACCTGGGCGTATGGAGATTAGGGATTGGTATAAATAGTCGAATGGATGGTTCAATCGGTTTGAGGAAAGACTTTAAAGAGGAAGAAAAGTTTCAAAGAGGTTGTTATGAAATATGGATGGGCACTACCATTAATTCTATCGGGGAGCTAGGTACCTGCGATCCCGGAGAAGATTTCGGAATGCCGAATATAGGATTGGCAAAAAACTACAAATCAGCGAATTTGCGAAATCATCCCTCACTTGTACAACTACGTCAATCGTTTAAAGATGAATCTGTTCCAATGAACGATATATGTCGCAATTGTTACTATACGTTGAAAAGAATAAAAAAGTCGTAAACTTTCCGAAAAGAACAGGCACATTTATCATACGTTCGATAGTGAAGGGCTTTGGTGAAAATCGGAACACTTTCATCGTCGTCTTGTTATTCATTGGTGCAAGCAGCTATAATTTTAACGTAAGTCCGGTATGTACCTCAGAATGATTTCCATGAATAAAGAAGAGTAAAGAAGGGGAAACGACCGTGGTATTTCAGGCAGAGGAGAACGGCTGATGCATCTCAACAGGGTAGCTATTTTATCGCATCGATTTCCAACCCGGGATTGTTACCCTTTTAATCTAAGTATCCTGCAAAATACTGAAAGTATCTCCTTTACCAGGCCGGTAACGTTTTTCGTGGGGGAAAACGGAACCGGAAAGTCTACCCTGTTAAAAGCAATTTGCCGTCAGTGCGATATTCATATCTGGGAGGACACTGAAAGAACCCGCTACCGGTATAATGCGTATGAAGATGAGCTTTACAAATATATCGAAAAAGAATGGGTTAATGGTTCCGTTCCCGGTTCATTCTTTGCTTCCCAAATATTCCAGGACTTCGCCCGTTTTCTCGATGAGTGGAGTCATGCTACCCCGGCACTACTGGAATATTACGGTGGGAGTTCCCTGTTAACGCAATCGCATGGGCAATCCCTGTTAGCCTACTTCGAAGCCCGTTTCAAGATAAAGGGACTTTACCTGCTCGATGAACCGGAAACAGCTCTTTCGCCGCAGAGCCAGATAAGATTACTTCAGATTCTGAAAAAAAACAGTCAAACCGGGCATGCTCAGTTCATTATCACTACCCATTCACCCATTTTGCTGGCTTTTCCGGAAGCGACGATATACAGCTTTAACAAGACAACGCTGGAGACCATCAGCTACAAAGATACCGAAATGTACCGACTCTACAAGGATTTTCTCAATAATCCCGAGACATATTTGAGAGACATTTAAGCTACTTTATTTAAATCCCCGACCGGTAAGGTCGATGGATGAAGTTGACCCTGCACTTTTCGAAAGTAAAATGTTTCAGGATTTTCTGGATACCGGTCCCGATTGACATACGGAATTAAGAAACTTTCGCCGGTAACAATTACAAAAGTGCAGGGCAGGCGGAGCCTGTAGTAAGGAAAAACCCCTACCGTAAGGTCGTGGGAAATTTAGAGGGTATTTCGGATACAGGGTTATTGAGCCGGGATTCGACACAAAAAGAGGGACCGGCACAGCCGGCCCCTCACATAACCAATCAACTGTCTATCGGGTTGCAGAATCAGTCGGATTGCCAACGAGGTTGTAAACAACACCATCCTTCGTAATACGGTCAACGATAAAGGTAAACGCCGAACCGGCAGGCGGGTTTTTCACTCTGTCAGAATCAAACGTCGTAATGCCCGAACCGGTGACAGCAGACACAATGTCATAACCGGGTTCACTCCAGTGTCCCTCGATAACGGCACCCTTCAGCGGAGAACCGCTCTGTTCGACATCTACCATTGCGGTTGCAGAAATAAACGCGTTTTTCCCGGCGATACGCTCCGTCAGGGATACATTGACATTGACGGTTGCATTCAGTTGAGGCGGTTCGACAACGATACCAAGCCCTTCGATAATATACTCAGCTTTACAGACAAGGGAGGCGAAGCTGGAGCCGGCGAATACAAGCCCGACAAACTTGCCTCCTTTATCGACGATGGAACCGGAATCACCTTCACCTGAAAAAGGTTCTCCCAACACAACAATCTGGTCGACAAAGCGAGCCGCTTTACCGCCCCCGTAGTCAACCGTGACAGAGGCATTTGTCATGTAAACGACACCATGAGTAACCCCGGTCGTTCTGCCGGATTTTCGTACGAAATCACCGTACCCTACCGTGGTTGTTCCTGAAATGGAGTAATTACCATACGGGCTATCTGCCCCGAATTGGGTACCAGGTGAAAAACTGGTTCCGGAATTGATGGTGGCTATGGCCGCGTCCGCTGTATTCTGTTTTACCTGCGGGTAAGGGTAGTGCTCGAGCAATGCCTCCTGGGCATTGGCTGAGGGATTGGGTAAAAAGGTTATGGGAATGTACTTATATAATTGTGCTACTTCGTCAACCAAAGGGGTTCCTCCGTCATAGCTCCCCGGCTGGATAACCGGGGTTCCGGGAGAGAGGAAATTGTTGTTCAAATCCAGGGCAATAATGTGGGCATTCGAGAGAATCATATTGTCACAGGTTACCATTCCCAGTGTTCCGGCCCAGGCTTGTCCCGGAACACCGGCGGAAAGACTTACTCCCCCGACCAGCGTACTCACTGGGTTCAATCTGGCAGAGCTGACTGCGAACGGGCCGGCCGGTGCGACAGCATCGGCTGTTCCAGAT
>CAYXEG010000223.1:0-3040 GCA_964463875.1 uncultured Dehalococcoidales bacterium
CGATGCCCTGCTGCTGTGCCTGGAATCCCTGCCAGCCGTAGAATATCCAGGCCAGGTCAATCTGCCGTTCGGCAAGCAGGGCCATCGGGTCGGACCAGCCGACCTGCCTGATTTCCAGCTTCGAGAAATCGGCTCCGGCGCATTCCATCAGCATTTCGAGGGTCGGTTCCTCGAAGGGGGAACCCCAGGCGCCGTAACTCAGGCCTTCGAAATCAGCAGGAGTTTCTATTCCACGGTCAGCTAATGAGGCGAACCCGGAGGTATTGTGCTGGAGGACGGCGGCGACGGAGACAATGGGAACGTCATCGGCCTGCGACATGGTGACGTTTTCCTGGAAGCTGATACCGAAATCGACGGTGCCTCCGGCGACGGCGGCTTCGGCGTAGACCTCGCCGGGCTGGATGATGGTGACATCGAGTCCGGCGTCTTCGAAATAGCCTTTTACCTCGGCGACGAAGATGCCGGTATGGTTGGTGTTCGGCACCCAATCGAGCATGAAGGTTACCGGGGTCAGTTCCGTCCCGGCAGTTTTGTTACAGGAAGCGGCAAGAGGTACCAGGAGCAGTGCCAGTATGGCAAACATAATGCGTTTCATAGTCTTTTTCTCCATTGGTAATTAGTAAATGCCCACGTCATCCCATTGCTCGGCGCGCCGGGTGGAATGGTACCAGGGCAGGGTTAACCGTTCGATTATCTGAACCAGGACGAACAGGCCGATACTGAGTAACGAGGTGATGAACATGGCAACAAATACCTGGTCGGTGGCGAGGGCGTTTTTCGAGCGAAGCATGTAGAGGCCAAGCCCGGAGGAACCACCGACCCATTCGCCGATAGTGGCAGCAACGATGCTGTAAGTAACAGCCAGGCGGAGGCCGGAAAAGAACGAGGGGAGCGCCGAAGGGAGGCGAACCATCCGCCAAATCTGGCGTTTCGAGGCGCCCATGGCGCGGAGAAGGGCAATCAGTTCCGGGTCGGCCGAGGTCAGCCCGTCAGCGGTGCTGATAGCGAGGGGGAAGAAGCAGAAGAGCACCACGATGAGGACGGTCGGTGTCAGGCCGAAGCCGAACCAGATAATGATAATCGGGGCGATAGCGAGTATCTGAATCGTCTGGGAAACGACCAGCAGCGGGTAGAGCGCCCGGTTGGCGAGCGGCCAGAAGTCCATCAGGGCGGCGATGCCGACACCAGCGACGAGGGCCAGCACCAGGCCGATACCGGTAGCGAGGAGAGTGGTGCCGATAGCGCTCATCAGCAGTTTACGGGTTTCCCAGCCGGCTTGAAGGACGTCGATGGGAGACGGCAGGACAAACGAACTCATGCCGCTGACTTTCGCCACGAAAAACCAGCCGAGAACGAGGATAACAATGAGGACTACCGGCGGCAGGAAGCTCTTTTTCCAGTTCATTTCCGGTATTTCCCTGTTTTCTGTTCGATGGAGGTGCCTTCGAGGGCATCGGCAATCTTGATAATGGTGACGACCCTTCCGGCGCCGGCGGCGAAGCAGGCGCGGTGGGCGGCTTTTGCCACCTCGATAAGCTCATCGAGGTCGTCGCCTTCGAGGGTCGTTTCGAGCGGGCCGACCTCGTAGCGGACGCCGCTTGCCTGGATAGCTTCGATTGCCTTATCGACGACGGGGTAGACATCCTCGACGAGGGGCAGGACCTGGACTCCGACATTGACGGTTCTTTTTTCGGTCATGGGGGTACCTCCTTAGCAATTCTCCGGATTACCGGGGGTATGAACGGCCAGCAGCAGGCCTTCGTTGAAGCTGATGCAGGCCGGGGACAAGTTTATGACATTACTGAGGCCGCGGCTTTCGCCCGGCGAGAGCGTTTCGTCTTCGAGGGGGTAGGTAAAGCCGGCCAGGGTGATACCCGAAGCTGCTCCGTGAAGCGGGATGAGGGAAACGGTATCACCGGGATTACCGTTAACCAGTTCTCCGGGCGGCCGAAGAAGCCAGGCGGTCCAGGGGCCGTCCCAGATTTCGATGCGGCATTCTTTCAAGTGCTCGCGGGCGAGGAGCATGACGTTGGCGAGGGTCATATCGAGCCGCCCGCCGGCAGCGCAGGCCATGACGATAAAATCGGCTCCCTGTTCGACAGCGTAGATGAGGGCAAGTTCGAGGTCGGTGGCATTTTTTTGAGCCGGGTAGGTGATAATGCGGCAGCCGGGACGGCTGTTTTTATCGGAATCGGCGAGGGAATCCATGTCGCCGATGATGGTATCGGGAGAAACGCCGAGCGCCGGGGCGTGGCGGGAGCCGCCGTCGACACCGATAATCCGGTCGAAGGCGACGGATTGAATCCGCTTTTTAACGATATCAGGCTGAGTCAGGATTCCGTTCACCAGCAGCAGTGCGTTCACAATTTCCCCCAAATAAAAAGAGCCGACCCTTTATCGAAGGGTGGCCCTCTGCAATGATACCAGTGAACTCCCTCCGCCGGCATTATCCGGATCAGGTTCAACGGGTCGATGTCGATTACCGCGAATAGCGGTTAAGTCCATCCTCTCAGCCTGGCTCTCCAAGCTCCCCGTAGCTATTCAGTTATGACGGCTCCTTTTTTCTGTGCTTTCTCAGTGTAAAACGTTTCAGCGGAAAAATGCAAGGGACTTTCTGTCAGGGTTTTTCGTGTTCTTTATGCGCCGGGCGGGACGAGGCGCAAATCAGATTATTAGCCGATTCGACTCGCTTTTTCGAGGGTTTCATCGAAGGTTACCAGAAGTATACCGGCTTTCCGAGCGACATACAGGTAACAGACGTCACAGGTTGTGACATTAAATTCCAATGCCAGATGCATAACGACAGGGTGGTTGATTTCAAACCAATTGATTGGCAGAGCTAAAGCGATGTGCAGGGCTTCTTCAATGAGACGTACCCGATTGCCTTTTGACGACCCAGCCAATACGGATGAGGCCTGCCAGGACTTAATCATAGAATATCATACGATTTCAGTAACCTAACGGGGTACAAAACAGATATTGTTTTGGTGGACTGTCATTGATGATAGGTAAAACTCCCACCGATTCAGTCGCAGGGTTG
>CAYXEG010000224.1:0-3006 GCA_964463875.1 uncultured Dehalococcoidales bacterium
ACACCATCGATCAGATTCTGAGTACGATACCCGTTAACCAGCAATTTTTCGACAACGCTCCAATACCCATTTGCATATATAAACCAGACAAATCCATTTTTTTCGTAAATCATGCATTTCAAAAAATTACCGGATATTCCAGTCAGGAATTATACGGATTATTCCCACCGTTCCCGTTTTGGCCCCGAAAGAAACCCGGTATTATTTACCCTAAATATAGTTCAGCCTTTAATGAAACGAAAAATTCCGTCACAGCTAATTTCATCACGAAATCCGGAGAAGATTTCTGGGTCCAAATTTACACCAAACGTGTTAATATTAATGACGAATCAGGCTATTTTGTATCAAGTTGGATAGATATCACCGAATCTAGAAAAACGACACAAGAATTAAAGAGAGCCAATAACGTTAACCTTACACTGATAGACCGCTCGCCTCATCCGATTCTCATTCTCGGTAACGAACTATCGGTGAATTATGTTAACTCAGCCTTTACAACACTTACCGGTTATTCTTTAGATAAGCTTAAGAACCAGAAACCACCTTTTCCCTGGTGGCCAACAGACAATCAGGATAGTTATACCACAACTCTGATAAATTCAACGAAAACTCGTCATGGGAAAAATGTATACCATATCGAAACGGCTAACGAAGGACAAATCTGGATACAAGCGGATTCAACGATTCTAAAGCAAGAACATAATGAAATGTTCTACCTTGAAACATGGACTTCTGTTACAGCACCCGAAAAGAGACAAGATACCCTTTCCTTCTATATCTCGCAAATCAATAATGTCCAGGAAAGAGAAAGGGTCCGGATTTCACAGGAACTTCATGATGAATATTTACAAACTTTTTCGATTATTCGCATGAAAGTAGGCGCTCTTATCAATAAAGTCACCAGTATGGATAAGTCTATACTCATTTCTAGAATTTCAGAAATTGAAAATGAACTGTCAGTAACCCTGCGGAGATTTCGCAGTTATGCTCAAAATCTCAGGCCGCACTTGATTAACGAACTGGGATTGATGGCAGCTATCGATGATTTGGTTAATGACCATATTACAATTTATAACTTGCGCATATCCTTAATAGTTTCCGGGAATGAGACTAAATTTCCAAACGATAGAGAGTTGATGATATTTCATATCATTCAAGAGTCTGTCCGGAACATCGTCAAGCATGCCGAGTCAACCCGTGCCGGAATTAAAATTACCTACTTTAAAAATCATGCTACATTCAGTATTACCGACAACGGAAAAGGGTTTAATCTTAGTGAAATTGAGTCGAATATAACCAGTAAAAAATCGATGGGTATGATTGGTATCAGAGAAAGAATTTCACTATTATCAGGCACTCTATCCATCAAGTCGACTCCCGGGAAAGGCACCGTTATTAAGTTTAAAGTCCCCTATAATTAGCCATTTCCCCCTCAACTTGAAGGCCATTCCGACCCATGCAGCCTTTATTACATGGGATCTCGTCTGTCCGGTTCTTCCGAAAGAGCGCCAAGACTACGGCGCCGAGCTCCCCTTCCCGGAGTCCGATGATGGTCTGTTCCCCGTTTGGTGTTCTGTCTTTTATGAATCCACATTGATTGTATTTTGTTATCGGGTTACACACCTGCCTTATGATATGTTTTCCTCTCAATGCTTAGTCCGTTTTATTTGGTTTTTTAGTGACTAAAAGGCTGAATAATATTACTACTTTAAGTGTGGAGTCTCTGCGCTTTTTATCAGAAAAGAATTACGCCTTTCGCATAATATCGTATTGCATCCCGATGGGATACTATCTATTCATGTACCCCGGTAACGTATAAATATTTTAACGAGAACGTTTATTTCAAGAAAAGTGAGGTTAGAATATGACAAAGAGTCTCAATAACCGGATGTTAACAACTAGCGGGGTTGCCAGATTACTTAATATACACGTCAACACAGTCAGGAGATGGAGTAACAATGGTGTGTTAACGCCATACCGCATCGGCCCGCGAGGTGACAGGAGATTCCCAAAAGACGAAGTATTGCGCTTTTTAAGTAATTACGACGAGTACGTAATTATGGAAAGCAAACAAAAAAAGGAATACGCGCTGAAAAGTTAAATACCGAGTTTAAGGAATCACCCCCTGAGAGATTAGGGACTATGCTCTCAGGGGGGTGATATTGTTAATGCATTACCAGCCTGCTACTTTAAAAGCCGCATCATAGTTTTCAAGATTTGTCCATTTTTTTCCTGCTGAATAAGACTGGCAAACAAAACCGGAAGTATATGAGCCGGCGGTATCTACCTGATACCAGATTCTGTTCGAAGAGTCACCCTGAGGCGCACTTAGACAGACTGCGTATTTCGTTCCGCCCTTTAATGTTAAGTCGTTGATAAAAGAGAAGGTATGCCACTGGGTTGAATCGGTCACGGTTGCGCAGAGGAGAGATGCTGAAGCAAGAGTATCCCCGACGGGCCTGCCGGTACTATCTGCAGCCGTGATGCATATCTCAACATTTCCGGCAGGCGAACCGGACTTCCTCAGTTGAAACCGTATACTGTTAAGAGTAATATCATTGGCCGGAGTGATTGTCTGCGCTTTCATGACATTACCATACACACAATCTATCGCCTTGCTGTCCGTGTAACTTATCTGAACAACCGGCTCTTTTACAATCACCGGCAGTTCGTAGGCACCGATGTCATACCCTGCATCCAGACCACGGGGAATGCCGGTATAATCGGTTGACGGCGCTCCGGCGGCAATGCCGGCATCTTTAGCCGGAGAACCCGATGTTAATTGATAATTGGTACCGGGGGCGACAAACAGCGGGTCTGCCTTTATGGAGTTTGTTCCTAAATCGTTCGGAGAAGCCCGGTACACTCCCGCTGAGTTATAGTAAAGGTTGTGGTCGATGTTTATCTTGCCGCTGCTGGCGATGTAATATATCATGTATTCGTCAGAGCGTGTTCCTGAGATAATGTTGTTCTTTATCTCACAATTTTTGTTTGTTCCGGTGTCTC
>CAYXEG010000225.1:0-2964 GCA_964463875.1 uncultured Dehalococcoidales bacterium
GATACTGCCGGAGATTTCCGCAGAGGAGGCAGAGCGCTACCCGGATTCGGCGTCGCGCGAGCTGGCGCGGGCGATTGCCGGGAAGAACGGCCTGGGTGAGGAAAACGTGCTTGTCGGGGCGGGTTCGACGGAGCTGATACGGCTGGCGGTGACGGCATATCTCGGAGAAGGCGACCGGGCACTGGTGCTGGGGCCGACTTACGGGGAGTACCGGACCGCCTGCGGGATTGCCGGGGCGGAGGTCATCGATATCAATGCCGTGGCGAGCGCGGGTTTCCGGCCGGATATCACGGTCATTAGCAATGTTATCCGCCAGCTTGCGCCGAAAGCGGTGTTTCTCTGCAATCCGAACAACCCGACCGGGGTGTACCTGGGGAGGGGTGATATCGAACGGCTGCTGGAGGCGGCGCCGGAGACGCTGGTCGTACTCGATGAGGCGTACGCGGCTTTTACGGAAGGCCGCTGGGACTCGGCTGCTCTGAGCGAAGCGGACAACCTGCTGGTGCTGCGCTCGATGACGAAGGACTATGCCATCGCCGGGCTGCGGCTGGGGTACGCGTTCGGGGGGAAGGATATCATCGGCGTGCTGAGGAAGGTGGCGCCGCCCTGGAACGTGAAC
Source organism: uncultured Dehalococcoidales bacterium (assembly GCA_964463875.1). Classification (GTDB taxonomy): domain Bacteria; phylum Chloroflexota; class Dehalococcoidia; order Dehalococcoidales; family UBA2162; genus MGML01. The sequence goes on from CAYXEG010000225.1 coordinate 620, forward strand.
GTCCTGGCGCAGAAGGCGGGAATTGAAGCTCTTACAAGAGGCGTCTACCTGGAGAAGAGCCGGGAGGCGGTACGGGAGGGGAGGTTCTACCTTGTGGCGGAGCTGGAGAAGCTCGGGTTCCGGTGCGTTCCCTCGGCGACTAATTTCTTCCTCGTCGAGGTCGGTGACGCCGCCGGACTGAGGCAAAAGCTGCTCGGCAGACATATCCTGGTGAGGGACTGTGCCTCGTTCGGGCTGCCGGAGTTGATTCGGGTGGCGGTGCAGACGATGGAGAAGAACCGGCGGTTGATAGGGTCCCTCAGGGAGATAGCAGAAGGAAAGCGGTAAAGCAGTCCGAGTCCTCATTCTCTTTCCGTCGGTTAATCGCCACTAATTACCAATTACAAAATACTCATTACTCAGTGCCCGGTATCGGGCAGGTTTCACCTTCATCGAAGCTGATTTCACAGGCTTCTCCGCTGGTTTCGTCATCGGCTGCAGGCGTTGCTTCTCCTCTGCACTTCGCTTCCAGGGCGGCGTCCGAGGGTTCGACGAGAATCGAGCCGTCCGGGAAGAGGATGGTGGGGACGGTGGGGCGGCCGTTGTTGACGCTCACGGCGTAGTCGTACGCCTCGCCGTCGTCGTCGATATCATGGTAGGTATAGGGGATGCCGAGGCGGTCGAGGCATTTTTTACTTCTTCGTGAATCCGGGCACCATCCGGCGCCGTAGAATTGAATGGTGTCGGCCATGGTTCCTCCTCCGCGTCCGGAGTCCGGACGGTAGTGTCTTTCTTTCATTATACAGGACGGATTAGAAACTAATCATTATTAACGGTTTTATTCGGGGATGCTGTTCAGGATTTTTTGGGATGAATCGAAGCTGGGGGTTAAAGACGCAGCCTCGATTCCATTCGTTTTCGTTTTTTCGGGGATATTTCAGAAACGGAACCTTATGATTACATATCAGATCGGTGCGAGCCATCTGTCAACAGACCGTAGCTTCAACGAAATACCCGGATTGTGACAAAACATCCCGCTTAAAGCAGAACTGATGTGCTATTATGGAATCATGAATACTACCGAATATAGCAGAAAACGCCTCCGCAAACAGTACCTCAGGCTCATGAAAACCGGCTTCCTTCTCCTGCGGGATATCTCCGTCATTCTCGAACCCGATTTTCCGTACCGCCGTATTCCTGGCCCCCTCTTCATTCGGGACTACCAGCAATGGTACGCCGGTGCCCTCGCCTGTCTCGAACAGGTCTCCCCCGAACGGGCAACTGAATTCAGGTTCCTCTATCAGGGCAATGCCACCCGTAAATATGCCCACGATAAAACCTTCACCTTCCGGGAATGGCTCCTCGAAAAACGGGACTATACTAATTTCTTCAACAATACCAACCGGCTCGACCGCGCCGAAGCCGCCCTCAACCTCCTCCGCCTCCAGTGTGAAATATTCAATACCTCCAGCAACACCCTTAAAACCTTTTCCGTCACCGGTGCTGATAAACAGGAAAACAGCTCCCGATTGCTGTAAATCAGGAAGTAGGGTGGGTGAAGTCCTCGGCTGTTGACCGAACATGCCAAGTAGTTGCTGTTATTCTATGACTGATGAATACGGTAAGGACGTAACCCACCAAATATTCATCAACGCTAACTACTCATTACTCGTACTGACACTCACACTCTGTTTTTCCTCTGTCCGTCCTCAGCCGCCTTTCCGTTCGTCCTGAGCTTGTCGAAGGATGAACGGAAAGGACTGCGGAAATCCTCACTGTTCGTCATCCTGAGCGAAGTCGAAGACACCAGCGCACTTTTCACCGTTATTCTGAGGGAGGGAAGCGACGAAGTCGAAGACCCCGATTACCATAATCCAGTTTCTAACATATCAGTATCGGGGAATCCCACCTCTGAAAACCAATAATCTCCCGACCTGTCTGACAATCGGAACCCTTTACTTTCACCCGCTTGACTATTCCTCCCTATAAAAGCTACAATCCTGTTCAAATGGATACGAATAAACTCTACTACGGCGATAACCTCGATATCCTGCGGAACCACATTCCGGATGAATCTGTCGACCTCATTTACCTTGACCCCCCTTTCAACAGCAACGCCACCTACAACGTCCTCTTCAAAGAGCCGGGCGGCGAATCCTCCGAAGCCCAGATTTCCGCCTTCGAGGATACCTGGCACTGGGGTATTGAATCAGAGAAAGCCCTTCAGGAAATCGCCGCCTCGCCTGTCGCCTCCTCCGAGGTCAAGGAATTCATGTCCGTCCTTCCCACCCTCGTCGGCAAGCGCACCGATATGTCCGCTTACCTCACCATGATGTGCGTCCGCCTCCTCGAACTCCGGCGGATCC
>CAYXEG010000226.1:0-2362 GCA_964463875.1 uncultured Dehalococcoidales bacterium
TGTCAGATAGACTTCCTCTGTCTCACTCTTAAATAGCAGAAACTCCACCTTCTGGTTTTCGCCCGTTTCTACTGGGGTAAATGATACAAGTTCTTCCCATGTTTCCTCATGCTCGAGATTAATGGAGCCGATTTCATTGACCTTGGTGCCATTGATGGTGATTTCGACCCGGTAGGTTGTGGGCTCGTGCTCACGATTGGTGATACCGAGAATGACCTGTCCAGCTTCACCGACCTTCAATTCTGTCGGGTAGCCTTCCGCTTTGCCGGTTTCAGCGCCGAGTATGTAGAACTCGGTGAAGCGTTCCCCGACTTTCGGATTGGCGACGGTATATATCAGCGTGCCGACCGCCGCCAGGATACTGAGAGTAAGGATAACAGTAAGAGATTTATCCAGCCGGCTGCCCTGAAGTCGCGGACGGCGGAGCGGGATGACGAAGTTGTATAACTCTTCCTCCGGCAGCTTTCTCCGGCGGAACCAGGCTATTCCCGACATCACGAATATCCAGGCGCTGACCGAGTACATCACTGGCTCGAGTCGTATCCCCCATGGCGTGTAGTTAAGTCCTAAGCCAATGAGCGGCACAACGGCGATGCTCATACCAAAGCTCAAGGCGATTCTCTCGATACCGCCGAGGGCCGTTTTCCGGTGGAACAGAGCAGCAATCAGCACATATCCCGGGATGAACAGCAGGAACGGCAACCCCAGCACCACCCTCACCCAGCTATCCGGCAGGAAGGAAATGAACAGTATTAGAATAACTACCAGGATACAGATGGGAATAAGTTCATTTTTTATTCTTACCTGCAAAAACGTCTCTCCGTCTCATTATAATATAGTATTCAGGATTGAGAGACAAGCAGATTAATAGAACTGTAAGCCTCTCGCTAATAGCACATAATCATTATAGTGCGAACCAAATGGATTTTCGAGGCTAAAATTTACCGCTGTTAATACTTTTTAAACGATGGAAATACCGGATTTTTCCTGTGCTTTTAAAATGAGGTATCGAAAAATTCCAAATGAATGCCGACGACTCGTTTCATTTTCTGACTATCGCCTGCCAGGTTACCTTGGGGATAGCATAACGAACTTCATTTCGAGAAGAAAATGTTTTTCTATTGCAACTACCTGCTGCTGAGAGCAAGTAATATGCCAACTTTCCGGCCAGTCTGGCTTCTCTTCTCATCCAGGGCTCTTCAGATCAAAAGCAATTCGCAGATTGCTCTCTATCGCCTGCATATCTGACGCGAGCATGATACCCAGTTTACCGGTTATCATGCCTTGTTTTACCGTTCTGATGATTCCAGTCACCACTGACGGAAAGAGCAAACCGGCTGCCTGCCAGTCCTCAATACGGTGGTCCCCGACCAGTATTCTATCGGTATTACTGGTGATTGCCGCAATAATGGCCTCATTGCGACTCGTTAAATAAGCTTTTGAGCTTATTACTACGGCAGGACGTCTTTTTCCCCCGGTTTCATCACTGAACACGAAACTGACCAGTACCACATCTCCCCGGCTATAACTGGTCATACTCGGCATCCCTTTCATTATCCCATAGTTCAGCCAGAACAGGGTCGGATTTCGAGTTCATCATCATGAGTGTTTCAGTCGTTTTTTCCTCAACAACAAGACGGGGTATTTTATCCAAATCCTCTTTCCGGAAACGACGGTGACGTTCCTGCCCGATACGGAAATATGGTAATCTCCCTTCCTTTGTCAGCTTGTAAATAGTTCTCTTTGAAACCCGTAAATATTCAGCAGCTTCTTCTACCGTGAACCATTCCTGTAGAACAACCATGAATGAACCCCCGAATGAACAACTATTAATACCATATTAGCATATAAAAGCATATACATGCAAAATAAATGAATGCTACAATCGAAACACTAAACTTGATAAATCACTCTGATAAAGGCATCTTCATTGTAGATACCATTCCGGAGGTTCGACATGAAAACGAGAGTACAGAAATGGGGTAACAGCCTGGCGTTACGTATTCCAAAGTCGTTTGCCGATGAAGCCGGTATTTAAAAGGAAACGTCTGTCGAGCTTTCGATGGATGACGGGAAACTCGTTATCACGCCGATTACCCAACAGAAATATAGCCTCGAACAACTCCTTTCAAAGATAACCCCGGACAATCTTTATCGAGAGGTTGACTCCGATGAAACCATAGGAAATGAAGCGTGGTAAATTCCCTTATGTACGTACCGAAACGGGGCGATATCGTATGGTTGAGTTTCAATTCGCAGGCAGGACATGAGCAGGCAAGACGGCGGCCGGCAGTCGTGACTTCGCCGGAACGTTACAACGGAAAAACCAGCCTTGCCGAGAGCATCCTGTTCCTGACCGGCG
>CAYXEG010000226.1:2372-2933 GCA_964463875.1 uncultured Dehalococcoidales bacterium
CAGCCAGGTTAAAGGCTATCCTTTCGTAGTGCTTCTGCCTCAAGGTTTACCGGTAACCGGCGCAATCCTCTCAGACCAAGTAAAAAACCTTGATTGGCGTATGAGGGATGCAGAACTGATATCCTCGCTACCCGACGAGACGATGACAGAAGTGCTGGAGAAACTGGGGACTTTACTCGATATACCGTAACATGTACCGGTAAAATACAAAACTGAAGATGACCGGTCAGACTGTTTCAAAATAGCACGAGGAACTTATATGCACAAAGTGGAAAGGAGAATGGACGACTTTAATTTGGGCGTAGCTCATGATAGAAAAGATGGTAACTATTCTGCCATTTGAAACCGAATTAGTATTGTCATCTTTGGTGGAGCCCGGGGTAACAACAGATGGTTGTTTCTGACGCTGAATGCAGCCGAACCTGTGCTTTAGAAAAAGGAATTGATTTCAGAGATACAGCAGTAGTTTACAGTTAAAAAGTATGATAAAATGTAATACCAGGAGGTCGGAATGGACAAGGAAAAGATAGCCATCACATTGGATAGGAAGGATGTCAGTGA
>CAYXEG010000227.1:0-2885 GCA_964463875.1 uncultured Dehalococcoidales bacterium
AGGTCAGGCAACTGAAGGAACTGGCGCTTTCACCGTTCCCGCTGGCCGATATTTCAAAAATCGGGGTAGCCGGTACCGATTTTCGGGAGATACGGAGCTACGTCAGCGGCGACCCGGTGAAAACGATTAACTGGAAGGCCACTGCTCACCGGGCGAACCCGGCATCCATCTGGCCGCTGGTGAACGAGTACGAACGGGAGGGAAGGAAGTCGGTGTTGCTCTTTCTCGACGCTTCGGACTCGGTGGAGATAGGCAGCACTATCCGGAACGTCCTCGAATATTCTATCGAAGCCGCCAGCAACCTGCTCTACTACTTCATCGACCGGGGTTACCGGGTGGGAGTAGCCATCAACGCCGAACAGAACCAGTACTTTTACCCGGAATCAGGCCGGCAGCAGTTGACCCGAATCATTCCCCGGATGGTGCACCTAAAAGCCGGAGGCGGAGCGCTGATGATGCTCAACTCAATCGAAAACTTTCGCCACTACATCATCAACCACAAGCCCCTGGCGGTGGTTATTACGACCCTCGACGCAAAGTCGGAAGACACGCTGGAGAAATTCTTCGACCGGCTGAAGTCCTACTACAGCCGGAGACGTCAGCCGCCGATGGTACTGGTCAATGTCGTCGGCCGGGAACTGATTCCGCCGCCGGACGATTATACCAGCCACCTGCCGGTACTGATGAACCTGCGTTCGCGGCCGGTACTGCACAAAATGAGGCGGACGGGAGTAACAATCATGGAGTGGAATCCCGCCCGGCAATCGTTCCACTCGGTACTGGCAGGGAGGATGAAACGATGAGAAACAGATACAAAATAACGCTACTGGTACAGGCGGCCCTGGTGCTGGCGATGAGTGGAGCGGTTTCCTCTACCCTGTACGGGTACCTCGGGTTGTGGGCGCTGGCGGTGTTCGGCGGGTTGATAATCATCGGCGCGGCCACGATTATTTTTCCGAAAATCGGGGCTTTTCCTTTTTCGCTGCTGACACTGCTGGCTTCGCTGGTACCGATAATCACGCACAGCGTGCTCGATATCGGGGTCAGTTCCTACCGGGGGATATACGATAAAGCGATGCCGATGTACGAAGAAACGGCGCCGGTGGTATCGTTCCCCGTTGTCCTGGCGGTCGGGTTGTTTCTCGTCTCCGGATATATTGCCCTGTCCGTTCTCAACTCGCTCGACCGGGATTACCGGAAAATAGAGACGGATGGCGCCGAAGCAGGGGAAATCGGTTACGCCACCGGCAGGAATATCGGAACCGGAGGGTTGCTCCTCGGTATCGGTATCGCCGTGGCGGTTGTGGTGGTCGTTGTTCTCAGGCTGATACAGCCGGGACTCGGCGATTTTCTCAGCGACTATCCCTGGAGCATACCGGCTTTCATGCCGCCGGCTATTCTGCTGGTTGGGGGACTGGTGTACTGGATGTTTGCCGGGAGAAAAGCGAAGCCGAACGAATAGAGGTTTAGGAGAAGGAGTACCCGCCGGATGAAACGGATACAGGGTAAGACGATTCTCCTCGGTCTCGGGCTGATAATGATTACCTTCAGCCTGTTCTTTGCCTTGCCGGCGGTAGTGCCTTCGTTTGGCGAGCTAAACTGCGATAACCTGATGTGGGGGTGCAGCCACCGGGGCATACCGCCAATTAATTACGGGACGATGATATGGGATGAAGAAGAATACCCGGAACCGGAGGAGTTTAGTTTCTTCGGAAAGCTTGATGTCAGCGAAAATCAATCAACCGGTGCCCTTACCGTTTCCGGGTACCTGATGTACGGTCGGTTCAATGAAGTAGAAATCGAAGGTGTAAAATGGGTGTTTTTTGGCTGGGAAGGGAAGTTGGGTCACAGAAATGTCAAGATTACTTATCAAAAAAAATATTCCCAGGGAGAACCGGCTGTCGAAACGGTTACAGCAAGAACCGATGGCAGTGGTTTTTTTACCTGCGAATTATCAGCGAATGAAACCGTCGAGTGTTACACGGTGGTAGCAAATTTCGAGACCGAGATAGCGGTTCCTCACGACAATGAACGGCCGGTGGAAATTTATCATGATGCGAAAGCGGTGTTTTCGACGTGCCAGGGAACATTTACGATAAAAGGTATCCCCTTGTGGGTATGGATAACAATAGCCGCGATATGCCTGGCGGTTGCCGGATACCTGTACCGGCGGTACCGGAAACAGAACATAACAGGAAATACACAACGGCCGGATAGCCGGGGTTTGTCATACACTGAAATAGAGGAAACCCGAAAAGTTCAAAAAGAGGAAAAAATCTCGGGAGGCAATACTGACGAAGTGGCGATACGGTTCCCTGAAATCGAACAATCCCTGCCGGCTGTTTGGGAAGCCAATACGACACTATCTATTCATATTACTTTCAGAGACAGGCATGGCAATGTTGTACCCTCGCTACCTGGTAACGTGGATTTCGGAGAAGGAGACGTAATTCAGGTAACGACGGATGAAGACGGGAGTATTCAGATACGTCATGTTTATGCGATAACAGGCGACTATACGATTACCACCGGGTACACGGATAAATCAGGGAAAGCAGTTTCAAGCTGGCGAAAGGTACGGATTGTCGATTACCGGGAAGAGATGGTGCGGCTGTTCGGGGAGATGCTGGAGGAGCTGAACCTGGCAGATATCAGGATTGGCGCCGACATGACACCGAGGGAGGTAGAGCGCCTGTTATCCGAACGGCTGGGGAACGTACCGAAAGAGAGTATCAGGAAAGTCATCGATGGCTTCGAGGAGGCAAATTACAGTACCCACCCGGTGGACAGGGAGAGGTATGTGAGGATGTATAAGGCGATACGAGAGATAATAGGGAAATAGAATATTGAATACTGGATACCTGTCCCGATTGAAATACGGGATA
>CAYXEG010000228.1:0-2833 GCA_964463875.1 uncultured Dehalococcoidales bacterium
GGATATGCTATCGGTTAACCCCATCAATCTGTAGGTAATTTTTTGAGACAGGCTCTTACGGTCGGGGATTAAAGTAAGGTAGCTTAAAAAAGGTCATTGTGAGTCCCGGTACGCGACAGTGTGAGTACCAGAACGTCATCCGCGATTCGATAAACGAGCAGCCAGTCAGGCTGAATATGGCATTCCTGAAAACCTTTCCGGTTCCCCGATAACGGGTGATTCCGGTTCTTCTCGGGCAGCACCCCACCTTCAGCGAGCACGGATACGACATCGTTTAATAACGCGATTTCCAATCCCCGCCTGATTGCCAGCTTATAATCCTTCTTGAACTGCGACGTGAACTTTACCGTGTACTTCGTTTGCTTCATTTCCTGAGGTCGTCGAACAGCTCATCCAGATTGGTGTACCCTTTCACGGACGGGTCTTTCGCTATCCTTTCCGCTTCCTGCAAGGCCGCTATCGTTTCACGGTTCGGTAGATTTAACGAAATATCAAACGGTATTTTACCTTCGCGAAGCGACTGCCGGACGAAGATGTTAAAGGCGGTGGAAAGGTTCATTCCCAGTTCTGCAAACAGGGCATCAGCCTGTGCTTTCAGTTCTGCATCCATCCGAATGCTGATATTGGTTGTGGAACCGGCCATAAACTCACCTCACCATATTTCTCCTTACAATATACAAGTTTTGCACATAATTTGCAATATTTTGCACGATTAAATAGTAATTTTTGGATAATGCTTGCTCTATATCTATAAGCGATAATTGACCTCAGCCTCTCCGATATGATATTCTCGCACCTGTAACGACCTGACAGGAAGTGATTATCTTGGATTCTTTCGAACGACAGTGGCAACGCTGGTTTCCTGAAGATAAACAGAAAAAGAAAAGTTCTAACCGCCATTATTCCGGCATCGTCTGGATTATCGGCATCGTCGTGCTCCTCTTCATCATTGCCAATTTCGGCAAAAGCCTCTACACCGACTGGCTCTGGTTTTCCGACCTCGGCTATGCCTCTGTTTTCACCCGGATTATCGCCAGCCGGGTCCTTATCTTCGTTATTGCCGCCTTCTTCTTTTGCCTGTTTTTTCTCGGCAACATCTACCTGGCGCTTCGCCTTCTGCCGAAAGTCTCCAGCAGCATCTGGCCGTGGGAAATTGTCCGCAAGCTCCAGCCGGTACTGAGAAGCAGTATACTGGTCGCTGCCGTCATCCTCAGTCTGCTCTTCGGCCTTATCGCCCAGGGCAGTTGGGAATCCATTCTCCTCGCCCTCAACTGGCAGCCCTTCGGCGTCACCGACCCCGCATTCAATCGTGAAGTCGGTTTTTACGTTTTCTCCCTGCCGTTCCTGGGGCTGCTTCGAGGCTGGCTTTCCGGAGCTTTCATCATCAGCCTTCTCGGTACCGCTGCTGTCTACTTTACCGGCTACAGCGTCCAGCGCCTGAAGTTCAATTTCCCCCGGCGCGTCACCGGCCATCTGGGCGGTTTGCTTATCGCCATCCTCGGCCTCTTCGCCTGGGGATACTGGCTCGGTATCTGGGAACTCGTCTTCTCTCAGCAGGGCATCATTTTCGGCGCCGGCTACGCGGATATGCACGCCAAACTCCCTGCCCAGTGGATTCTCATTGGTATCGTGGTTCTGTTTGCCTTGGTTATTCTGGTTTCGATTTTCCGCCGGAATTACCGGCTCGTTCTCTACGGACTGGGCGCCTGGGTTATCGCCGCCATCCTTATCGGCACCGTCTACCCGGCTGTCATTCAGCGCTTCCAGGTACAGCCGAACGAACTTGCCCGTGAAACCCCTTACATCAACGACAATATCGAGTTCACCCGGGCGGCTTTCAGCCTGAATGCCATCGACGAAAAATCCCATCCGGGTAATGAATCCCCGACCCTCGAGGATATCACCTCCAACGAGGCGGCCGTCAGCAACATCCGTATCTGGGACCACCGCCCCCTGAAAGATACCTTCAACCATATCCAGTCGCTGAGAACCTACTACGATTTTCTCGATGTCGATATCGACCGCTATCTCATCGACGGCGAATACCGCCAGGTTATGCTTTCCGCCCGCGAACTGAGTATCGAGAAACTGCCCGACGAAGCTAAAACCTGGGTTAACCGCCGGCTTGTCTATACCCACGGCTACGGCGTTACCCTCACTCCCGTCAATGAAGTCGATGCTCAGGGCTTACCTGTCCTCATGGTGCAGGACATTCCCCCGGCCGGAAAAATCGAAATCAGCCAGCCGGGTATCTACTTCGGCGAGAAAACGAACGATTACGTCATCGTCAATACCAACACCCAGGAATTCGATTATCCCGCCGGCAATGAAAACGTCTTCACTACCTGGCAGGGTACCGGCGGCATCAGCCTCGACGGATTCTTCCGCCGGCTGGCTTATGCCTGGGAACTGGGCGATTTCAATATCCTCATCAGCGGCGAACTGACCTCCGAAAGCCGGATTCTCTACCACCGGAATATCCAGGAACGGGTAAGCCGTCTCGCTCCCTTCCTCCTCCTCGATAATGACCCCTATATCGTGATTATCGATGGCCGGCTCTTCTGGGTCCAGGACGCCTATACCGCCACCGACCGCTACCCGTATTCGACTCCCTACGCCAACCGGCTGAACTACATCCGGAACAGCGTCAAGGTCGTTATCGACGCCTATAACGGCGACGTTACCTTTTATGTGGCCGACCCCGAAGACGCCATCATCCGTACCTACCAGGCAATTTTCCCGGAAATGTTCGCTTCTTTGAACGAGATGCCGGAACAGTTGCAAAACCATCTCCGCTACCCCGAAGGCTTGTTCAATATCCAGGCACAGATGT
>CAYXEG010000229.1:0-2797 GCA_964463875.1 uncultured Dehalococcoidales bacterium
CCACGGCGGCGGTGAAGGCAGAAGCCCGATTGGTATGCCGGGGCCGAAAACCCCCTGGGGAAAACCTGCCCTGGGTTACAAGACCCGCAAGCAGAAGTCTTCTGACAGGCTGATTGTCAAACGTCGTGGAAGTAAATAGTAAATAAAGGGATAGGCACATATGTCAAGGTCAACAAAAAAAGGACCGGCAATCGATGAGAAACTGGTAAAAAAGGTTGAGGCGCTGAACCGCTCCGGCAGTAAAGCGGTACTCAAGACCTGGTCGCGCTGGTCTACTATCGTTCCTGAGATGGTCGGCATTACTATCGGTGTCCATGACGGACGGCGGCATGTCCCTATTTTCGTTACCGAAAATATGGTCGGACACAAGCTCGGGGAGTTTGCTCTGACCCGGACCTTCAGAGGGCATGTATCGAAAGCCGAGAAAACCTCTCAGGTTAAAAAGAAATAAGGTCTGAGGAATTATGGAAGTAAGAGCTATTACAAAAAATACCGGAATAACGCCTCGCAAGGCGCGGTTGCTGGTGGATATGGTACGCGGCAAGAAAGTTGAGCAGGCCCTGGATATGCTCAGGTTCATGCCCTCTCCTTCCGCCAGGATAGTCTCCAAGGTAATTCAGTCCGCCGCGGCGAATGCTGAAAGCGTTTATCAGATTTCGACGTCGGACTTGAAAATCGTTAGAATATACGCAGATGAAGCGCCTACAATGAAAAGGTATAGGGCGCGGGCGAGAGGACGGGCGGGTGCCATCCTCAAGCGCTCGAGCCATATAACTGTAGTCGTCGGAGAACAGGAGAGCTAATGGGTCACAAAGTTCATCCTACCGGATTTAGAATCGGCGTAATTAAAGACTGGCAGGCCAAATGGTATGCCGATAGACATTACGCGGACTTTTTACAGGAGGACCTGAAGATACGCGAGGGTATCGAAGAACGATATGCTGAAGCTGCTGTTTCGCAGGTTGATATAGAACGACAGGCAAACAAAGTAGCCATCACTATCTATACCGCCCGTCCCGGTATCGTTATCGGAAGAGGCGGCCAGCGGGTCGACGAAACCCGGGCCTACCTGGAAAAGCTTATCGGAAAAAAGGTACAGCTCAATATCCAGGAAATCCAGCGTCCTGAACTCGATGCCCATCTTGTCGCCAAGCAGATTGCCGAACAGATTGAACGACGAGTTGCTTTCAGAAGGGCAATGAAGCAGACGATGGCTCGTACCATGCTGGCCGGCGCGCGGGGAATGAGAGTTAGCAGTGCCGGACGTCTCGGCGGCGCTGAAATCGCCCGACGCCTGACGATGCACGAAGGACAGGTTCCGCTTCATACCCTGAGGGCTGATATCGACTACGGATTCGTCGAAGCCAGAACGACCATGGGCAGAATCGGCATCAAGGTCTGGATATATAAAGGCGATGTCCTTCCTGAAAAGAAGAAAGAAGAAGGCGAAGAGACCGCCCTCGAAGCCGTTGCCGCTCTGGAAACGGCTTCGGAAGCAACTAACGCGAAAGTTCAAACCGAAACCGAGGAAAAAGTTGATAAACCGGCTGTCAGGAGAAGCCGAAAAACAGCCGAGGATAAAGAAGAAAAATCCGGCGGACCGGCCGAAAAGAAGGCCGCCGAAGGAAAACCGGTCGGGCAAAAGAAAGTCACGAGCGTGAAACCGGTAGCAGAAGCAGACGCGGAATCTGCGGAGGAAGAGGATAACAGTGCAACAGCCTAAGAGAGTCAAATTCCGTAAAGTACAAAAAGGACGCCGGCGCGGCAAGGCCAATTCCGGTAATTTCATCGCCTTTGGAGAGTTCGGTCTTCAGGCGCAGGAATCAGCTTGGCTGACCGCCCGTCAGATTGAAGCGGCGCGTCGTGCTATTACGCGGTACATTCGCCGTGGTGGAAACGTCTGGATACGAATCTTCCCCGATAAACCGGTCACGAAGAAAGCTGCCGAAACCCGCATGGGTTCCGGTAAGGGTTCTCCGGACCACTGGGTAGCGGTGGTGAAACCCGGCAGGGTAATTTTCGAAATGACGGGAGTCCCCGAAGGTGTCGCTAAAGAAGCTATGAGGCTGGCGGCCCATAAACTTCCCATTTCGACGAAATTCCTTGTCAAGGAAGCCGGGGTTGTTGCCGGCAGTGAAAATACAGCGGGAGAATAACCTACAGTGAAAGCAGAGGAAATTCGGGCGCTTAAGCCGGGTGAACTGGAAAAAAGGCTTGAAGAAGCTCATAAAGAATTATTTAACCTGAGATTTCGTGTTTCAACCAGGCAACTGGTCAATCACAACGAAATCAGAAGGATTAAAAAGGATATCGCACGACTGGAAACAGTAAAGAGGGAAAAGGAGCTTGAGATAGGGTAAGCTGCCCGTACAGGGATAGCCCTCGCAAGACGTAAAAAGTATGGAAAAACAGAAAAAAACCCGTATCGGGCATGTAGTAAGCGATAAAATGGACAAAACCATCGTGGTTGCCGTCGATACCTCGAAACGGCACCCTATTTACCACAAAACGATGAAGAAAGCCATTAAGTACAAGGTGCATGACGAGGAAAACGCCTGTAAAGAAGGCGATATTGTCCGCATTGTAGAAACACGGCCGCTCTCCAGGGAAAAGAGATGGAGAGTCAGTGAGATTATTACGAGGAAGGATGCCGTCGAGGTTAAACCCGACGAGGTATAGGTATCCTGACACGGAGCAGTAAGGATAAAGCAGGATGATACAGACCAATACAAGACTCAGAGTAGCAGATAATACCGGCGCGAGACAGATTATGTGTATCGGGATTCTCGGCGGCACC
>CAYXEG010000230.1:0-2789 GCA_964463875.1 uncultured Dehalococcoidales bacterium
CATTGGCCGGAGTGATTGTCTGCGCTTTCATGACATTACCATACACACAATCTATTGCCACGCTGTCCGTGTAACTTATCTGAACAACCGGCTCTTCTCCAATCGCAGGCAGTTCGTAGGCACCGATGTCATACCCTGCATCCAGACCACGGGGAGTGCCGGCATAATCGCTTAACGGCGCTCCGGCGGCAATGCCGGCATCTTTAGCCGGAGAATCCGAAGTTAATTGAAAATTGGTACCGGGAGCAACAAACAGCGGGTTTGCCTTTATTGCATTCGTTCCTAAATCGTTCGGAGAAGCCCGGTATACTCCCAATGAGTTATAGTAAAGGTTGTGATCGATGTTTATTGCACCGCAACCGGGAACGTAATATATCATGTATTCGTCAGCATGCGTTCCTGAGATAATGTTGTTCTTTATCTCACAATTTTTGTTTGTTCCGGTGTCTCCGTAAATTGCTATATGAGCTTTATTGTCGTAGAAAGTATTGTTGTATAACCTGAAGTTTCGACTGAATGCATTCGACCAGATTACGAATCCCTGATAGTTGTTATACATAAGATTATTGTAGACATCTACATTGGTGACGGGTGCATAAGGTGATGACTCTGAACCGAGGACAATAGCTGCCGACTTGACCCCGAAAATTTCGTTATTGTATATTTTGATGTTATCAATCGGTTTACTTTGGGCATCGAGGTATATTCCAGTCGTTGTGGTACCGCCGCCTGCACCGTACACGTACCCGCTTCCCCAAATCTGATTATGGTGTACCTTGCCGTTTGAGGAACCGTTCTTGATGTTTAAACCGTTTCTCCCGCTGTCAGAAAACTGACAATTCATGATTTCAAAATTGTACGCCGGCATCAAAGATACCTGTTCGTTGCTGGCGCTCATCTGGTTGGTATCATACACTTTACAACCATCTATCAGGAGACCATCGACCCCCCATGACATGATACCGCCTTTAAGAATGTTGTGGATGGTAAGATTCCGTAAGGTAATTGATTTGCTGCCTTCCGCGAGTATGACTCCGTAGGTATACGGATTATCACGGAGTTCTAAACCATCGATGATGATGTTCGAAACGACCCCGACTGCTAAAAGCGGTCTCCAGTCCATCTTCGGTAAGGAAGCGCATTCTATTACCGGGTTATGTCCGGGATACGCTTTATAGGTGATTGGAGCGCTCTGGGTACCTGAATTCCCTGTGTACGGGCCGGACGTCCCGATATAGACATATTCCGAATAGACACCGTTCTTAATGTAGACGGTATCTCCGGCTTGTACGGTATCTGCAGCCTTCTGGATTGTCAACCAGGGACTGGCTTCTGTCCCGAGGTTCGTATCAGCCCCGCTTTTTGCAATGTAATATGATTTACCGGTAGCTTTTGTGTTTATCACTGGCGTCAGTAATAAGGTTCCGAGTAGGATAACTATACTTATTGCTAATGAGATTATTTTAATCATCGTTCTATCTAACTAATAAACTATTTCCTTCCTTTGTAACTAACAATAATAACGAAATAAATAATACTATATGAACTTATTCATACTTTCCCCTCCCTGCTGCCTCTTTTTACCACATATCGTATTGGATATGCAATGAAAACTCGTTACCTTCTTCTGTTATTAAGGAATCCTGCATAAATGTTGAAATCTGTAATTATTCGGAGATAATTTATTAACAGGATACCATAAAAAAATAAAAGTCCGTTATTGGAAAAAGTATGATTTTTCAAATTATTTGCATTGTCAAAAATCGATAGCCGTCAACCTCGGGAATCTCGATATTTAACGTAACGAGAGCTTCTTTTGTAATCGGTTGCAGTTTTTTTTCGGTATATGACTACTTTATTGCAGGGGCGCAGAGTAAAATCCGGCTGTTTTTTTCAGCCGATTACTTCGAAAGCAGCATCATAGTTTTCAAGGATTTTCCATGCTATACCTGCCGAATAAGTCTGGCAAATACAACCGGAAGGATATGAGTTTGCGGTATGCACCTGATACCAGATTCTGTTCGAAGAATCCCCTTGAGGCAAGCTTAGACAGATTGCATATTGTTTACCGGCATCTAAAGTAATATCGTCGTTGAAAGAGAAGCTATGCCACTGGATGGAATCGGTCACGGTTGCGCAGGGGAGGGATGATGAAGCAAGAACATCCCCGGCAGGCTTGCCTTCGCTGTCTGTAGCCTTAATACTCATCTCAACATTTCCGGAAGGCGAACCAGACTTCCTCAACTGAAACCGTATGCTGTCAAGAGCAAAGGCGTTAGCTGGTATGATAGTCTGCGCTTTCATGACATTGCCATACACGCAATCTATTGCTTTACTGTCCGGGTAACTTATCAGAACAACCGGCTCCTTTATATTCGACGGAGGCAGGGTGACATCTGCAGTACCGTCGGCCGGGCCGGATTCATCGGAGTCCGCCGTGGCCGTGTTGAAGAAGTGCCCGGCATCAATATCATCCCGGGTGATGTAGTACACACCGGTGAAGGTGGTGTTATCGGTCTCACCAACCTCGAGAGTCGTGGGTCCGCCACTGACGGTGACTCCACCAACTGTATCGACGACAGTGACATTGGTCAGGGCCACGTTGCCTTCATTGGTAACGGCGAAGGTGTAGTTGATGGCTTCTCCTGCATCGGCGACTCCGTCACCATCCCCGTCCACCCAGGCACCCGTCTTGACCAGGGAGAGAGCCGCGTTCGCGGGCAGAGCAACCGGCCAGCCGATTACTTCGAAAGCAGCATCATAGTTTTCAAGGATTTTCCATGCTATAC
>CAYXEG010000231.1:0-2689 GCA_964463875.1 uncultured Dehalococcoidales bacterium
CTTTGCTGACAATCATCTGTCCCATTACCATTTTCGGCACATTCTCGCATTCCATCGAAATATTTAGGTTGCTCACCGGCAGGCGCCTTACCAGCGGCGCCGTTTTCTTCGAGTACACCAGAACGTTCACGTTATCGATTTTTTTTATTGCCTTTACGGATTCTTCGGTGGCGTTTATCAGGTCGAGCAGATTGACGTTGCTGATAACCGTTCCCGGTTCCAGGTTGGTTTTCTCCATCTCGTCTCTCCTTATTCCTGTATTTTCCCCAGGTGGTCCCGGACCCATTTCCGGGCAAGGAAAAGTCGCGACCGTACCGTGGCAGGAGGTATCCCCAGTTCGCCGGCGATTTCCCCGGTCGTTTTACCGGCCAGGTAGTGTTCCTCAAGCAACTCCCGATGGTGTTCCGGAACCTGACTGAGTATTTCGAAGGTAATGGATATTTCGTGGTTATCTTCGACTGAAGATTCCCGGTCACAGAGGTACTCGGTTAGTTCCCCGCGCCGCTTGAGGCTGCGCTCTTCATCGAGAAAACGGTTTTTTAAGACTTTGTAGAGCCAGGCTTGCCGCTGATAGGCATTGAGCCGGTTCAGCAGCCCGAGGCTCCCCATCGCCCGTATCATCGTTTCCTGAACCAGGTCGTCCGCCCGGTCGAGGTCATGTACCAGGTGGAAAGCGTACCGCCGCAGAGGTATTTCGTAAGTCTCGAAAATATCGTCGAGCGTCAGCGGTTCATTCGGTGATGATTCCGGGAACATCATCCGCCTCCCGAGCAGTCATGATACTCCATCTCCTCTCCCTGGTTGTTTACCTGTCGTACAGCGCTGTACCGTCCGGTCCTTTACTGTTACGACGTCTGCCGGGAAGGAAATGTTTAATCGTTTCGTTCCGATTTTTTTCCGCTGAGCTTGAATGAGTGTGCAGAATGAAAATGTCAGCTCCCGCTGAGCTCCACCGCCATGTTGATTGCTTCTATCATACTCTGATGGTCGGCAATGCCTTTACCGGCGATATCGAAGGCCGTGCCGTGGTCAACCGACGTCCTCACGAACGGCAGCCCCAGTGTCACCGTGTAGCTTTTCTCGAATCCGTGCGTCTTGACGGCGATGTGCCCCTGGTCGTGGTACATTGCCAGGACGACGTCGAACTCGCCGCCGATTGCCCGGTAGAATATCGAATCGCCGGGGAACGGACCCCGGGCATCGATGCCCTCCGCCTTCGCGTCTTTCACCGCCGGGGCTATCTGTTCGGCCTCTTCGCTGCCGAACATGCCGCCGTCGCTGTTGTGCGGGTTCAATCCCGCCACCCCGATGCGCGGGCTTTTCTGCCCCCACTTGATAAAGGACTCCCGGATAAGCCGGAGTTTCGCCAGTATCCGCTCGCGGGTCACGAAGTTCGCCGCTTCCCTCAGCGGGTAGTGGTCGCTCAGGTGCACCACCTTCAGGTTCCCCGTCGCCAGCATCGCTGCGTACTCGGTCGTATTCGTTATCCGGCAGAGAAAGCGCATGTGGCCGGTATCATGGTACCCTGCCTTCATCACCGCTTCCTTGTTAATCGGGGCCGTCACCATCGCCGCCACCTCGCCGCTTTGCGCCAGTCCGGCGGCTTTTTCGATGAACTCCATGGCCGCTTTTCCGCACACCGCCGAGACCTGTCCGAGTTCGAACGGCTCTTTGAGATTCTTCATATCGAGGATATCTATCGCCCCGGGCTGACCCTTCGCTTCCGTAACCTTATTGACCGGATGTATGACCAGCGGGCTTTTCAGGGCATCAATCGTTTTCTTCAGAGCATTCGCATCCCCAACCACCACCGGTGTGCAGATGTCATAGATTTGCTTCTCTCCAAGGGCTTTGACAATCACTTCGGGGCCAATGCCCGCCGCGTCGCCCATCGTTACCGCAATCAGCTTTTTCTTGCCAACCATATCTATCTCCTCACCGCTTCCTTAGAAGCAGAACTATTACCGCCCCGGCGGCATAACTCGGCCACCAGCATATTCAGCGCCAGTTCCCCGTCATACCTGCCCGTTTTAATCGCTATATCCGTCTCCAGGATAGTCTGGTACACGTCTCTCAACCGGTCACGGGAATACCGTCCCGCCTGCTCCAGCGTCTTGTTTAAAACCCATTCGGATTTCATGCCGAGCTTCATCTGCATGTCCCGGCTGCCAACCCGGTTCTTTTTCATTTCTCCCGCCCGCACGATAAGCTGCACCTGTCGTGAAAGCATGAAGAGCAGATACACCGGAGCTGCCCCTGCCAGGAACTGGTCCTGGAGCAGTTTCTCCGCCTGTTCGGTACGAAATTCAAGGATTGCATCTACCAGGTCGAAAACGCTGAAATGCTGGCTCTGGCCGACCATCAGCGTGACATCGTCTTCTTCGATTTTCCGGCCGTCGGCGAATACCACCAGCTTGTTCACCTCGTTGGCCATCGACCACAGGTCGTTACCTACCAGTTTCACCAGGGCTGCCAGGGCTTTCGGCGAAATGCTGCCGCCTTCGTTTTTAACCTTTTTTTGGACCCATTCCTTCAGTTCGGGGTCTTTCGGCAGGGAATAACTGCGGATAGTCGCCTTTCCGGAGAGCGCCGTGAATACCGGGTTATCCCCGGAAATCACACCCTCGTTCAATACCAGGACAGTCGTTTCCGGAATGCCGCCGGAAAGGTAATTGCCAAACCGCTCCGC
>CAYXEG010000232.1:0-2672 GCA_964463875.1 uncultured Dehalococcoidales bacterium
AACATCACCGCCAAAGCTCTGGGGGTTACCGCCACCGGTATCGATAAGGTCTACGATGGTACTAATGCAGCCACGGTCACCCTTGATGACGACCGGGTTGCCGGGGATAGCCTTACAACTGACTACACCGCTGCCAACTTCACCGATAAAAACGTCGGTAACGGGAAGACGGTCAATGTCACCGGTATCTCCATCAGCGGTACCGATGCCGGAAACTACACCCCGAACACCACCACGGCAACGACGGCCAATATTACCGCCAAAGCTCTGGTGGTTACCGCCACCGGTATCGATAAGGTCTACGATAGTACTAATGCAGCTACGGTCACCCTCGGTGACGACCGGGTTGCCGGGGATATCCTGACACCTGACTATGCCTCCGCCAACTTCACCGATAAAAACGTCGGTACGAATAAAACGGTCAATGTCGCCGGTATCTCCATCAGCGGCACCGACGCCGGCAACTATAACGCCAATACAACCACTTCGACGACCGCCAACATCACTGCCAAAGCCTTGGCGGTTACCGCTACCGGTATCGATAAAGTCTACGACAGGACGACTACTGCGACGGTCACTCTTGATGACGACCGGGTTGCCGGGGATATCCTGACACCTGACTATACCACTGCCAACTTCACCGATAAAAACGTCGGTAACGGGAAGACGGTCAACGTCACCGGTATCTCGATAAGCGGTACCGATGTCGGAAACTATACCCCGAACACAACCGCCACGACGACGGCTAACATCACCGCCAAAGCTCTGGGGGTTACCGCCACCGGTATCGATAAGGTCTACGATGGTACTAATGCAGCCACGGTCACCCTTGATGACGACCGGGTTGCCGGGGATAGCCTTACAACTGACTACACCGCTGCCAACTTCACCGATAAAAACGTCGGTAACGGGAAGACGGTCAATGTCACCGGTATCTCCATCAGCGGTACCGATGCCGGAAACTACACCCCGAACACCACCACGGCCACGACGGCCAATATTACCGCCAAAGCCCTGGCGGTCACCGCCACCGGTATCGATAAAGTCTATGACGGGACGAATGCAGCCACGGTCAATCTCGACGACGATCGGCTCGCCGGAGATACCCTGACACCTGACTACGCCTCCGCCAACTTCACCGATAAGCATGTCGGCACGAATAAGACGGTCAACGTCACCGGTATCTCGGTAAGCGGTACCGATGCCGGAAACTATACCCCGAACACCACCGCCGCGACGGCCGCCAACATCACCGCCAAAGCTCTGGGGGTTACCGCCACCGGTATCGATAAGGTCTACGATGGTACTAATGCAGCCACGGTCACCCTCGATGACGACCGCGTCGCCGGGGATAGCCTGACAACTGTCTACACCACTGCCAACTTCACCGATAAAAACGTCGGAACGAATAAAACGGTCAATGTCGCCGGTATCTCCATCAGCGGTACCGACACCGGAAACTATACCCCGAACACGACCGCAGCAACGACGGCTAACATCACTGCAAAAGCCCTGGCGGTTACAGCGAACGGTATCGATAAGGTCTATGACGGCACGACTGCTGCCACGGTCACCCTCGATGACAACCGGGTTGCCGGGGATATCCTGACAACTGACTATACCGCTGCCAACTTTACCGATAAGAACGTCGGTAATGGCAAGACGGTCAATGTCACCGGTATCTCCATCAGCGGTACCGATGCCGGAAACTATACCCCGAACACAACCGCCGCGACGACCGCCAACATCACCGCCAAAGCCCTGGCAGTTACCGCCACCGGTATCGATAAAGTCTACGATGGAACGACTGCTGCGACGGTCACCCTCAATGACAACCGGGTTGCCGGGGATGCCCTGACACCTGACTACGCGACTGCCAACTTCACCGATAAGCATGCCGGCACCAATAAGACAGTTGATGTCACCGGTATCTCGATAAGCGGTTCTGATGCCGAAAACTATACCCCGAATACCACCGCCGCGACCACTGCTACTATCACAAAGCGTCCTGTCACTGTCACCGCCGTCACCGATAACCGTACCTATGACGGCTCGGTAAGCTCGACGGCGGTACCAACCATCACTCTCGGCTCGATCGCCGCCAGCGATAATGCTACCTGGACACAGACGTTCGATACGAAAGCCGTAGGTACCAATAAGACACTCACCCCGACAGGTAACGTTTCTGATAATAACAACGGCAACAACTATAATGTGACGTATACTCCGGTTGCTACCGGCACGATAACGGAAAAGGAACTGACCGTCACCGGTATCACCGCTGTGGATAAGTATTACGACGGGCATACCGGGGCGACCCTCACTCTCGCCAATGCCCTGCTGAACGGCGTGGCGGTTGGCGATAACGTTACCCTGAATACGACGAATGCGACCGGAACATTTACCGATGCCAACATCGGTACGGGAAAGATAATTACCATATCCGGGTTAACCGTCAATGGCTCGGATGCCGCGAACTATTTCCTCACCCAGCCGGTGGTTACCGCCAGTATTGTTGATCCCCCTCCTCCGGCCCCGGAACCCGAACCCGAGCCTGAACCGGAAGTGAAGATATGGGTCATTGCTGTCGTCGATACCGAACAGGAACCGGTTGCCCGGGATACCGAAGGCAATTCTCTGCCCGTCACCGGCGGCCTGATAACCGTCTCGGA
>CAYXEG010000233.1:0-2668 GCA_964463875.1 uncultured Dehalococcoidales bacterium
AGCTCCATTTCTATTTCGGTTAATGGCCGGTAGGTCTTCCCGATGTCTCCAAGCTTGCCTTCCTTGTATGCCTTTATCCAGTTTGTTAGTGTTGATGGCGGTAACGACAATCTCCTGGCTGCCTCTGGTACCGATAGCTTTTCCTCCAGTACCATCTTTACCGCTTCTTCTCTCAATTCCTTCGAGTATCCTCCTTGTGGACCTCTTTTCAATCCGACACCTCCGTCTTTCTATTTTATCTGACTTTGGTGTCCGTTTTCTCCATCCTACCTCAAGTTTAGTCAAATTATACCCTACTAATATCCTAACAATAGGTAATACGCCTAATTATCCTGAAAACCTGACAGGAAGTAGGGACGGATATGTTATCCGTCCCTACCTGTTTTTCCGGATATCGCCGGATATCAGCGCCAGTTGTCTATGCTGTAAATCGGGTCGGCTCCGGGCGTCCGCCCATTGACCCAGTGAGATGTCTCTTCGCCCCCGCCCGCCACTATGATGCAGTTCTCATAGGGATCGCCTACGGCCGGTACCATGTAATCATCCGGCAGTTCCTTCCAGGGCTTGCCCGAGGTCTTTTCCACTCCAATCCAGCCGGCTGTCTTGAAATCGGGGGAGGAATGCAACCGGTACTGACTGAGCGGCATTTTACTATTCTCGTAAAGCCATTCGTAAACTTCGTCCTTGGATTTGAAGCCCGACTCGTACAGGTGCCACGCCATCTCCGGAAGAATTATAAAATTAAATCCCCCCTCACGGCTTGCCCAGAGCGAAGGTATTTCGTACTTAAGCCAGTTGTGAGGGCCGGGAATGCCTTTGACACCGAGACGTCTGGCGATGCCGCCGTGTCCGGTCTTCTGAAATGCCCGGTATCCTCCGGGAGAGAAGTTGCTGGCCTGGAACATGAAAGAGCCGGGAGGGCCTCCCCTCATGCCCAGCACGTAAACAACGCTTTCTTCTCTCTTGAAATCGTATTCCTCGTTAACGCCTTTCCACCCCGGAGGCAGGGCGTCGATATTCTCCGGGAAGCAGTTGAAAAGCGGCGCTCCCATGATACCGCAGTTATTTACCTTGGGGATATTTCCGCCGATATTGCACCACATCAACTCGGAAGCCCGGCCTATACTCCTGTTGGCCTGGTTTTTCGGCCCGAGCATACCGACATCGAAGTTCATTCCTATCTCTTTGGAGATGGGGCCGCTGACGCAGAAACCCAGGCTGCCGCGGCCGTCACCGCCTCCGGCTCCCGCTTCGGCGATAGCCAGCAGTATCGGCATGTATTCCGGTTTGCAGCCGGCCATCACGCCATTGACGGCTACTTTTTCGACGGTTGCCGTCCGTTTTAACGGCTCGAAGCGGACTACATCGCCTTTCTTGCCGCCGACTCCCATTTCCCTCTGGGCATGGTCGGACCGGAGAGTAATCACTTCATCCGGCTTGTGGCTGGTGCCTTGAAGCATCGCCTGCACCCGCTCTTCGGTGGGAACTTTTATCGCCATGCCGTCTGTATAAAGAGACATCCATGCATTTCCCAGAGCGGGAACCCTGACCGCCTGCTCGTAAAAATCCTCGGCTTCCTCAAGCGTTCCTTCGAAGATTACCCGGTTGTCAGGAGGCGCCCATCTGCCACCCTTTTTTTCTTCATCGGTGAGCGGCCTTACCAGAGCGTCCATCAGCGGCTGCGCGATGCGTTCGGCATCGTCGGTTCCGTAAGCCGCCCGCCAGCAATTAACGAAGCGGATATTCGGAATACCCAGCATCAATGCTCCCTGTTTAAGGCATTCGGCCTGGTCTTCGAATACAAGAAGCACCGTCGGTTTGCCGGCTTTCTCGAATTGTTCTACAAAGGGCAACTGCCCTTTTATCGCGCCATGTCAGAATGCCACCCCTTGAATGAGCGCATCGGTCTTTCCCATCTCCTCGTTCGATATCGGCTTGAAAGCCATCCTGAAATTCCAGTTGATATCTGGATAATCGTGCCTCAGCTTTTTTTCCAGAGGTATCAGGATTTCCCGCTCAGCCCCGACAACCATGTTGAACATGATGTTTTTCCCATTGAGCCGGTCGAGGCGGGGCGCCAGAGGATACAGGTCGACCGGGTCCTGTTTCCCGAGGGGATTCAAGCACTTGTAAATCCTTTCGTTTGTTGCCATTTTCCTCCCTCCTTTATTAACCGTTGTATTGTTATTGTCAGACCTGAAGAAGACGCTCCATCGCTCTCCCGAGTCTGCTGATTCCTTCTCTTATCGTCTTTTCATCCGAGCAGGAAGCGAAGCTCTTCTCTGAGAGCTATATCATTAGTCTGTTTATCCTCATCATCAACATCTCTCCGGTCTCTTTGAATATGCCGAAATAATGACTGTCTTACGAACTCAACGAATTCAGGATTTTCCTGTATCATTCAGGTAATAACTTCATGCTTTGATTTACGGTACCGGCAAACATATTATAGCTATATATTTGAGTTAACAGAAATGCCAAAGACTACGTGAGTTTATTAGCCGTTATTTTGAAGCTAAATGCTACTCTGTTATTATAACTACGCTCTGGAGATTGTTTTTTCATTATAACACTGCTTTTACACTTCATATTCGGCCGTCTGGTCAATCTCTACTTTCTGCAAAAGTAAACAACCGTGTATTGGGTACTCTATCCAGAAATCATAAAT
>CAYXEG010000234.1:0-2665 GCA_964463875.1 uncultured Dehalococcoidales bacterium
TTGTATAATTGGCTACCCGGTTCAGGGGAGAATAGTTCAAGTTACGATTGAGAATCTGCTTGCAGGAGGCATACAATGGCTGGACCGCTGGACGGAGTAAAAGTGGTGGAAATAACCCAGTATCAGCAGGGGCCGGTGGCGGGGATGCGGCTGGGCGATTTGGGGGCGACCGTGATAAAGGTCGAACCGAGAACGGGCGACCCTGCCCGGGGCATGATGCGGATAATCGGCGCCGATACGGGCATCAAGGGACGCAACTTTTACTTCGAAAGCTGCAACCGGAACAAGCGGAGTATCGTCATCGACCTCGGTACCTTCGACGGCAAGGAGATTTTCTTCAAGCTGATTAAGCAGGCGGATGTGTTTGTGACCAATCTCAGTATCGATGCCCCGAAAAAACTCGGCATCGACTGGGATGCCTGCTCGAAAGTCAATCCCCGCCTTATCTACGCTCATGCCTCCGGCTGGGGGAGACAGGGGCCTGACGCTCATGAGCTGTCGTTCGATTACACCGGCATCGCCCGCTCCGGGACGATGATGATGTGCGGCGAGCGGGATGAAGGGCCGGGCAACCTCGTGCCGGGCATGGGCGACGAGCTGAGCGGCCTCATTGCTGCCTGGGGAGTGACGGCGGCTCTCTATGCCCGGGAGAAGACGGGGAAAGGGCAGCTTGTCGATACCTCCCTGATGGGCTCGCTGATTGCCTTCCAGGGGGTCAACTTCGCGGCTCCGGGTATCCTCGGCCAGGAAATACCCCGCTTCAAGAGAACCGAATCCGGGAACCCGCTCTACAACCATTACCAGTGCCGGGACGGCAAGTGGATTGTCATAGCCCACCTGGCGCCGGATAAGTACTGGCCGAAGGTGTGTAAAGCCATGGAGCTGGGGGATATCGTCAGTGATGTGCGCTTCAGTACCATCGAAGCCCGGCACGATAACTGCATCGCCCTGGTGAAGATTCTCGATGCCCGCTTCGCTGAGAAAGACCGAGCCGAATGGATGGCCATCTTCCGGGAAGAAGGGCTGATATTCACGCCCATACAGTCGACGAGCGAAGTTTTCAAGGACCCGCAGGCGATTGCCAACAAGTACATCGTCGCTTTCGACCACCCGGTCTGGGGAATAATACAGATGCTTGGGTTCCCCTGGGACTTCCATGAGACGCCCGCTTCGATTCAGCGGGAAGCACCGGAGATGGGCGAGCAGACCGAGGAAATCCTCCTCGAGCTCGGCTATAGCTGGGAGGAAATCGTCAAGCTCAAGGACGCCGAGGTTATCAACTAAGCAACTGCTGTTAAAATTCCCTCTCCCCTTCGCGGGAGAGGGTAAGGGTGAGGGGGCTATGGAGTAACTGTCGCTTTCCACCCTTAATTGCTGCTTGTCTTCCATCTGCTTCAATGACTGTGTCATTCCCGACACCGTTCGGGAATCTTATATCTTTCGATGCTAACACATCTGCCTCTATTAGTGCCTGTCTCGCGCCCGTCATTGCGAAACTCACTGTTTACCCTTTATCACTTCAACGAACGATAACCAGGAAAAGTTCATTGTATCGTACTTATTGTTTCCTTCGGTCAGCGTGGTTCACAACCAGCGAAAAAGTATGATTATTTCATAAGAGTATTGACAACAAGTAAGTACTTGATGTATATCACCCAATATATCCGAACTATCACGATAATGTGGAGTACTGGAAATACAATGGATAATTTTGAAAAATACGCGAATTCATTCAAATTGATGTTAACTCTTACAATTATTACGGTGATTATGCTCTTACTCTCCGGGTGTAATGACGAAGCAGTAAATCCCGGCAAAATTACTTTTAACGATTCTGAAGATACTGTTACTATCACTGACAACAGCCAACCTGAGCCGGAGGATTCCTTCGGAGTTAGTTTACCTGTCGAAACAACATTAGATATCCCCGATGCCGACGGGAAATGTGCCATGGCTCGTCCAATAGTTTTTGCCCTGACTATTGGACACGAATATTCCATACACTATTCCATAATAAGACATGGGTGGCTTCGTGACGAAGAAGGGATAGTGCATATTGACCTGCCATCAAGTCTCAAATTAACAGAAGGAGCTATCCATGGGAGTGGAACCGGAATACGTAATGATTTTGAAGCAAAAGTAGTGGCTATAGCGACGGGAGACTCGGAAATAGTCATTAAAGCTGAGGATGCAAGATTTGGTCTTGGTACCTCGGTTACTTTTCAAGTCAAAATATTCGATTCAGCTATTGAAGCCAAAGAATTTGTCGACAACTTAATTTATCGATATAAACATGAACAAGAACAGGCAAGGGCACCCATAGTAATAGTAACGGAGAATGATACAGATGATAACCCATAGATTATTGTATGTCGGTATTACCATTATTGTCATGCTGACAACCGTTAAGCTACCAACACATGATTGATTTTTTTCCTGAGATGAGATCCCCCGATACTGATTCGTTAAAGACCGAATTGATGTAATCGGGGTCTCCGACTTCACTTCACTCAGGAATATAGCTCATGGTGCGCCGGGCATTCCTGAGTCTGGACCATAGATTACGTTCTGCATCAGATTGATTTTTTTACAGGATTTTCACCAGATTTGTGTATTTTTTTATTAATCATGATTTTTTACCCCTCACTTACATCTCTCCCGCAAG
>CAYXEG010000235.1:0-2663 GCA_964463875.1 uncultured Dehalococcoidales bacterium
TATTCGCTGGTCAGGGCGCTGGTGAACGATATCCAGCCGGATGCCGGGGTGGCCGATGCCATGAACGAGATTAACCGCCAGCAGCGCCTCAGAGTTGCCGCCGAGCACGAGGGCGAGGCGAAGAAGATTATCGTCGTGAAAGCCGCCGAAGCCGATGCCGAAAGCAAGAGGCTCTCCGGCGAAGGTATCGCCGACCAGCGGACGGCTATCGTCGAAGGCTTGCGGGAATCGGTCAGCAAGACAAGCAAATCGTTAGGCGTCGACCCCTCTGCCGTCATGACGCTCGTCCTCATGACCCAGTACTACGATATGCTTACCGAGGTCGGTAAGAACTCCACCACCAATACCATTATGCTGCCTCATACGCCCGGAGCGGTCGGGGCTATCCAGGAGCAGATTATCGCCTCTCTGGAAACGAGCAAAAAAGTCGGCGTGGAAAAGTAAAATTCCATTTGTACAGCCAGGCGGGGGAGACAGAGTCCGGATTACTCCCCCGCTTTTCCCTCTTTCAGGAGGACAGGTATGATACAGGTTAAGTACGAAACCGGTTGCACCGCCCTGTTTGTCGGGTTTCCCGGCATGGGCAGGGGGGGTGTGAATGCCGAACAAGCCCTGGAAACTCTGAAACACGGGAATTCCGGGGGAAGGCCTCCCCGAAATCCGCGAGGCACCAAAACCCTGTTATACTCACTCGCCGGAATGGTGGTCGGCTGTATAACGGGGGGAATCATCGGGTATTCCATGTCCGGGGCCGGAACCGCCGTCACCGGGGCTATCCTAGGATTTGTCGTCGGTGGTATTGCCGGCTCGTTTATCGGAGAATACCTGAAAAAACGCCGGGACCGGAAACTGGCGCTTCTGGCGAAAGAACCGAACAGAAACGATAACCGGGGGCCGATTCTCAGGTAGTACCATCCCGCCGTTTTTCCCTCTTACTTCAATTCAACAATCATCTCAATCTCTATCGGCCACTGGAAGGGCAGCGATTGCATCCCGACGGCCGCCCGGGCGTGCTTGCCGGCTTCTCCGAATATCTCCACCAGCAGGTCGGAACAGCCGTTCACCACTTTCGGGCAATCGGCGAAATCCTCGGTGCAGTTCACCATCCCGGTCACTTTCACAATTCGGCTGATGCTGTCCAGGTCGCCGGTGGCTGCTTTGACAGAAGCTAGCAGGTTCAGGCCGGTGGCGCGGGCTGCCCGGTAGCCTTCCTCGATAGTCAGGTCTCTCCCCAGTTTGCCGGCTATCTTCACCGTACCGTCGTTATACGGCCCGTGCCCGGAAACGAACAGCAGGTTGCCCGTCCGCACCGTCGGCAGGTAGTTCGCCGCCGGGGCGGGCGGCGAGGGCGGCAAGGTCAGTCCAAGTTCTGTAATTCTCTGTTCTATCTTCATGCGCTCTCCGTTACTGTCAAATTTGTAATCCGGAATACCCGTGCCTTGAGTTTAGACGTCTGGAAGGAGGGTGTCAATGATAACCTGCTTTGTCATCTTTGAACGAATTCGAAAACCTTGACATACTTCAAGCTGTCATCCTGAGGAGTCCCGATACTCCAATAGTACCCATAATGAAAATCGGGATGACGAAGGATTTCGTACGACCCTCCTGCCAATCGCTCGAAAGTCAACAATCAGATTTCCCCCTTTCGTAAAGTCGCAGTCCTTAGATTCCGTATGACAATCGGAAACTCGCGATTTATCGGAGGGGGCCAGGGGAATTTAGTAATGTTCGAAGGCTTTATATTTCCCGAATATTCATAAAAGCCAAAACAACCATCATTTAATTGCCTATGATGATTACCGCCGTCTTGATTAAGTGTCGTTATGCTTGAACTCATGCTTACTTCCTTTTATTCGGTTCCTGGGCAAGCGGCCAGGCCTGTCCCGTACTTCAGTCGGGACTCAAGAATCGTCATGTATTCAGTTTTTAACGTGCTGAAAAAAACAATTTCAGATTCATTATTCAACAAAAATGCATAAGGTAAAATTTCAAGAACTAGCATGATTTCCAAGAGGGGGGAGGGGATGATACAGGTAATAAAAATTATCATTTATGATTGTTCCGGCGGGGTAAAGAAAGCCCCAAAAAAGCCAGGAAATGATTCACTGTCCATGATAATACGGTAGTATGTTTTCTTCACTTTAGTTATCAACTAAAATAAGATACTGCGAGTGTCTTAAAATATGATGAGTGACAAAAAAATTCAGGAAGTTATTGGTTAACTCAGCAATGCTCAGTATGCTTACGATCCGATGGTTAAGTTAGCTAACCAAAATGGAGGTATAGATAATGTTTCTGTTATCATGGTGCAAGTTACTTCATAGGAGGTAATCACATGGCTATACGGTCCGAAGATGATTGGCGTAAGGTTCTTCCTCCTGAAGCTGCTAGGAAAGCGTCTGGTAATTGGGTGGTAGGAGATTTAATAGGTACTGGGAAGATCGTCCAGATATTAGGTGGACCAGGTAAGAGTGGTATGGGAACCGTCTACATATGCGATGACATAGTAGAAGGGCAATTAGTGGCGGTTAAAACGATTCAACGAAGATTTCTAAAGAATGGTACTGTGATTGATCGTTTCAAATGGGAAGCAGAAACTTGGGTCAGACTAGCAGGGTGCTGAAAAAGTCCTGACAAGTAGTGAAATAGTTCATAGGATATGG
>CAYXEG010000236.1:0-2660 GCA_964463875.1 uncultured Dehalococcoidales bacterium
TCTACCTCCCTCGGTGTCATGTCACGTCCTATCTTTATGTCAGCCAGGTCTAACTTCTCCAGCATCTCTCCGAACGACCGCACCATCTCCTCCCGGTAATCGACGATGCGGATAGTACGCCATCCAGATAGTTTGTTACCATATGAATTCTGGTAATACACGGCAATCGTATGGTCTTTTTTGTCGGTTAAACGATGGGTTATTATTGCTCTGCCATTTTCATCAGATACTACATGAAACGTATGCCCGTCATCCCATGTCACACTGAATATACAGGAATGAGAAAATTGTTCTTTCGAGGTAATTTCTATGGTAAAAGCATCATGTGCTCCCCAGATATCGGGCAGGCCTTCTTCGATTTCAGAGAAAACGATGCTTATTTGTTCCGTTCCGGTCTCGGAATCGTTTTTATCCATATCACCTGGTTCATCAGGAATGACAATCTCTTCTGGTGACGGAAGAGATATTTTCACTTTTATTGGGTTTCTTCTATGTCTGGCAACAAAAAATATCGACGCGACAGCACTTAGTCCCAGGAACATAAACAATACCCAATAGTAACCGGTATCTGAATCCGGTGGACTATCCTCTTCCCACTCACATGTCGCATAGCTGGCTCTCGCGGAATAGAAAATGTTTTCAAGAAGTCTTTGCTGGTAGTACCTGTTCCCTCCAAAATAATCGGCGATAATCCGGTAACATGACGCATTGGCGTCACAATCGATATCAGCACTGAAGTAACCTTGCCAGTCTGTCAGGAGTTCGAATTCTCTTGTCTTTTTAGCATCGTCTATTATCTCTGTTACGGTGATGTGGACAGAAGTATCGCTGAATTTCCCGGTAAATTCGCTAAAAGAAGGGTTACCTCTGTTATCTTCAATAACACGATAGTAAAGATAGCCGTATAAACTGCCCGGAGTTTTGTTATCTGCATCAAACAGGACACCAATTTTCCCCGGCCCGGCTTTGTTTAAAACATTAGATGAATTTTCTGACATGAGAGACAATATTCTTGCACCGTATTCCAGTAAGGTTGGTGGGTTCGGTTCATCCCAAATCACCGTATCATAACTGAAAGAAGCTACCTGCCCTGTTATTTTTTCACAACTGACTTCTTTAAACGAAGGCACCACCGCCGGCAAGGCAAAAAACAAACTGTAAGCAATCAGCAGTACCCCCAGCCCGAGTAACAAGGTTTCGATTGTTAGCCGTTTGTTCATGTTTGTTTCAATCGCTCCGCCGTGTCACTTCCCCTATCGCCTTATACATCCTCACATAGCTCTCCCGGTCCACCGGATGGGTGCTGTAGTTCGCCTCCTCGAAGCCCTTGATGACTTTCCTGATACTCTCTTTCGGTACGTTCTCCAACCGTTCGGATAAAAGGCGTTCTACCTCCCTCGGCGTCATGTCGGCGCCAATCTCTATGTCCGCCAGGTTCAGCTTCTCCAGCATCTCCCCGAACAGCCGCACCATCTCCTCCCGGTAATCGACAATGCGAATGGTACGCCAGACTGAAATATCATTACCTGATGAATCCACATCGCAAACGGTAATCCTGTACGTTTTCTTCTCCCGATACACATGAGTAATTCCGGTTGGCTTACCTTCAGGGAGGAAGCGAACCGTCTCTTCACCCCCCCAGTTCACTTCGCAAACTCGTGATAGTCCTCTTTCTCTTGTATTCCGCCGGGATATGCGTACACGAAGGATATCATTCACTCCATAAACGGCAGGCAGGGTATTTTCTATATCAGGAAAATATATGTCAACTCTATGGGTATCCCCCCCGGAATCGATTTCCTGCTTTTTCTTAACTTCGGGTACTTCTGCGTTTTCAATATCAGGAATAGGGATTGTTCCCGGCTTCATCGTTCCTTTTTTACGCTTCAGATACCAGTACAGAATAACAGCGGATATAGAAACTACCAGGCCGATTATAAGCCATATCCACCATCTTGATTTTTCGGGAACCATCATGGATTCGCATGTCCCGTACACGGCGCCGCAGGAAGTATAGATAACACCCGGTCTTGCCGTACCGAATACCTCCCCGGGATAGTTGACGAAAACCCAGTAACACTCGGGTGATTCGCTGAACTCGAAGGTAGCGCTGAAAAACCCGTTTTTATCAGTGACTTTACTGACATTATTACTGTCAATATGCCCATTGAAATGGCTTTCTACCACTATTTCAACGGTACGGTTTGATAAACCTCCCATCCAGTGTAAGAAAGGAATCGTTAAAGGGGAAATGACTTCTCCCCCGCTGAAATATAACAGGTACCCGGAAACGGTAATACGGTTATCATTTTCAGAATCCGGTGTCACGATGATTTTACTTTTTAATCCCGACAGCCTGGCAAGATTTTCGTCATCAGTCAGGAGATGGCCGGATTCGTCGAATTGAGGAAAATCAGACGCTTGAAACGTTGGTTGAGCATACTCATCCCATATATAGGTAGCGTAAGATAACGGCGATGAACTGGATTGTTTGCATCCCTGTATCAGTAATCTGGTGCTTACTTTACCACAGGAAGGTATTTGAGAAAACAGTGACACAAATATCGTACAGGTAATCAGGATTACCGCCAGCCCCAATAGCATCGTTCTGATTGTTTGCCGCTTGTTCACGATTTCTTCAATCGCTCCGCTGTGTTATT
>CAYXEG010000237.1:0-2628 GCA_964463875.1 uncultured Dehalococcoidales bacterium
CCGCCGGTTGATTTCCATTCCTTGAAAGCAAAGGCGCTGGCAGCAGAGCCGAAAACGAAGCCCATGATTTCAGGTCTCATGAACTGGACGACACCAGCCCGGTGAATGCCGATTGCTCCGGCGATATCACGCAGGAAACAGGCGACACAGATACCCATGTTCGGCGGGTTACCCCAGTTCGTCATCAAGGCCGCGAGAGCGCCGAATATGACGCCGGCGACAATGATGATGTACTTGGATTTAAAGAAACGTCGCATACCTACCTCCATTGTATTTTAGCTGTAAAAGCCAGTGTATTTCAGGTGTAATCGAGCCACCGAATTCAGGTCATCCCCCGGAAAGGTTTCAATTATCCGATTGAATCTCTCAATTTTAGTCAGGTTCGAGGAGCGGAGGATTAACTGAAATGAAAATCGGCACATGACATGTGCCATGCAATATGCCCTGAGCTCATTGGCGGGCGTATTGCGCGAATACTATCATTATCATCTACCTCCTTCCTTAGTGACATAAATGATAATTATGAAACTTAATAACAATTCCTTATTATAGAACTTACTTTTCAGGCTTGCAAGCGAGCGGCGGAGCGGGGTTTTCATGATGGCTCAAAGCCGCTCGCGGGGAGTTGCCGCCGGGGTAAATATGTTATAATTTCAAAGTATCAGGCGGGAAAGAGAGCCGGAAAAAGGGCTGATAGAACTGTCAAAAGCCGGCCTGGTCAAGTATACTATGGTAAAAGAGGAAGGTTTATGAAGGTAATATTCACCGCAGACGTACCGAATGTCGGCAAATCCGGTCAGATGAAAGATGTGGCTGATGGATACGCGAGAAATTTCCTGATTCCCCGCAAGTTAGCTGTTCAGGCAACGGAAGGTTCGCTGAACGCGATGGCGGCGAAGATGGAAGCCAGAAAAAAGAGTGAAGCTCACGAGCAAGCAGAGAACAGTAAGATAGCCGCCGATATCAATGGCCGGGAAATTTTTATCCAGGCGAAGAGCGGCGGTAAAGAACGGCTGTACGGTTCGGTTACCAACGCCGATATCGCGGCTGCCCTGGAAGAAGCAACCGGTTATGAGATAGATAAAAGAAAAATAAAGGTATCGGAAAACATTCACCAGATTGGTTCCTATAACGTGGAAGTAAAACTGGCGAAGGATATCACCCCGGTCATCAAGGTTACGGTAACGGGTATTCCGGCTGATAAAGCCGAATAACGGTTTATTCCGGGCAAGGAAAAGAGTCGGATAGTACATGGAAAAATTACCGCCACATGATATAGATGCCGAGGAAGCGGTAATCGGTTCGCTTCTCATCGATGGCGCCGCCATATTCCGGATAACCGGGCAGCTTTCCGAGCCGGACTACTTTTACGACGAACGGAACCAGTGGCTGTACGGAGCCTGCCTGGAGCTGAACAAGCGTGACGAGGCAATCAACCAGATTACGGTTGCGCAGGAGCTTGACCGGCAGGGGAAACTGGAGAGTTGCGGCGGAGCGGCCTATCTCAGCCATCTGGTATCGATGGTACCGACGTCGCTTGACATCGAATACTACGCCCAGATAGTCTACCGCCTGTCAATCAGCCGGAGGCTGATTGAAGCAGCCCGCCAGATTGAATCTATTGGCTACGATGTCGACCCGGATGTCGATTCAAGCCTTAACCGGGCGGAAGACGTGTTATTCAGTTTGCGGCACGGGCAGACCTCGGGTGATTTCGTCCACATCCGGACGGTCCTCGACCAGTATTTCGAAACGCCGCTGACTTCTGCCGATGAAGAAGCGGAAGGAAAAGCCGGGCAGGTCAACACCCATTTCAACGGTCTCGACCAGTTACTCGGCGGGTTTCATCCTTCGGATTTGATAATACTCGCCGGACGCCCCAGCATGGGGAAGACCACCTTCGTTTTAAACCTGGCGAGGAATGTGGCTGTCGAACACGGGGCAAGCGTGGCTTTTTTCAGCCTTGAAATGGCCCGGGAATCGCTGGTGATGCGGCTTCTGGCGAGCGAGGCGGGGGTGAACATGAGCCATGTCCGGCTGGGGTTGCACTCCGAGGCGGAAGAAAAGCGGATTATGGACGCAGCCGGGATTCTTTCCGAGGCACCTATCTATATCAACGATAATCCGCGTCTCAGGGTCAGCGAGATGAGGAGCCGGGCAAGGAGGCTTTTCTACGAGCACGGGCTCGACCTGATAATCGTCGACCACCTCGGCCTGATGGACGGGCAGATGCGGGACAGGGTACAGGAAATCAGTTACATATCCCGGTCGTTGAAGGCGATAGCCAGGGAATTGAAGATACCGGTGATTGCCATATCCCAGCTCAGTCGCGCGTCCGAATGGCGGGCGTCTCACCGGCCGCAGCTCTCGGACCTGCGGGACAGCGGCAGCATCGAGCAGGATGCCGACGTGGTGATGTTCATCTACCGCGACGAATACTACTACAATCGTGAAGACTGGGAAAACCAGTTTCCAGATAAAGACTATCCGGAAGGGCTGGCCGACATTATTGTCGCCAAGCACCGGAATGGGCCGACCGGGACAATCAGCCTGAGGTCCAACATGAAATATTCGCGATTCGAGAATATTCCGAACCAGGAACCGAGCGTCCTATGAAGCAGTTCGAAG
>CAYXEG010000238.1:0-2564 GCA_964463875.1 uncultured Dehalococcoidales bacterium
AAGCGGGCATGAACGAAAAAGATACCGTCCCCTTACCGGGTAGAAGCAAACCAAAGCTGTTCTACGGCTACGTTATCGTCATAATCTGCTTCCTCATGATGGTCGTCATGCACGGCGTCTACAACAGTTTCGGCGTTTTTTTCACGCCTCTTGAAACATTTTTCGAAAGCACCCGGGCGGTCCTCTCGGGAGCCAGCTCGGTAGCCTTCGTCGTCATGGGCGTCTCGGCAATGCTCCTGGGCATTCTCTACGACAAGTTCGGACCGAGGCTGGCAATGACGGCATTCGGGATTCTGTTCGGGGCCGGCTACATGCTGATGTCCCAGGCAACGCAAATCTGGCACGTCTATCTCTACCTTTCGCTGGCGGGTATCGGGCTGAGTGCCTCCGATGTCATTCCCATGGCTTCCGTCGTCCGCTGGTTCGTGAAAAAACGGGGCATGCTGAGCGGAGTCATGAAGGTAGGCACCGGCGTGGGAATGATGACGGCGCCAATCGTCTGCAGCCTCCTTATCGATTCCCTGGGCTGGCAGCAGACGTACCTTATTCTCGGCCTGGCAGTGCTGGTGGTGGTCATCCCCTTATCCCAGTTCCTGAAAAGAGACCCTCGCGAGATGGGGCTGCTGCCTGATGGCGAAGCGGTTACCCCGGAACGCCCGGTACCCCCGTTTGAAGAGGGACTGACGTTTCTGCAGGCTTTAAAGACGAAACAATTATGGATGGTGTGCGCCTTCTATATAACGCTCGTGTACTGCGGTATGACCAGTCTGACCCATATCGTCCCGTACGCCGAGGGTATCGGTATTGCCAAGACCGCCGCGGCGAGTGTCGTTTCCGTGTACGGCTTTTCAAGCATGTTCGGGCGTATTGCGGCAGGATTTATGGGTGACCGGCTCGGACACAAGCGGGCAATGGCAATATGCCTGATGATAGCCATCACCGGTATGGCCTTGCTTCAGTTCTCCACAGTTTTATGGATGCTGTACCTCTTCGCCGTTATTTACGGATTCAGCCACGGTGGATTCTTCTCGATAATCTCACCGCTCCTGGCCAGCCTGTTCGGCACCCGTTCGCTGGGCAGTATCCTGGGAATCGTGATATTTTTCGGAACCATCGGCGGCAGTATCGGCATGACGCTGTCAGGCTTTATCTATGACGTTACCGGCACCTACACAATCGCTTTCCTGATAATGCTCGGCCTGATTGTGTCCGGGCTGGTGATACTTTCGATGGTAAAATCGATTACAGCGGCAGGTTCCGATGGAAAATAAGAGCAGCCCGCTGAAAACAGGCTTTTTTTACGGCTACGTTATCGTCGCCCTGGGCTTTTTCATTAACCTGGTGCTGGGAGGCGCCCAGTACACCTTCAGCGTCTTTTTCGAGCCTCTTTCTCAGGATTTCGGATGGACGAGGGCAGCCACCTCCGGGGCGTTTTCGCTGTACATGATACTTCATGGAGCGCTGTATATCTTCACCGGCCGGCTCAACGACAGGCTCGGCCCGCGTATCGTCATGTCGTTGTGCGGGCTGATTATCGGCGCCGGTTATAGCCTGATGTCACTCACCAGCCAGATATGGCATATCTACCTGATTTACGGGGTGGTTATCGCTATCGGCATGAGCGGCGGCTATGTGCCGCTCGTTTCGACGGTCACAAGGTGGTTCCTCGGCCGGCAGAAACGCGGCCTGATGGTGGGAATCGCCGTTGCCGGCATCGGCATGGGGACGATGGTATTTCCACCCCTGACGACCTGGCTCATCACCAATCACGGCTGGCAGACATCTTATATCGTGATTGGTATCATCGCTTTCGTGATTATCATGTCTTCCGCGCAATTCCTCAGGCGTGCTCCGGAGCACGTTATTCAGAACGCGGCTGACGGCAGCAGTATCGATACCCAGCAGCAGGGGCTTACATTACGGCAATCGCTGAAAACCCGGCAGTTCTGGCTGCTCAGCGTCGCTTATTTCGGCTTCGGTTTACTACTCCAAGCAATTATGATACACCTCGTCATGCACGCCCGGGGGCTGGGTATCCCCGCCGCCGGTGCTTCCAGCCTGTTCATGGTCATTGGCGGGGCAAGCGTGATTGCCCGGATAACCATGGGCAACGCTGCCGACAGGATAGGTAACCGGTCGATAATCATCGGCTCGTTCGTCCTGATGGGTGCCGCCGTGGCCTGGCTGTTTTACGCGAAAGAACTATGGGCACTCTACCTGTTTTCAATTGCTTTCGGTGTCGGGTACGGCGGGCTGGTTTCGACGCAATCACCGATTGTCGCCGACCTTTTCGGCATGAAATCGCACGGAATCATACTCGGGGTCATCGTCTCGATTGTCACCTTCGGTTCGGCGGCCGGTCCGGTTATCGCCGGAGCGGTGTATGACGCTTTCGGCAGCTATAACGCCGCCTTCGGGATTTGCGTCGGGTTTGCCGTTCTCGGTATACTGTTAACCCTGTTCCTGAAACCGCTCGGAGATGGAGGTAATGAATGAATCGCCACGATGCGCTCGGAGAAGTAAGAAAGAACGTTAAAAACGAAAACCTGGTACGCCACATGATA
>CAYXEG010000239.1:0-932 GCA_964463875.1 uncultured Dehalococcoidales bacterium
TCAGCGGCTGTTTTACTGGCACGGGAAGGCGCCTGCATGGCGATAACCGATATTGCCGATGCTGCCGGCAGGGAAACGGTCTCTGAGATAACCGCTGCCGGAGGGACGGCCGGTTACTGGCACATGAATGTCGCCGATGAAAAAGAAGTCGAGGCAACCTTTGCCGAGATTATCAATCAGTACGGAAAAATCGATATCCTGGTCAACAACGCCGGCATTCCCGGCCCTCCGAAAGAAACCCATGAACTGACTGCCGAAGAGTTCGACAGAGTTATTAATATCAACCTTCGGGGCGTTTTTTTCTGCACCAAGCATGTGCTCGGGTACATGAAAAAGTCCGGCGGGGGCAGTATCGTGAACATGTCCTCGATGCTCGGCCTTATCGGCGGCGAGGACCCGGCCTACCATGCCTCGAAAGGCGGCGTGAGGCTGATGACAAAATCGGATGCAACCACGTACGGGCCGTACAACATCCGGGTGAACTCAGTCCATCCCGGGTATATTCTGACTCCCCTGTTCAGAGGCATCGCTGCCAGAAGCCCGAAAGGCGCTGAAAAATTCATGGCTGACATGGCGGAATCTATTCCTCTGAAAAGGCTGGGGACACCTGAGGACATCGCTCAGTGCATTCTCTTCATCGCATCGGACGAATCCAGTTACATCACCGGCACCGAATTCATCCTCGACGGAGGGTTCATTCTCCAGTAACGTCAAGCCTGAAGTTTACCGGGGGAGTTCTTCAGGATTGAGTGTTGTTGCCGGTTACGTTCACCGCCAGTTTCTGCCTGATGTTTTTCAGGCAGTACTCGATTGCCTTGTAGTAGGCACCGACGGTTTCCGCTTCTTTTTCGGCATCAATCAAACTCACGTAGTACGAAATATCCGAATCGTGGAGATTCTCGGCGGCGGTAACCAGGGTTTCCTTGGCATTC
>CAYXEG010000239.1:942-2531 GCA_964463875.1 uncultured Dehalococcoidales bacterium
GTCGGGTAGGCAAGGCTGAAGGACAGCGCAACCACATCGAATTCACCGGCAAGCAGACTTTCCGAGCTTTGCGTACCAATCAGCTTGAACAGGAAATCAAGGTACTGCCTGACATCGGCATTTTTCGATTTAATCGTTTGAAGCTCGGCGGTGACCTTATCCAGTTCGACTTTCAACGTTTCGGTCTGTTCGTTGAGAACTGAAATGTCCGCTTTCAACTTATCGTACTGCTGAACGGACAGTTCCGGGTAACACGAGACTGCACAAAAACACAAGCACAAGGCTGAAATGGTAATGATTATGAGTTTCCGCATCGCTTTCTCCTCTTCCTTTATCCTAGAGAAATCAGGGATTACATGAAAGGCCTTTATAACGATGGAATTTCCGGAGTCAATACCGGTTGTGATGTGTCAAAAATTCGAAAGGTCCTGATGTTGTATCGAAGCAGACTCGCTTTGTTCCGAACCTGCGGCCAATCGTTTATTCATTGGGCTAATTATAAGGTACCACGAGGCAGGATGCAAATTACGTTTCGGTTAAGCAGTTGAAGAGACAGAAGGCGGATAGGAAAAATGAAAGTTTCGTGAAGTACATCATTATGTCAATTATTTCCAATATCAGCCGAATCGTTCTGGATAAGCATCCAGCGATTCTCCTGTTCGATGCGCTTCCGTTCGAGTTCTCTCAGCCGGTTGAGTTCCCTGGCGATACGTTCGTTCTCCCTTTTATAGGTAGTCAAATCCTGCTCGAGTTGAGAGACCCGTTTTAAGGCACTGAAGGCGCTGATGAGAAGGTCAATCTGGTCGTTCAGTGTCATGGTATCGATTGTCTTCCGGGGAGCTTCCTTTATCAGTTCAGGCTGTTTACCTTCCCGGTTTACCGGTTGAGTTATGGACCGGTATTCGTCTTTCTTCCTTCGGGCAGCTCTTTTATCTTCCAGCAGGCCTTTGCTTATAAAATCCTTCCGGTGAAGATCGATAGCCTGCCGGCTCACCCCATAACTCTCGGCGATATGCTGGGTTGTTTCACCCTGTTTCAGCTTCTCGAGAATTATATCTTTATCGACGATGGCTTTTCTTGCCATGAAACTAACCTTCCGTTATCATCATTATCACTTTAGCAACTAATCCTTTTTTTGTCAAGTTTTATTTGTTGCGTTAAATTAATGTTGCCTTAAATCGATTTTTATGATTTTTCCGTTTTTCGCAAGTTCTCCCAGTGTCATGTGACCGTTGTACTTGTTCATCATCTCGACATACTTGAATACGTTCTTCGCTTTTCCTTTAATCTGTACCAGTTCCTTCATTTCTTGCCTCCGTCACTTTACTTGCATTTATTATGCAAGAAATATTTATTTTATGCAAGTTTGATTAAA
This sequence comes from uncultured Dehalococcoidales bacterium, assembly GCA_964463875.1. GTDB lineage: Bacteria > Chloroflexota > Dehalococcoidia > Dehalococcoidales > UBA2162 > MGML01. The sequence goes on from CAYXEG010000239.1 coordinate 2,318, forward strand.
GCAAGTAATAATTACTAGCGTTAATTTATGCAAGTTATTATAAGTTGCGTTAAATCAATTGCTTTATTTTTCTACAAATATCGCAAGATTTCTCGCAAATGCTCGCTTTTTACGCCTGAAGGGAATTTAACGGAACGTAATATTTGTGTGGAAAAAAGAAAGTGGGCTCGGTAGGTTTCGAACCTACGACCAATCGGTTATGAGCCGACCGCTC
>CAYXEG010000240.1:0-2347 GCA_964463875.1 uncultured Dehalococcoidales bacterium
TTCTCTTTGATGGAATCGGCGGTTTTTCTCCCTTCTTCTTCCTCGATATCGACAATTGCCACCGCACAGCCTTCGGCAGCAAACCTGACGGCAATCCCGGCGCCGATACCCATTGAAGCTCCGGTAACAATCGCAACCCTGTCTTTCAGCAGCACGATACCCTCCTGAATTCCATTACTCGAAGACTCCGGACCCGGCCAGCCCGGCAAATTCGTCATCGCTCATGCCAAGCAGTTTCGTGCAGATGTATTCGGTATGCTCGCCGATAAGCGGGCTGGGGCGATACGGCTGAGCCGGAGTTTTCGAAAGGCTGAACCCCTGTCCCAGATGGGTAAACACTCCTATTGCCGGATGCTCCATCGGCCAGAAAAGCCCTCGCGCCCGCAACTGCGGGTCGTTATAGATATCCTCGGCGTTCTTAACGACGCCAGCGGGAATCTCGGCGTTCTGCAGTAGTTCCATAACAGCTTCCGGCGTCCTCTCCCGAGTCCATTCGCTTATCAGCCGGTTCAGTTCGTCTTCGTTTTCTTTCCTTTGATATAGATTAGAAAATCGGGCATCGTTCGCCAATTCAGGACGTTCCATGATTTCGCAGAGAGTCGTCCATTGTTCTTCCTCAAGAACGGCGATGGTGCACCATCGGTCGTTTCCCAGGCAGGGGAGAACCCCATGCGGCGCCGCTTGCGGGTTGGCATTACCGGTTCTCTCCGGTTCCCGGCCATTGACGGCATAATCCAGCAAAGCCGGCAGGGTAAAGTACAGCGATGTTTCCAGTTGGGAAATATCGATGAACTGCCCCTGCCCGGTTTTCCGGCGATAATCGAGCGCCGCGATAACCGCAGCGGTGGCAAACCGGGGGGAGATACAATCGGTATATGCAGAAACGCCGATTGGCAGCGGTCCGCCGTCAGGCCAGCCGATGAAGTTTGGGATTCCGGCTTTGGCAGCCAGTATCATGCCGAAGACCGGCTGCCGGGCATGCGGCCCTTCTGTACCGAACCCGCTCTGCCGGAGCATGATGATATCCGGCTTAATTTTTTTTAGTGTTTCGTATTCAAGCCCCCATTTTTCGATAACGCCGGGGGTGAAATTTTCCATAAAAACGTCTGAAATTTTTACCATCCGGCTGACAACGTTGAACGCTTCGTGGTGCTCCATGTTCAGCGTCATGCTCAGGATGTTCGGGCTGAAATGGTTGAAGTAGCCGCTGCGGTCGAGGCCGGGCTGCCCGTCTTTGAAGGGCGAGGAAATCCGGAGGGTACAGGGGCGTTTCGTCGATTCGACCCGGATAACCGTCGCCCCGTAATCAGCAAAATACTTCATCGTCAGCGGCCCGACCACCGCCCAACTGAAGGAGGTTATAACTAACCCGCTGAATATTCCCTTTTTTTCGTTTTCAGGCACGATTCATCGCTCCCCGGCATCAGATAATGCCGGTTTCTCTCAGTCGCTCAATGTCGGTTTCGTTTAATCCCAGGTCGCCGTACACCTCAGCATTATGCTCGCCGGCAAACGGCGCCCGGCGGCGGATTGCCTGTTCAAAGGCGGTAGACCGAAGAAATCCTTTCGGCATAGTGAGGTTCGAACCGGTTTCCGGATATTCGACCTCCGTCCACAAATTCCGGAATTGCAACTGTTCGTCGTCATACAGGTCAGCCATGCTTGACAGGGGGCAGATGGAGATGTTCCTTTCCGTCGCTCCCTGTGCTATTTCATTTTTCGTACGAGCGCGGAAGAAAGCCTCGATTGGTTGCGATATACGGTCAACTTCCGCCTGTTCAGCCTTGAACATATCGAGGGTATCCCAGTCCATCGAGTTCAGGTAATCGTTCGCCATTCCTTCGCTGTCCATCCAGGCAGCCAGTTCCCGCAGGGTTTTCGCGCCTGTTTTCCCGCCGATGATGTTAAAGAAGACGTAACCGTCACGGCATTCCCAAACCTGCCGCTGGGATGAATTGATGCTCCAGCGGAAGGTACCGGAACGCTGAGAGACGATATGGTTCAGTTCCCAGAAGGGAATAGCGTTGGCGAGGAACCAGGCGGCGCTGTGCTGCATTGAAATATCGACATGCTGCCCTTCACCGGTCATTTCCCGGTGATGATAAGCTATCATGACCGCCGCGGCAGCATCCGCCCCGGCATGAAGACAGGCCTGCGGAAGGTTCATCCAGAGCGGCGGACGGTCAGCCTCGCCGGTCTGGTACAAAACGCCGCTCATTCCCATCGAAACGATATCAGTCGCCCGGTAATCCCGGTACGGCCCGGACTGTCCGAAAGGGGTGATAGATGCCATGATGATGTCCGGTTTGACCGCCTTCAGGCTTTCATAACCAAGGCTGCTACCGTC
>CAYXEG010000241.1:0-2030 GCA_964463875.1 uncultured Dehalococcoidales bacterium
AAAGTAATCAGTGAAAGACAGACGTTCAACGATACTCACCAGGAACTGACGGCCTGATCAATACGACGAGGAACACCCTCACCTTCACCTCTCCCGTCAAGGGAGAGGAAATAACTGTTCGATAGTATGTAGTGTTAATCAAAAATTCTCTGAATAGGTACAAAAAAACCCCTTGAGTTCAAGGGGTTTTTTTCTTCTTTTGTTTTCCCGGTTTAGTTTCCGAGCTGGCTTTTAGCTGTTGTGACAATCTGAGCGAAGTCTTCGGGTTCGCGGACGGCCATATCGGCAAGTATCTTGCGGTTAATCTCGACGCCGGCTTTATTCAAGCCGTTAACGAGTTCTCCGTAAGAAAGCCCGTTCAGGCGGCTGGCAGCGTTGATGCGGGTAATCCAGATGCGGCGCATATCGCTCTTCCGTTCACGGCGGTGAGCGAAAGCGTAGGTAAGCGAATGAAGCATTGCTTCGTGCGCCCGGCGATATAGCTTATGTCTGGAAGCCCTCTGCCCTTTAGTGAGAGCAAGAACGCTCTTATGTTTATGGTGACCGGTAAAACCTCTTTTTACTCGCGGCAAGGTTCTATCTCCTCTTATTTAACCCCGTAGGGAATTAATCTCTGGATTCTCGGCCTGTCGGCAGAGTGCAGGGGAATCTTTTCATCGAAGAGCGACCTGACCCGTTTCGCTTTATTGCGGCGGAGGTGGCTTTTCGGCCCTCTTACGCGCATTATCTTGCCCGAGCCGGTGATATGAAAACGGGCTTTCGCGCCTTTATGTGTCTTTAACTTCGGCATTGCTCTTTATTTGACCTCTTCCTTTACTTTCTCGGTTTTCGGCTTCGCTTCGGTATTCGGCTTTGCTTCAGGTTTCGCCTCAGGTTTCGTTTCCGCTTTCGGTTTCACGACGGTACCCGCCGGCGCAAGAATGACATGCATTCTGCGGCCTTCCATTACCGGCTGTCCCTCGACAACCGCGATATCTTTCATATTTTCTGCCATTCTCTGCAGCAATTTCCAGGCGATTTCAGGGTGAGTAATTTCACGCCCCCTGAACCGGATGGTTATTTTAACCTTATCGCCGGCTGACATGAGCTTCCTGGCAACGCGAGCTTTCGCATCGAAATCATGGTCGCCAATTTTCGGCGTCAGCCGTACTTCCCGTACCTCAACCACTTTCTGTCCCTTTTTGGCTTCACGTTCCTTTTTGGCTTGTTCGTACTTAAATTTGCCGTAATCAAGCAACCGGCACACCGGAGGTACCGCGGTGGCCGCAACCTCTACCAGGTCAAGGCTTTTACTTTTCGCTAATTCCCTGGCCTGGTCAAGGGGCATAATCCCGAGTTGCTCGCCTTTTTCTCCGACGACACGTACCTCGGATGCCCGTATTTCTCTGTTAATGCGTAATTTCTTCGTTATTTCCGGTAATTCCTCCAATCAGAATAAGGTGCCACGAAAAAAAACTATATCATATTATAGCATGTTAAGCAAATTTTAGTCTCGAAATCAATAATCTTCACAATTCGGTCGTTTTCGAACTAACCGCCTCGAGAACAGTTTTCTTAAACTCATCGAGCGACTGATTGACCTGCCGTCCGGTACGGAGTCTCACCGAGACTTCGCCGGATTCAGCTTCCTTATCGCCGATTATCAGCATGTAGGGGACTTTATCGAGCTGCGCCTGCCTGATTTTCTGATTCATCCGCTCGGGGCGGTCATCAATATACGCCCTGATATCCAGTTTGCGCAGTTCTTTTTCAAGGCTGCGGCAGTAATCATTGTGCCGGTCGGCGACGGGAATAATCATCACCTGGACCGGAGCCAGCCAGACCGGGAAAGCGCCGGCATAATGCTCAATCAGGACACCGAAGAAGCGTTCCCAGGAGCCGAGCAGCGCCCGGTGAATCATGTACGGCCGGTGTTCCTGGCCGTCAGTCCCGACGTAGGTCATGGCGAACCGTTCCGGCAGGTTGAAATCAAACTGAATGGTCGACAACTGCCATTCCCGGCCGATGGCATCTTCGACTTTCAGGTCGAT
>CAYXEG010000241.1:2040-2290 GCA_964463875.1 uncultured Dehalococcoidales bacterium
CGCCTTCATCGACTTCGAAGGGTAATCCTGATTCATCGATAATTCTTCGCAGAGCGGCTTCGGCATCAATCCATCGCTGAGGCTCGCCGACCGAGTCTTCCGGCTTGGTGGACAGGTAAACCTTATATTTTTGAAAACCGAAGGTTCTGAGGATATAAAGTGAAAAACGCAGGACCTCGGTGATTTCGTCGTTCATCTGTTCCGGAGTACAGAAGATATGGGCGTCATCCTGGGTAAAGCCGCGCACCCG
>CAYXEG010000242.1:0-2274 GCA_964463875.1 uncultured Dehalococcoidales bacterium
CTATTATTGGACAATGACCCTGTTGCGCCCGGGCGACCGGACGGCAGTCAACAGCGAAAGGCGATAACGAACATGGCGATTTATGTGATACTCTCCAAACTGACCGATGAAGGCAGGAAAACACTGAAGAACCAGCCCTCGAGAATCCTCGAAGTCAATCAGGAAGTCGAAAATATGGGAGGGAAAATCCTGGCTCAATACGTGATGCTGGGAGAGTACGATTTCATCAATATCGTGGAAACAGTCGGCAACACCACCATATCCAAGATTGCCTTCGAGCTCAGTTCACGCGGTACCCTGCAGACGACGACCTACGCCGCCATCAAAGTGGAAGACCTGATTGATTCCTGGAAATGACAAATGGTTTTCAGGTTAAGCTTCCTGAACCGATAATGCCGCTGGATGCAAACCATTCGATAATTCCTGACATCAAAAATCCCTCCTGTTGAAGGAGGGATTTCGTCCTGGCTGAGGGCTGTTGCTACTTTCAGGCAATTCCCGGAAGGAGGGCACCCTGGTCGAGCAGTTTCTTTTGCAGGTTCCGGTAGTCGACCTGCCTCGGCTGAATCCCTTCTCTGATTGCCAGCGCTGCCGCCGTACCGGCCGCCTGCCCCATAGCAATGCAGTGCGGTATCAGGTTCGCCATGTTATTTGCCTGTCCGTCGGAGGAGAAACTCCGTCCGGCTACCAGCAGGCCTTCCGTCTTTACCGGCACGAGGCACCGGTAGGGAATGTACGTGAAATCATCCGGCCCCTGAGAACCGAGCCGGGAGAAGACAGCGATGGTATCTTCCCATTTCCGGTTGTTCTTCATATCATCTTCAGTAATTCTGGTTTGCCCGATGACCCGCCGTCCGCCTCTTGTGCCCGTCTGCGAGGCGGTATCGAGAATGAAACTGTTCTCGAAGCCGGGGATGTTTTTCTTCATGAAGGCATGGCCTTTACGCATGATTTTCCGCATGCGGACTTCGAGTTCGGTAAGGTGTTCGACATTCAGGTTATCAAGGTTGGGTATCCAGTTATTCACCCACATGACATCGTTGCGGGGTGTGGGAAGCGGCAGGAGCATGGTTCCGGCAACTTCCGTCATTTCCTTCATGAGGGCCTGAGCGCGTTCCGGTTCGGCTTCCCGAAAATCACAGTACTTCTGGAAATCGCCGTTGCCGATTCGGAAGACGAGGGCGAGCATCGAGCTTCGGAGCATTGGGTCGAATCCGCCTTCCCATTCGGCTCCCGCCGAAGGGAGGAGGTCGCCGTCACCGGTGCCATCGATGATTATCTTGCCTGTCACCGCCTGGCGGCCGGACTTGCTCTCGAAAACAACCCCTTTAACGGTGTTATCTTCGGTAACAGCCCGGGTTCCCCACGAGTGCAAAAGCAGCTTGACGCCGGCTTCCTCGACCATGTCGTTCAGGACGCATTTCAGCAGTTCGGGGTCGACCCAGGCGGTATATTCGATTTTCCCGCCGCGGGTATTCCCCACAAACCGGCGCCAGTAACCAACCAGTTTCGGGTCGGAAGAGCCAACCTCGTTTATCCGGGGGACAAGAACACCACCGATGGGGTCGAGGCGGTCAATCCATTCCTGAGTCAGTCCGGCAACCTGCCGGTTCGGTGAACCATCGCTCATGTGGGGAATCTGGATGACGATACCGCCGGTCGCCATGCCGCCGAGGTGGCCGTAGCGTTCGATAAGGACGGTCTTCGCCCCGTTCCTGGCAGCGGCAATCGCAGCCGAATGGCCGCCGGGGCCTCCTCCGACAACCACTACTTCCGCTTCAGTCAGTATTTTGATATCCTGAGCCGGTTCGGTGATACATCTTTCCGTCATAACAACTCTCCTGCGGTACGTATTCTGTTATTGAAGTGAGGACATTATAGTCCAAAACAAACGGTCGGTTCAAACGGACGGGGCGATGAGCCATTCCGGCGCCCGTTTTTTCTCCGAGGCTACCATACCACCCTTTCTTTGTGAAAAAAAATGAGGTATAGTGATATATCATCCGGGAGGCTGTTGTGAAAAAACTGTTTAAGACACTCATTTCTCTCATCATGATTACCGGGCTGGTGATTCCGACCGGCTGCGGAGGGACCGTCACCGGTTCGCGCAGGATGGTCGACGAGAGTTACGATTTCACCGGTTTTCTCCTTATAGAAGCCGGAAAAGGATTTGAAATCGATATAGAACAAGCCGATTCATACGCCATCGAGTTAACCTGCGATGATAATATCAGAGAGCACCTTGATATCAGGCTGGAAGGAGATATCCTGAAG
>CAYXEG010000243.1:0-2199 GCA_964463875.1 uncultured Dehalococcoidales bacterium
GGTCAACAACGTTACTCCGGTGGTTGATGATATACCTGATGTTACACTGGTCAATACGGGAGACTTTACCGGCGCGGTCTCGTTCACCGATCCCGGCGCCGACAGCTGGACAATCACGGTCGATTACGGAGACGGAACTCCGGTTGTCGAAATCAGTACCGCGAATAAAAACGTCCCGCTGAACCATCAGTTTACCGTTTTCGGTATCCATACCGTGACAGTGACGGTCAGTGATGATGACGGCGGTTCCGACAGCGGTACTTTCGTTGTTACCATGGTGGATACCATCGCTCCGGTGACGACGGCTGCCGCAAGCTCGGCGCCGAACGGCAATGGCTGGAATAACAGCGACGTTACGGTAACCCTGAGCGCGGTTGACGAGGGCGGTTCGGGACTCCAGGCTATTTTCCACAGCATGGACGGAACCGACTGGAGCACCTATATTGCTCCGATTGCGTTAACCGAAGAAGGTATTTATACCATATACTATCGTTCGATTGACAATGCCGGAAACCTCGAAGACAATTCTTCGAACGTGATGACGGTGCGGATAGACAAAACGGCTCCTGAAATCACCGCCGACCGGACGCTTCCGAACGACAGCGGCTGGAACAATGGCGATGTCGTCGTTACCTTCACCGGCAGCGATGCCCTTTCCGGCGTTGCAAGCCTGACCTCTCCGATTACGGTCAGTACGGAAGGACAGGGGCAGTCGGTCACCGGCAGCGTCAGTGACAAAGCCGGTAACGAAGCAAGCATGACGGTTGGCGATATCAATATCGATAAAACAAATCCGTCGATAGCCATCAGCACGCCGGAAGCCAGGACATACCTGACGACCGAGAGCTTTGTCATCGATTACTCGGTCTTCGACGGACTCTCCGATGTTTCCGGAGTGACCGCCTTTATCGGCAGCCGGGCAGTAGCGAACGGGGAGACAATCGACCTGGCGGCGATGGCCGGGCAGAACACGCTGACGGTGAACGCGGTTGATTACGCAGGGAACAGTCAGACGGTATCGGTAAACTACTATGTCATTATCGCATCTACCATTGATTTGGACCCCAACACGCTGAACCTGAAGAGCAAGAGCGACAAGAATGCTTTCACCTGTTTCATCGAGCTTGCTGCAGGGTATGACCCGAATATGATTGATGTTTCGAGTGTTAGGTTGAGTATTAACGGCAATGAGGTTCCGGCACAGCTCAAGCCGGTTTCGGTGGGCGAGTACGACCGGGACGGTATAGCCGATTTGATGGTGAAGTTCGACCGCGGGCAGATTGTTGCTGCCGTGAACGGCCAGACAGGAGACCTGACGATGATGGTAACCGGCCGGCTGATTGACGGGAGAACGTTTATCGGCTATGACACCATCAGGGTGATTAGTAACGGGAAGTAGCAGTCAATAAATTGTACAGTGTACCGGGCTGTCTCAAGCGAGACAGCCCGGTTTTTTTTAGTCGGCGGGATTCGTTACGACAAATGGCTTCAGACGTAGCGCTTTACAGAGGCGGGCAATCGATATCAAGGTCATGTTCGGCGGAGCGGTGAACAATTTCGTCACGTAAGCTCTGGAGACACCCATCAGGTCGGCCAGTTCGGAGCGTGATATCCCCTTCTCCCGCATGATTTTCGAGACGTCTTCCAAAAAATCGATGGCTAAGGCTTCTGCCACGAGTTCAGGGTCATCGGCGTGTTCAGCGAGGTAGGTATCAAGGATGCCGGGTGACTGGTTTACATCATTTCTTGCGGTTTTTTTCGTTTGGAGTGACATGGTTATAACTCCTTAAAGTCGAGATAGAGATATCATGTTAACTCTCAGGTTAATTATTGTCAATAGGTAGAATAATAGTACCGAACTCAGAAGTATGAAATCAGAAATGGTATTTCATTTACGAGAATTATACTATATTATCTATATGCGAACAAGGGAAGTGGGACACATGAAAACAGAAGAAGGGAATTAGCACTCAATCATTACTGAATCCCGGATCGAAGTCAGGGATGGCGGCTGAGGGACAGGCAGTTACTCTCAACGGGATTCTTCTTCGCCGGGGGCGAATCAGAATGACAGATAAAGAGACGAAATTAAAATTTAGAGGATGATTGCTATCCCTGCCCCGGATACCGGAAGATGTCTTCCATCCCGGCGTAGGCGGGAATCAGGCTCATGAGTTTCTTAGCGGTGGCCTGCTGGCG
>CAYXEG010000244.1:0-2030 GCA_964463875.1 uncultured Dehalococcoidales bacterium
TACTGCCATGTTACTTGCTCTCCTTTGCTATCCATGTTTCCCGTATCGGCATCGTCTTCCACCAGTAGTGATGGACACCGCCGCCGGCCATCAGTTTCCTGAAGGTCATTTCAACTTCCATGCCTATCGGGACTGCTTCGACAGTGTTTATCTTGTCGGTAAGCTGGAAATTGGCTCTGCCGCCGCAGTTCCAGTCGACGTACATATTAACTGCCGGGCTTTCGTAGGGGGGTACGGGGGCTGCGAAATCACAGACGCGGTCATAAATAACGCCTCTCTGGTCCGACAGCCGGAAGGATTCCATCTGGTCTTTTGCCTGGCATTTTGTGCAGACCCTCTGAGGAGGATACTGGACAGTGCCGCAGACCTTGCATTTAGAGCCGCGCAGCGCATAAATGTCTTCGACTTCACGAGCGAGCACTGAAGCTGCCGGTCCGCCGCCGCTTTCAGCGTCTCTTCCCTGATGATGGAAACCGAAGTACTGCTGGTAGCTGGGGAATATCATTTTTGCTGCCAGGTGGGTTTTCATGGCGCGGTTCGGGGTGTAATTGGTAATTGCGTCGGTTACCTTGAACAGCAGGACATCGCAGCCGTCGCCGTAGGCGATAACCATGATGGTATTGCCCGGTTTAGCGGTTTCGAGGGCTGTGACGAGCTGCATCGGGGCAGCCGCTGTGCCGGTGTTGCCGACCGACATGAACAGCGGGTCGACCATCTGATCCGGTTTTATACCAATCGCTTTAGCGACCTGGCCGTGCCGTCTCTGGTTGTTGCCGTAGAGGGCAACCTTGGTGATGGTCTGGAGGGAAAGGCCGAATTTTTCAAGGAATGCTTTGACTACCGGAGGAACGACCTTCATGTAGCCTTCTTCCTGAACCCAGCGGTCTTCCCAGGTGCGGACGAATTTCGCGGTATCGCCTCTCCAGAAATCGAAGAGGTCGTTCGATACCGAGTAGCTGGCTTCGAGGGTGGCGATAACATCGGTATCGCCGATGAGGAATGAAGCAGCTCCGTCACCGAATATCTGGTCGAGGCCTCCGCCGGCATCTCCCAGACGACAATCGGAAGCGGTAACGAGCATTTTTTTGGCAGTACCGGCTTTCACGGTATCGATGGCCATTCTCAGGGCACCAGTTCCGGACCTCAGCGAATCAACGCAGTCGGCGGTCATGATGTCCTTGCGAAGGTCGACAGCGACCGCAGCAGTCGTCGCCGCCAGTTTTTCCTTGTAGGGAGCGGTTGTCGAGGCAAAATATAAGCCGTCAACGGTCTGGCGATCCATTTTACCGAGGCAGTCTATCGCGGCGGCGACAGCCATCGTCATGGCGTCTTCGTCGTAATAGGCGACTGCTTTTTCATTCGGCAAGCGCCAACCCTGTGTTCCCTTACCCAACCTGCGTAAAGGCACATACGCTCCATATGATACAATACCTACCATATAGATTCTCTCCTTTCGTGTATTGAAAAAATTATAGTCGTAGTAAGAATGAAACGTCAAGTTGAGCGTCAGCAGCATTAACCTGCGCGTAAAAACCGGTTGAAGACCCGGGGTAGGCAGGTGTTTCAACCGTTATGGCATACCTTTGTCCAGTGGCAGCGCTTCATTTCAGAGTTTTACCGGTAAGGTTGCACACGCCGGAGAAACATCGCTGGCGGTAGAGAGCGCCCACAACGACAATCGTACCGAATAACAACCCACCGGTAGCTTACTACGCAAAGGAAGTGAATTTATCGAGGCTGCCATGGTATACTGTAAAGGGTACGGAAAAGAGCTTCTCAAGATTAATTTCGTATCTTCACCGGTTATCATTTCCGGCGGGGTGACAGCAGCATCCAGCTGAAGCGATACACCAGACGATTTTTCTACCGTTTTCGAGGTCGATTGTTGGGTGAATACAGTCTTTTAACCAATCTTGTTCTGATAATTGCTGCCGCGGCAATCGGGGGGCTGGTGGCTCTCTGGCTCAAACAGCCGGTAATCATCGGTTACCTGATAGGCGAGCTGGTTATCGGGCCGCATACCCTCGGGC
>CAYXEG010000245.1:0-1982 GCA_964463875.1 uncultured Dehalococcoidales bacterium
GTCCGGTATCACCCGATGGGTATTCGGGAGTGTCGCCGAACGGGTACTTACCAGGGGGTCAAGCCCGATTCTACTCGTCAGGAACGGCGAACCGGATTAACCCGGACATAATCTACAGTCAAAAAGGAGAACTTGACGGTTCTCCTTTTTTTTACCCGAAAACCCCGGCAATGTTATGGCTCGGTCGGTACCACGATTGCCATTATGATATAGACCCAGAACCCGAGCGAGCCGACCAGCAGGGACGCAAAAGCGATTATCCTGACAAGGGTCGGGTCAATATCGAAATACTCGGCTAATCCCCCGCAGACGCCCCATATCATCCGGTTCGATTTACTTCGGTACAGTTTTTTCGCCATACTCACCTCTTCATCAATTAGTCTCGTCAGTATCAGGATAAAGGCTCGTTACCGAAAAATCAAGACCCGGCGGCGGCTTTTTTCCGTTCCCGGAGATGTCCCCAGATATCGATGCCGATTTTCAGGAAAACCAGGGGTGCCATCGCTGCCGCCGGCGAACCGGCAAGCGTTATCAGGAATCCTCCCGCCATGGCGGTAATATGGAGAGCGGTCATTCTGGCATAGGGCTGGAGCATAACTTTGCCCGGCTCGGCATTTCGGTATTCCTTCTTTCCGATATAGTTTTTCACCAGAGAAAAGCCGTGGCTGGCGATGAGAGCCAAGGCGCCCCAGTCGACATTGAGTTCCCTGATGGCAGCGAACAGGTCTGAAAGATTACCCGAGGCGGCGCTTTCCACCAATCCGGTATCGAACAGGGCAATTACGAAGATGCCGTGAACGACGGTGAAGATGCCGTAGTGAAAGCAGAAAAATATCGCCAGGAACACTCTGTATACCATCCGGGTTTGCCCGGAGGATGCGAGGAGAATCTTTATCACGGCGAAGAAACCGGCGACGACGTTTTCCAGCCAGAAAAAGAGGAGAATCGGAAAGACATCCCAGTCGAGGAAAATGACCCCGACAATCGGATACAGGTTGGCGGCGATGAGCGCCAGGACGGAAGAGTTCGAAAAGCGGGACTGTTTAAACCTGTCGATAAACTGATTCGGCAATTTCGGTGCTATTCCTCTCCCTGTTGTCGACCGGGCCGGCCCGGAGCGGGTTTTTTCTTGCCGGTGAAATCGGTCGAGACGACTTTAAAGACGAGGACCGTTTCCGCCTGTTCCGGGGTAAAGGAAATGTCGCGGCCCGACTGGTGTTTCATGAGGAGCGTTAGCGCCCTGCATTTTTCGAAAACGTCGTCGATGAATTCGGCTTTGCCGTTCCCGATGACGCTTTGATAGTAGTAACCGGCGTTGCAGGGATTTTCGAATTCGCCGAGTTCTCCGGCATCCGTCATCTCAAAACAGACCTGCGGATTGCGACGAAGGACATCGATTTTTCGTCCGGTTTTAGCGCTGTGAAAATAGAGAGTCAGCATCTCTTCGGAAAGAAAATAGCCGAAATTCAACGGGACGACGTAGGGGAGGCCGTTATCGACCATTGCCAGGTGGCAGAGGCGGCACTGACAGATGATGTTTTCGATTTCTTGATGAAGGGTCACTTCTCTGTCTTTACGGCGCATGGGTGTTCTTTTACCTCGTTTTTCAGGATTATCAGTATCAGGATACCATTTTTTTGTACTTGTTGCCTGTCAGCCTCGATTCGTTTTCGTGTTTTTCGAAGATTTTTTCAGAAACGGAATCGGTTTTTTCGGATTTCGGGAACGCTGATAGATACTCACATCACTTCGGGGTGAGCCGGGGCAGGCTTCCGGCAGAACCTGTGTTGAAGTGTCCCGTGGCTTTTTCCGGTCGAGAACTGCCAGACTTTTACAACCGTTTTTTCAGGTTATAAAAGGTCGTTCTCTACGATGAGAGACAAAATTCCGGTTAAAGAGACGGGTAACAAACCTATTCGCCCATTATTGGGTTTTACCGGGCTTCGATTCCTTTTCGCGCAAGATGACGTTGCGGTCCGTTT
>CAYXEG010000246.1:0-1902 GCA_964463875.1 uncultured Dehalococcoidales bacterium
TGCGGCGGCCCCCTCTTCACCACCGGCTATGACGAATTCGAAGGAGTCGACCATTTCGTTCTCGGTGAAGCTGAATCAACGCTAAAACCATTCCTCGACGACCTTGCCCGGGGCAAGGCGAAACACCTCTACGAAAGCAACGATAGGCCGGAAATCGAGCATACGCCCGTCCCGATGTGGTCGCTTATCAATCTGAAAAACTATTCCTCGCTCAGCATCCAGTATTCGAGAGGTTGCCCGTTCGACTGCGAGTTCTGCGATATCGTCATCCTGAACGGACATACCCCGAGAACTAAAGGTAAAGAGCAGCTAATTCAGGAACTGAACGCCGTGAAAAAAGCCGGCTGGGTCGGCGGCGTCTTCATCGTCGATGACAACTTTATCGGTAACAAGAAAAAACTGAAAGCCGAAACTTTGCCCACCCTCGTCGAATGGTCGAAAAAGAACCGGTATCCCTTCGACTTCTTTACCGAGGTTTCCATCAACCTGGCGGATGACGAGGAACTGATGCACCTGATGGCCCAGGCAAATTTCGACCGGGTGTTCATCGGCATCGAAACCCCCAACGAGGAGAGCCTCCAGGAATGCAACAAGATTCCCAACAAGGGGAGAGACCTCACCTCCGCCGTGAAGATACTCCAGAATCACGGCTTCGAAGTACAGGGTGGCTTCATCGTCGGCTTCGACAACGACCCCCTTACCATCTTCAAGAACCAGATTACCTTCATCCAGAACAGCGGCATCGTCACCGCCATGGTCGGCCTGCTGAACGCCCCCCGGGGAACCAAGCTCTACCATCGGCTCAAGAAAGAAAACCGGCTCCTCAAAGACATGTCCGGTGACAACACCGATTTTTCAATGAACTTTATTCCCAAAATGAATAAAGAAATCCTCGTCAAGGGGTACCATACCATCGTCCATACCATTTACTCGCCTAAACATTACTACGAGAGGGTTGCTACCTTCCTCAAGGAGTACAACCCGCCGAAGCTCAATAAAAGGCCCCATTTCAAACTCCAGCATATCGAAGGCCTTTTCAAGTCTATCTGGATACTCGGCATCAGGGAAAAAGGTCGACGGTACTTCTGGGGATTATTTCTCTCCACCCTGTTTAAAAAACCGCGGGCTTTCCCCCTTTCGATAAGCCTCTCGGTATTCGGGTTCCATTTCCGGAAAATCGCCGAGCGGTTAAATATGGAAGAATTCGACGATATCACCGCTTCGAGTTTATAATCGAATAATTGGTAAACGACCAGCCGCGCCTCTTTCGGGCGCGGCTGTTTTTTCCTGAAATCGTTCGCAAAAATCGGATTATTATGTTAAAATAGATATGTAAAAAAGAATAAGTACACTTGTTACCTGAATACATGGAAAAGTGGAGGGATAACGGTGAAAGAAGAAATCAAGAGGTTTTTAACCTATTTATCAGTCGAAAAAGGGTTTTCCGAAAATACCCTTTCCGCTTATCAGAACGACCTTTCGCAACTGGTCACCTTTATCGAAGAAGAAGCGTCCAAATCAGGCAAGATGCCTTCATGGGTTGATTTCACCCGGCAGATGATGCTGGCTTACCAGCTCAATCTTAAAGAACGAAACTATGCTGCTACCACCCTGGCGCGCAAGATTGCCGCCGCCAAGAGCTTCTTCAAGTTCATGGTCAGCGAAGGAAAAATCGCTGAAAACCCCACCCGGAATGTCGCCTCGCCTAATGTCGGTAGAATTCTTCCGAAACCGATTTCCCTGAAACAGGTGCGTCTTCTTCTCGACCAGCCAGCCAAATCGACCACCCCGGAAGGAAAGCGCGACCGGGCAATGCTCGAACTGCTCTATGCCAGCGGCATGCGGGTGAGCGAGCTTATCTCGCTGAACGTGGATGATATCGATATCGAAGGTGGCTTCGTC
>CAYXEG010000247.1:0-1850 GCA_964463875.1 uncultured Dehalococcoidales bacterium
GAAGTATGAACCTGCGTAAAATCTTGACGGATTGATACTATGGCAGTACGCTTAGGATGTAAGCCCTGAGAGTTTACCCGATGAAGATTGACTCTCAGGGCTTTTTTCATAGGCAACTCTCGGGCTTACACCAAAAGGGGTTAGCAACCTGGAACCGGAAAGGTTGAAAGCTAACCCCTTTTCCTTTTCGGACAGGTTGCACCCCGAAAATAAAGCCCGGCCGCGACCGGGTAACAACCGACAAGGAGGTGCCCGTATGGGTAAATACGCAAGCTGGGCAGAGTTCGAGAAAAACGTTCCTGTCACCTACCAGGAGAGAGCCACTCCTGAATCCTACCGCACCGGTATGAACGGGATTGCTCCGGCCGGGATGACCGTCAAGGAAGGGCGAGTCGCTCATTACCGCGATGGCGTCGAAGGCAAGGGTGAAGTCGTAGTTGCCGGCTACAAACGCGCCATGTTCGAGTAGCGGACAATGAACTGATACTCCTGATAAGGGTACCACCTGTTACCGGTTTATCGCCGTCGCGGCGGCGATAAACGCCCCCAACCCTCAGAGACTATCAGCAACACGGAGCAACTCGAGATTGAAACGAGGAGGAAAAAAGAAACGATGTTCGAAGCACAACAGGTAACCGGGCCGGTAGCTCCCGGACAGTACAACGCCATGCAGGTCAGTGGGCCCTCAGCTTACTATCCCACCCAGACATCGGATCCTACCGGAGGGGTGTTTACCATGATGATGCCGATGATTGTGATGGTCATGATGTTCGCCATGCTCACCCCGATGCTCAAGGGCGTTACCGCCAAAGAATAACCATCAAACCAGGTAACAAAAAGGAGGAAAGAATCAATGTTTTCAACGCAGCAGTTCACCGGACAGCAAATGAGGCCTCAGCAGTACCAGTACGGCACGGTTGGAGGGTATTACCCGCAACAGACCGACCAGATGTCGAGCATGTTCAGCTCGATGATGCCGATGATTATGATGGTCATGATGATGGCAATCGTGATGCCCATGATGAAGGGCGTGACCGGCACCAGCAAATCCTAGCCGGAGGTGAAATCGATGAGGAGGAATACATATGACTGAAGGAATCAAAACACAGCAGTATCCCGGTTACCCGGGCACGCGGCCTCCCAGGGGATGGGTGCCTCCGCTGGACGCGGTACTCACGCTCATGGGAGTCTACGACAATGAAAACGGCTACTGGATAGGTCTGCCGCTGCAGGCGCTCTCAGAGCAGCTCGTACTCGCGGAAAAGCAACATGCCCTGGACCGGATTGACCCCCGGAACGGTTTTATCAGCATTACCGTCCCCATCGGGACGGCGGTTGGCGCCCAGGTAACCGGAGAAATCGAGGTACCCGCGGACGAGATATGGTATCTCCGGGGCCATGAGATTCGCATTCACCAGCAGGCAGCTCTCTCCGCCGGAGACTTATTCTGCAACTTCAGGGTCTCCCGTTTCCCGGCCAGCGATGATATTTCAAAACTCTTCTATAACACCGGTGACAGGTTAGCCGCCACCCAGGCACAGATTGCCGCAGGCGACGTCTTCGACCATGACCTGGTACTGGCCGGCGCTTACTGGGACGGTTCGGCCGAGGTCAAGGTGTACCGGGATGTCATCAGGGACTTTGCCGACGCCGACGAACTGGGCAATGCCCTGAGACTCATCGGCGGTGACAAGTTGACGCTGGTAGCAACCGGAGAGACAGCGGCTATTGCCGGCGGCGCGGTTATCGTCGACCTGACGGTGTGGGGACTCAGGGGTAAGAGACTGGTCGAATAAAGCACGGGGAGGTGAACGATGCCCTATGCTTTCGTACCGCCGGGTTACAGGGCT
>CAYXEG010000248.1:0-1783 GCA_964463875.1 uncultured Dehalococcoidales bacterium
GTGCTGCCGAGACGATTTCAAATCTACGAAGACCGGTTCAGAATCGTCCTCGGCCGGCCGTTCTCACTCACTATCTTCTTCCCGAATATCACGAAAATCGCCCCGGCGGATAGAGACACCGCCTGGGCATATACGGGGCTCAAATTCGTCACCTCCTCAAAATACGTCATCGAGATACAGCGGAAAGGCGGACTCGATATCGTGTTCTCCCCCTCCGGCGGCGAGGAGTTCCTCAACGAACTCATCCGGGCGAAAAACAACTACCGCGAACCTGATTTCTCGGTGTTTCTTAAAATATAACTACTTTTTTTGGCACTGTTTGCATTTGGTTGGTAATGATGTCATTGCGAATGAAGCAAACCTGTCCCGGTTTTCTCCCTTTCGTAAAGGGAGATGAAGAGGGATTTAGCAATTTTTCACATATCTCTTCATTCTCGTATCTGCCAACCAAAACCGAACAGAACCCTTTTTTATTATAGTAGCTATTTTTTATCTTTTAGTATATACTATAAATAGTAGTATATACACAGGAGTTATCTATGGCCACATCAACGGTCTCCGAAAAAGGGTGGGTAGTTATACCCGGGAACCTGAGAAAACGGTACGGGCTGAAGAAGGGTGATAAAGTCCATGTCATCGATTATGGAGGGGTAATTTCTATCATTCCAGCCTCGGATACCGCAATCACCGATTTGCACGGCTCGTTGAAAGGAAAAACTTCCCTGATTGAGAAACTGATTCAATCAAGACAACAGGATGCCGAACGTGACCGGTAAAAAAGATTACATTCTTGATAGTTTCGCTCTCTTTGCCTATCTTGAGGATGAACCCGGAAGTAATCGAGTAAAGGAACTCCTCGAAATCGCTCACGGTGATGACTGCCGTCTTTTCATGTGCGTCGTTAACCTGGGAGAGGTATTATACATCGTCGAACGTGAAAAAAGCCTTTCTCATGCCCAGCGACTTGTAGCCAGAATCAACGACCTTCCGGTAGAAATAATTGATGTCGACCGCCCTCTTACCATGTTCGCAGCTCATCTGAAAGCCCGTTTCCCTGTAGCTTATGCCGATTGTTTTGCTGCCGCTCTCGCTCAAATGAAAGATGCCACCCTGGTTACCGGCGACCCTGAATTCAGAAAAATCGAAGCTGACAGCGACATATCCATCGAGTGGCTCGATACAAAGTCCTGACCGCCCGAATAATTCTTGACGGACATACTTCCGTGTGGTACCATCATGGGAAATTGACTGGCAAAGGAGTGTAACATGAAAAGAATCGAAAAGATACAGAGAATCACACTCCAGCTTGTGACCGGTTGATTCCGTAACCGCGCCACATAACCGCTCTCTGATGAGCAACATTATCTTTATACAGGCCGATTCTTGAGCCGCGGGTGTGCTATCTGCGGCTTTCTTATTTCCAGAAATAATGAAGTAAAGGACTATCGATGCCTTTTTACAAATCATTGCGACCTGAGCTGGTTTTTTACGTCTATAATGCCGTCACCGCCCTCATTTGGGCAAGATATATAATCATGGCTATCTACTACGTCGAAACGGTGAAAATGGACCCGCTCCAACTGGTACTGGTCGGGACGGTCATGGAAGCGGTCTATTTCCTCTCGGAAGTGCCGACCGGTATCGTGGCTGATGCTTACTCCCGCCGTTTATCCATCATCATCGGTGTCTTTATCGTCGGCGCCTCCTGTTTCCTGGAAGGTTTCATACCCGTTTTTCCGGCTATCCTGGTATCGACGGCCGTCTCAGCCATCGGCCTCGCCTT
>CAYXEG010000249.1:0-1779 GCA_964463875.1 uncultured Dehalococcoidales bacterium
TTTACTTTTTCCGGAGAGTTCTCACCCCGGATAAAGCCGGCTGCCATGTGAATGGCATCAAAAATCTTGGTGTAACCGGTGCAGCGGCACAGATTGCGGGCCAAGGCTTTTTTGATATCCGCATCCGTCGGGTTCTGATTCTGGTCGAGTAAAGCTTTTGTCGCCATAATCATGCCCGGGGTGCAGAAACCGCACTGAACGGCCCCCGAAAGTACAAAAGCTTCCTGGATGAGGTGCGGATTTTCAGGGGTGCCAAGCCCTTCGACCGTTATCACTTCGGCTCCTTCCAGGCTGGCAACTTTCGTCAAACAGGATTTTACCGCTTTGTTGTTGACGATTACCGTACAGGCACCACATTGCCCTTTACGGTCGCAGGACTGCTTGGTACCTGTCAAATGCAGGTCATCCCGCAGCAAATCGATAAGTACCATATCAGGACTTGCGGTGACTTGCTGCTTTTTGCCGTTGATAGTAAGTGTTATATTTTTACTATCGCTCATACATACCTCCTGTAAAATTTTGTTTTCTGATTTTCCGGTAAATAAAAAATGCGTCTCAAAGGAGACGCATTATAAGACAGCTTATAAGTGCATTCTCCTTTCCGAACTCGGGAGGCGCAGGCGTTTCCACCTGAACCCTTGGCTCTGACAGAGTCAGAACACCGGCTTCCTGCCGTGCCCGGAAATCCGGGATTAGGACAGGAAGCTCGGAGACTACATATTTTTCTATTTATCTGGTTTTGTAAAACGATATACCATTACGCGTGTTCTTGTCAACAGGTGCCTCATTAATTCAGGCATCAGCCGCAAAAACGCTATCTGATTCGATACCGGTTTTCGCCAGGTATTTGTCGATACCCCGGTTAATCAGTGAGATGATACTTTTAACTCTTTCAACCAGCGCTTCGCCCCGGCTGCCGATAGCCTGATAGTAATCCTCGCTGGAAATGGCTTTCACCTGGTCCAGAGTTTTTCCTTCAACAAGTCCGCACATCGTTTCCACAACGACATTTGCCGTCGGGTCGCAACTGCACATGTACCGGGCTTTTTCGACAACGGCCTCTTTGACATCGATGAATATGTTCATAAAACCGTTTGTCGAAGCCGAACATAACCGTATTCCTTCTTCAAGAGTATTCAGGAATATCGTCGGGTTCTCAATTTTTTCAGCGTAATGAAAACCGGTACGGACCAGTTCGCGGTATTTGAGCCTTACCGCCTCATCCATTGCCATGATTGCCGGAATTTATCCTCATAACTTTGATTTTATTAGTAGAACTTTTCAACGAAGCCTGAGGAGCAATGCTCCTCAGGCTCTTTTACCATGCATTTCGTATTAGTTCAATTTAACAACCCGGCAGGCCAGTCCCCTGAGGGTAATATACCCTGATACCGGGTCTCGAAGAGTAGCGTCGAGCAGCATATTCGAGTTAGAGCCGGGCCAGCCGTAGGGAATCGAGACGACGCCCGGTCTGATATCGGCGGTAACCTTTGCCCGGACAGTAATCATGGCACGGGTCGATTCAAGACCAATCAGTTCCCCATCCATGACGCCATACTTGGCGGCGGTTACCGGGCTCATTTCGGCGTAGGCATCAGGTACCCGTGCTCTGAGTGAAGGTATGTCATGGAGCTGAGCGCCCTGGTTTTCAATTTTAGTCAATGTCAAATGATCATTCACCAGTGCAATTCTTTCATTATTGTCAATCCGTTGGCGCACGATATTCTTTGATATCTGGTCGCATCCAACGTTCACGATTAATATCGCAACGATTGCAAG
>CAYXEG010000250.1:0-1763 GCA_964463875.1 uncultured Dehalococcoidales bacterium
GCCGGCGGGAACGGTCCAGCTCATCGAAAATACCGACCGCTCGCTGGTAGAGCACCTGCTGAAAATGAACAAGGTCATCGACCTGCTTATTCCCCGGGGCGGCGCCGGGCTCATCAAGTACGTCAGGGAGAACGCCGCCATGCCGGTGGTTGCGGGGGGTATCGGGGTTTGCCATACCTACATCGATAAAGACGCGAAAATGGATGACGCGATAGCTATCACCTATAACGCCAAGGTACAGCGGCCGACGGTCTGCAATGCGTTAGACACGATTCTCGTCCACCAGGACATCGCCGCTGAATTCCTGCCGAAGGCAGCCGCCGAACTGGCGAAGGCAGGGGTTGAAATACACTGCGACGAGCGGGCAATGGCAATCCTGAAATCGAACCCGTCGCTGAAACTGAAAGCGGCGACCGATGAAGACTGGGGCAAGGAATTCCTGGCACTGATAGCAGCCATCAAGGTGGTAGATTCACTGGATAATGCTCTCAATCATATCGGTACCTATACTTCAGGACATTCCGAGGCGATTGTTACGGAGAATTACACGGCGGCTCAGCGGTTCCTCAATGAGGTGGACGCGGCCTGCGTGTACGTCAACGCCAGCACGAGGTTTACCGACGGCGCTCAGTTCGGGCTGGGGGCGGAGGTCGGCATCAGTACCCAGAAGATGCATGCCCGCGGGCCGCTCGGGGTAAAGGAACTGACCACCTACAAGTGGATTATCTACGGCAACGGACAGGTGAGGCCGTAGTAGTTTACCTGCTGAAATACTTAAGGGATGATGTTCGACATCATCCCTTTTCTTTTTCGATGACAGGTTGCAGGATAATCAAGATAATCGTATAAGTTTCTTCGCTACGCTCAGAATGACAGCATAATCGATGGAATTCTCAGGGCAAATTACCTCCCCGCCTGGTCAATGGCCTGCTGCTGTATTTCGAACAACTGCCGGATGCCATTTTCGGCGATAGTGAGAACGGAATCGAGGGTATCGCGGTCGTAGGTTTTGCCTTCGGCGGTGCCCTGGACCTCGATGAACTCCTTTTTAGTGTTCATGACGATATTGAAATCGGCTCCGGCCTTCGAGTCTTCGTCGTAACAGAGGTCGAGTAAGCGGTAATTCTGGACCAGTCCGACGCTGACGGCGGCAACGGCGCCTTTCAGGGGAATTGCCGGAAGCATGCCCATATCGGCCATGCGTTTCAGGGCGAGGTAGAGGGCGACATAGCTGCCGGTGATGGCGGCGGTACGAGTACCGCCGTCTGCCTGAATAACATCACAATCGACCTGGAGCGACCGGGAACCGAGCTTGTCGAGGTCGGTTACGGCACGGAGAGAACGCCCGATAAGGCGCTGGATTTCCATGTTCCGGCCGGAAATCTTGCCCTGCACCGAATCCCGCTGGGTGCGGGTAGCGGTGGCACGGGGCAGCATGGCGTATTCGGCGGTGACCCAGCCGGTGCCGGAATCGCGGAGGAAACCAGGGACCCGGTCTTCGAGGCTGACCGAGCAGAGCACGCGGGTTTTCCCCATTTCAATCAGAGCCGAGCCTTCGGCGAAACTCTGGTAGCCGGTGGTTATGGTAACCGGACGGAGTTCATTCCACGCCCGGCCGTCAACTCTTTTCATCGAAAAAATCCTTTCCAGTGATTTCGGAGTACTCCGAAGTATACCATTCGAAGATAGTCGGGGCAAGCATCAGGAGTAACAGTTTTATTCAGTTCTGGTAAACCGAATTTTCAACACCCTGCCGGTTTCTG
>CAYXEG010000251.1:0-1763 GCA_964463875.1 uncultured Dehalococcoidales bacterium
GGTGAAGAAGAAGACAGCCATCTCGGCGATTTTATCGAGGACCGGGATGCCCTGCCGCCGGTCGACGCCGCCTCAAAGCAGCTTCTCAAAGAGCAGATTGAGGAAGTGCTCACAGCGCTTACGCCGAGGGAGCAGCGGGTGCTGCGGCTCCGCTTCGGCCTCGAAGACGGCCGCAGCCGGACACTTGAAGAAGTCGGACAGGAATTCAACGTCACCCGCGAGCGTATCCGCCAGATAGAGGCAAAAGCCCTCCGCAAGCTCAGGCACCCGTCGCGCAGCCGGAAACTCAAGGACTACCTCGAGTAGAAGACTGAAGGAAATAATCAAAGCCCCGGTTCTCCCGGGGCTTTTCATTTAACTGATAAGTTCTCTGGATACCGGCTTTCGCCGGTATGGCGTTTTCCTGATAACGTACCTGAAATCGAATATTAAAACCATCCCGTTGAAAAACGGGAACCAGAGATGTTTTGAACGATGATAATTCCTGAGTGGGATAGGAACGTAATTGCAGCATTTTCTAATTCGTCTCCCTCTCTACCGTTTCCCTGTACGCCACCCGGAGGAGGTTGGTGAGGCTGCCGGCGACGCCGTAACCGATAGATTTGCCATCGATTTCCGTCACCGGCATGATTTCCACGATTGAATTGCTGATAAACGCTTCGTCAGCTTCAACAATTTCGTCCGCCAGAATTTGCCTGAGTTCGATGCCGATTCCCAGTTTTTTGCAGAGTTCGATGATAACGTCCCTCGTTATCCCCGGAAGAATGCCGCTTTCTTCATCTGGTGTCACGACCGTTCCCTGACTGACAATGAAAATGTTGGCGGTAGCGGCTTCAGCGATACACCCCGCTTCATTCAACAGTAACGCTTCGTCATAACCGTCGGCTTTCGCCCGCTGGCGGGCGAGCAAGCATTCCAGATAATTGGCCGTTTTCAGGCGGGAAACCGGCGACCGGCTGTTCCGGCGGATATCGGAAGTGATAAGCCGGTATCCTTTTACGTACACGTCTTCGCTGAGCGTCGTGTAACCGGCGGCGGTGACCAGTACCGTTGGCGTCCGGCAACTGTTTATATCGGGCACCAAACTGCCTTCACCGGCTGAAACTGCCAGGCGTACACGGGCGTTACCCAGGCTGTTCGCTTTCAGGGTATCGTAAACCGCTTGCCGGAGGACGGACGAATCGACGGTAATGCCAAGTTCATTCGCCGAACCGATGAGTCGCTCGAGATGGCTCTCCAGCCGGAAAATAACGCCGCCGTACGCCCTCATCGTTTCGAAAAGGCCGTAGCCGTAGAGGAATCCGTAATCGGCAACGGAAACGCTCGCCTCCCGTTTCGGTATGAGCGAGCCGTTCAGGTAAACGATTTCATCCATGTTATTTTTCCTCGCGAAAAGCGCTCTTCGATGAAAGGAAGTTCGTGAGAATGTCGTGGCCGACGTCGGTCATAATGGATTCGGGATGGAACTGGATGCCTTCGACGTTGTATTTCTTGTGCCGTATGCCCATGATGATGCCGTCTTTGGTACGTGCTGATTCCTCAAGAGAGGCGGAATTCCCGCCAAGTTCGACAATCAGGGAGTGGTACCGTCCGCCCTGAAACGGATTCGGCAGATTGCGAAAGACGGTTTTTCCATCGTGAAAAACCGGTGAACTCTTCCCGTGGGTAGGTACCGGAGCGTGAATGACCTTACCTCCGTAGACGTGGCCGATGGACTGGTGGCCGAGGCAGACGCCGAGAATCGGGATTTTCCCGCCGAAATG
>CAYXEG010000252.1:0-1733 GCA_964463875.1 uncultured Dehalococcoidales bacterium
AAGGACTTTGACCAGTTCGGACTTCATCTGCCGGTACTCAACGGGGGGAATCCGGTACATATCCTTCAGCAGGTCGAACGATTCGATGACGGGAACATCCCACCAGAGCTGCGACCGCTGACCGAAAACAACGCCGATATTCCTGACATGTTTTATCCGCTGCTTCCAGGGAGTACAGCCGAGAATCTCGCACCGGCCGGAATCGGGAGTGAGAATACCGCTCATGATTTTCACGGTAGTGGACTTGCCGGCGCCGTTCGGGCCGATGTAGCCAACCAGTTCGCCCTCACCGAGGGTAAACGAGATATCGTTAAGGGCGTGCACCGTCCGGTACCGGCGATGAAACAAACCGGTTACCGAACCGAGCATACCCTCCCGCCTGACTGGTACGCGAAACGATTTACTGAGATGTTCGACGAAAATGTGAGACATGTATTCACCTGACATTGTACCGAAATATGCTGATAAGCATATTAGCGTAACATGGCGGGGAGGAAATGTCAATCATCAGGACAAATTTCCTGCTAAACAACCGGATTACGTTACGGTTGCAGGTAAACTCTGAAGTGTGCCCGTTTCCTGCAGTAACCCAAGCCGAAGGAGGCGGGTAACGGCATCGGATTTCGCAACGCCGAACGTCACGGCGACTTTTTCTACTAATTCTGCGGCCTGCTCGGAAATAGCCGGAAGCCAGCGGCCGTTTCCCGCCGGCAGATACCGGACGGCAAGCTGTTTCAGGGAAGTCAGCGGCATCAGGAAGGCCAGGCAGGCATACCCGGCCTGCCATTCCATCCAGTCGGAGTCTTCTTCACCGAACCCGCTGAACACCCGGTAGAATTTCCGGTTACCGGCGGACGGTTTCTCGTACCGGCTCAGGTCCCACAAGAAGGTATGAAACCTGACGTGCCCGTACTCGTGAGCGAGGGTAGTTCGCAACCGGTGTTCACGCTTACTGTCAAGGGTAAGTTTCCTGGAAATCCTGACGGCGGGCGGCTTATCCGGAAAGAAATCCGTCAAGCCTTCCACGTCATCGCCCATGCCGGAGAGGTCGGCATACACATCGAGGGCTGAAGTATCCTGCTCAATCATCACCGTCAGGTCGTCGGTCGAGAGAGGATACCGGCGCGAGCCGTATTTGCCGTCGAGGTAACGGGTGACAATCCGTTCGCACTCGATATCGAGTTCCCCTTCTTCGTAATACGGCCGGAACCTGAATCGTCCGGTGGAATCAGGTACCCATTTCATTGTTCTTTCTCGTCTCCGCTACGCCGGTAGCTCCGGGCAAAGGCTTCGAAGGCCTGGAGCACCCTGGCCGGATTACCCGGGGTGCTGCTGCGGTACCGGGGAGGAATCTCATTGGCCAGGAAAAAGAAGTATTCTTCGGGAACACCGAGGTTTTTCGCCAACTGGCTGATAAGGTATTCGCCGGGAGGGTTTCGCCGGTCTCTTTCGATATCGTTCAGGTACTGGGGGGAGATAGCTGCGCCATCCTCTTTAAGAACCAGCGCCGCCAGTTCCTTCTGGCTCATCTTTTTTTCTTTCCGCGCTTCGGCTACCGCCTGTCCGAATGTCATACGCCGTCTCCTTCTGCCGCCGTTTCCTTATACGCTAATCAGCATATCTGCCGAAACCGGATTTGTCAATGGCAATTGCCTGTTGACATCCTTCCCCCCGTAGCATTAACCTGTATCAATATCACCGATGATATAACAATTTCGATTCAAAATTCAAAA
>CAYXEG010000253.1:0-1731 GCA_964463875.1 uncultured Dehalococcoidales bacterium
GGCGGTTATCTCCGGCAGTATCCCCGGCGGCATCCCCAGCGGATTGGTACTGACGCTGAAATCGAGTACCTCCTCCGGGTCAATGCCCAGCCGCTCGAACTCGGCGTAGTCGAACCCGCCGTGCACCCCGGCTTTGAGAGCTTCGATATTCTTTCTAGGCAATGGTGGCATGGTACACTCCCACGGCAATGACGCAGATGCCGAACCAGAGGCCGCAGGCAAGCATCACCAGCCGCAAGCCCACCGGTATTGCCGCCGGCTCAGGAAACTCCTCCGCATCCCCGAGGCGGTAGTGTCCCGGTTTCTCCAGCCGGGTATTGAGCGCCCCGGCCGCCGCCGACATCGTCCAGCCGGCATTCGGGCTGGAGGTTTTCCGGTGATAGCGGACCATCGCCAGCCATGCCTTCCGTCCGTTCTGGCGCAGCAGGAAAGCCGAAAGGACCAGCAGCAGGGCGGCGAACCGCGCCGGGATGTAGTTCAGCACATCGTCCAGCCTCGCCGCGAACTTGCCCAGGTACTCGTATTCGCCCCGGTAACCGATTCGCGAATCCCAGGTGTTCGCCACCCGGAAGGCCAGCGCTCCCGGCACCCCGAAAAATATCCACCAGAAGAGCGGCGCCACCACGCTGTCGGTCACACTCTCCGCTACCATCTCGATGATTGCCGAGACCACTTCTCCCCGGCTCAGCTTGCTCGTATCGCGGCTCACCAGGTAACCGGTCTCTTTCCGGGCTTCGTTCAGCTTCCGCTTGTCGAGCAGGTTTTTCACGTTCATCGCCACTCTGCAGAGCGCCCGGAGGGAAAAGGTCGATTTCAGCAGCAGGGCGCCGACGATGATATAGGCAATCACCGCCGCCTCTCTGAGGAAATCCATCAGGAACCACACCGGCACGGCAAACAGCCCCATGGTCAAAAGGACCGCGAAGGCTCCGTAGAGGAATTGCATGGTAGCATATTTCTTCGGCGCCCGCTTCAGCAGAAACGTGATAATGTGTCCTATCCAGTTGACCGGGTGCAGTTTATCCGGGTATTCGCCGATGAGGAGGTCGATTGCCAGTGCCAGCGGCACCATCAGCACATTTTCAAGCATAAGAAAAGTTTCCTTGTGTTTTTACGATAATCCTTCGGGGGAAAAAGAGCAACCCGGTTCGGGCTACTTTTTCGAGGCATCCACCAACTCGTACCGGATGCCCCCCTGCTCCAGTTTCGCCACCAGCCGGGTCGATTCATTTTCCACGCAGACAATCAGCGGACTTAAGCCGCACCGGGCGGCTTCGATGGCCACCTCGGCCGAACCGTACCGGTAGAACTCCACCCCTGCCTTGTTCAGCACCGCGAAGGCTTCAAGGCCTATCGAGATGACGATGCCGCTCTTCTCTATATACTTCCGGAGAATTGCTTTATCGGTCTTCGCAGAGCCCCCGTTTTCGATGCCGGGAATCTTCAGGATATTCGCTTTCCCGACTTCGAGGGAGACGATGCCGATGATATCGGTAATCCCCACATCCTCACCCGCTCCGGCGGCCGAGGTCGTCACCCCGGTGGCGGTACTGTCCGTCTCCGATGACGCGTACAGGAGGCCGTCCTTCATTTTCATACCGACCCGCTGGCCTTTTTTCAGGCTGTCCTCGGCAATTGCCGCACAGACAGAAATATTGTTGACCGCCCGCTGAATGGAGATGCTGTAGTTGTTCAGCTCCTTCAGCTCCTTGATAACCCAGTTCACACCCT
>CAYXEG010000254.1:0-1714 GCA_964463875.1 uncultured Dehalococcoidales bacterium
CTTCGGCCGAGGCGGCTCGACCAATATCCACCGCACCGAATTCTCCCCCGGCGGCTACCGGGCTTTCATCAAGAGCGGCCACGGCGGTATTGCCCGGAGACTCGGCGTTAAAGGCGTACCGGGACCGAAGAGTTTCCTCCCGTATCTCGTGCCGGGTATCTGGCATGACCGGGAAGGCGGTATCACCTTCTTCCTGCTCCCCCAGATGGCCTGGGCGTTGAAAGAAGCCGGCTTCAAGAGCAAGGACGACGTCTACGAATGGATTTACCGGGCAAGCTTCACTTCTCTCGGGAACTACCGGACCCATTCGTGGGTTGATGTCAATACCAACTCCTGGCAGGGTATCGAACCAAGGTCGGGGAAACCCTACAAGGAATTACCCGATGATTACCAGGTATCCTTCGTGCGCGACCCCTACGAAAGCTGTATCATCGTTACCGGCTGCGGCGAAGAATATCCTCAGTGGGTCAGCGCCCGCAGACCTGGCTCCGATGCTGTCTATTGTATCGACAACTGGAAGTAACTTGAGTAAGAACTAACGCTGAAAGGGGGTACGGAATTCCGTACCCCTTTCCATTGAACAAGAAAAAAAGGAACAAAGTTATGAAAACCTACAAATGCCTTAATCCGGTGGGAATCCTGCAACCGGTTCCAATAAAACCCCTTGCACCGCCCCTGGACACCATCAGAGGAAAAACTATCTATCTCTGCATCAACGCCGGAGGCGACCAGGATATCACCATTCCCCTCCTGAAAAAACTCCCGGCAGAATACCCGGATACGAACTGGAAAGTGAAAAGACAATTCGGTTTCAGCGCCGAATTGACCGCCGAAGAAAGGAAAGACTGCGACGCCGTTATTGCCGGCGTTATCTGGTGACACGGCGCCATCTGGGGACAGTTGTTCCAGGTAGCGGATATTGAAAAAGCGGGTATTCCTATCGTATCCCTGATATACGAAGACCAGTCCGAATGTTTCAGACAGGCAGGACTTCTCCAGGGCGAACCGTATTTAAGATATGTAGCAGTATCCCGAACCATGCAGGGACCTGAAGACGTCGCCCGGTTCCTCCCTGAAGTTTTCCACCATCTCACCAGGCCGTTGACGGATAAGGAGAAACAGACCGGTACCTACACTATCAATCAGGACCGAATCCTCTTCGAAGGTACCCTCGAGGACGCCGAAGAATTCTATATGCAGACTGACCGGTACCCGGCCCTCCGCAATGCCCCAATCGCCCGGTATACTGACGGCCTTCCCATCGTCGTTCCCACCGAAGAGCGGGTCGCCAAAATGCTGAAAGGCACCAGCCATAAACCGGATGAAATTATTGCTCTGCAGTCCGACCAGGGTTCCCCCCAATTCCAGACGCAGGGCGGCTTTACCCGCCGGAAAGGCACAATCGTTAAATTCAGCCCGGTCAACTATACCGCAACCGTCGAACAGGTTGCCGTCAATGCCGTCATGGCCGGCTGCACGCCGGAAATGTTCCCGGTTGCCCTGGCAATTGCCGAATCCGGCGGGGGCGGCGGTCCGGACGGACGCGGCAGCGTCATGTTATGCGTCAGCGGCCCTGTCGCCAGGGAAATCGGCATGAACTTCGACGTCGGCCTGCTTGGTCCGGGTAATCCGGCGAACAGGGCGCTTGCCCGCGCCGGAGAACTGATGTGGCGCAACTTCGGCGGCAACATCCCGAACGTCACCAACTGCGGCG
>CAYXEG010000255.1:0-1708 GCA_964463875.1 uncultured Dehalococcoidales bacterium
CGGTGCACAAATCCTTATGACCGGCCAGATACAGCCAGCCTTCGTCTGTAGGTATGTAGGTAATATCGGTTACCCAGACTTTATCGGGTGCCTCGACCTTGAATTGTCGATTAAGGATATTCTCCGCTACTGGCAGCTTATGATTCGAATTGGTGGTAGCCTTGAATTTCTTCTTCTGCTTGCACACTAACCCCAGCTTCCTCTTTATTCGCTTTATCCGGCATATGCCCACCCTGATGCTACGCTCTGCAAGCTCCTGCTGCAGCGTCTCGGCTCCGCATACTCCTCTGTTCTGCCGATGTACCGCCTTTATCTCTATCTCCAGCCGGGCTTCTTCACTCGCCCACTTCGATACCGGCCTGTCTACCCAGGCATAATACCCGCTCGCGGATACCTTCAATATCCGGCATAGCTGCGGTAACGTATATTTGAGCCGCAGTTTCTTCATCGTCGCGTACCGGGCAGCGACTCCTTCGCAAAGTACGCGGTTGCTTTTTTTAAGATGTCTCGCTCTATCTTGACGTCCGCAAGCTCTTTCTTCGTCCTGGCTAACTCCAACTCGATTTCTGTCAGTGGTCGGTACGTCTTGCCTATATCTCTCAACCGACCTTCTTTATACGCTTTGATCCAGTTCCCCAGCGTCGATGGCGGCAACGACAATCTCCTGGCTGCCTCCGGTACCGATAACTTTTCCTCCAGTACCATCTTTACCGCTTCTTCCCTCAATTCCTTCGAGTATCTTCCTTGTGGACCTCTTTTCAATCCGACACCTCCGTCTTTCTATTTTATCTGACTTTGGTGTCCGTTTTCTCCATCCTACCTCATATCCCGACTTTTTCGGGGTATAAATGGCAGGATTACAATCAGTTTTAGCGATTGCTCGGGATAATCAAAACATCGGGATAATCCCTCGGCTTCCTTGGCCTTGCCGGAATCACCGCACAGCCGTAGTGCTCCGCCATATCACTATAGGTTGGATTTAATTCCGGTTCGTATTTACAGGCACGATTTACCCCGCTCTTGAGATTATCAGGCACCAGCACCCGGGGAACGCAGTTGAAATACTCCAGCGCCCGTCGATGGGCTCCGATCCAGTCCGGCAGTGTTTGAGACAACGAGGCTTCGGCGTAGGTGTAACTGGATGCACCCCAGACGGCCAGAAACAGCTGGGTGAGAATTAGCTCCCCGGTGATTGGGTCAACGATAGACAGTCCATCGGCATAGTCGATAAACAACTTTTCGCCACCGCGGTGCTCCTGGCGCATCACATAATCAAGTTTTTTTCGCCATCGCCAGTAATGCTCACAGAACTGGGTGTATTGATACCCGTCGGGATGAGCTTCCTTATACTCCAGCCATAGCTGGGAGAGCGTCAGATTGTATTTACGATACGTTTGAAGCTCTTTATGGATGTGCTCACAGTCCGGTAGCGGGCGTTGTACTG
Organism: uncultured Dehalococcoidales bacterium; assembly: GCA_964463875.1. Taxonomy (GTDB): domain Bacteria; phylum Chloroflexota; class Dehalococcoidia; order Dehalococcoidales; family UBA2162; genus MGML01. The sequence continues at coordinate 1,445 of CAYXEG010000255.1, forward strand.
AACTGGGCACATACTCGTTGGGAAACAGACGCTCCTCAAGCTGGTTTTCCGAAAGTACCGAAGCTTCCTCCCAGGTAAGCTTGGCTGCCGAAGCTCGGCGAAGATAATCGGCTACCGTACTTCGGGATACCTGACAGCTACGGGCTATCTCACGATCACTGATACCACAGTCTAACTTTAAACGGAGAATCTCTTTGATTTTTCGCACGGACAATCTCCTGTTTGGCATGAATCACCTCCCTGGTGATTGTATGCCTTTGTATT
>CAYXEG010000256.1:0-1649 GCA_964463875.1 uncultured Dehalococcoidales bacterium
TCTGGGTAGATATAGAAGGCGAGAGCGAGCAGGAACTGGAGATACTGGAGACAACCTTTCATTTTCACCCGCTGGCAATCGATGACTGCAAGGCAAGCGGGATACACCCTCCGAAGGTCGATGATTTCGATGGCTATATCTTCCTGATTATTCACGGGATACACTACGGTGAGGAAACGGATTTCGTACAGACGATGCAGGTAGAGATGTTCATCGGGAAGCATTTCGTTGTCAGCCATCACGATTTTCCGCTCATCAGCAACCGGGAGATAATGAGGCTCATCGAGACCGGGGGGCGGCCGATATCGAGGGGAGCCGATTTCCTGGCTCATGAGATAGCCGACGCACTGATAGACAACGTGCTGCCGACCATCAATACCATGAGCGACATAGCGGATGACATCGAGGATGAAGCCATCCATAACCCTCAGAAAGGGACGCTGGAGGCGGTGCTCAGGCTTAAGCGTTCGACGATACAAATACGCCGGGTGATGACCCCGCAGAGGGAGATATTCAACCGGTTAAGCCGGCGGGAATACGGAATCATTTCGGACGCCGCCCTGATATATTTCAGAGATATTTACGATCACCTGGTGCGAATCGACGACATGAACCAGGGAATCCGGGACAGGGTGGACAATTCCCTTTCGACGTACCTGTCATCGATTGCCAACCGACAGAACGAGACGATGAAGGTTCTTTCGATAGTGGCGGCGATTTTCATGCCGCTGACGCTGCTGGCGGGGATTTACGGGATGAATTTCGAGTACATGCCGGAGCTGACCTGGCGGTGGGGGTATTTTGCGGTGCTGGGGCTGATGGCGGTGGCGCTCATTGGCATCACCTGGTGGTTGTGGCTGAAAAACATATTGGGGAGAAGGAAGGTTACGTTCATCAGGCCGCTGAAGGTGGATAAGAAAAAATTGCTGGGGCATATCGAGAGGGTGGCGAAGGAGAACCTGAATTCGTGGAGATTGTAACCTCCACCTTCATGCCAATCCTTTTACCACGTCTTCGAGGGTTCGTTTCCAGAGGCGGCCGAGGCGGCGGGCTTCGATACGAATCTGGTACCGGCCGGTTTCGACGCATTCGAGGCGGAGCTTATCCAGCTTTTCCTTTTCGAATCGCAGTCCCTCGAAGGGGGTAATGACGATATCGGTCCGCTCGGTGGTAATCGTCCCGATGCCGGTACCGACCGCAAGGATGCGCAGCCGGACGACGAAGAGGAGGTTTTCGACCTGTTCGGGGAGTTTACCGAAGCGGTCGAGGAATTCGGCGGCAATCGGTTCGAGCTCGGAGATGGTATCGGCGTCAGCCAGTTTCTGGTAGAGGTCAAGCCGTACCAGCAAATCGGAGACATACTCCGGGGGAATGAAGGCATTGAACGGCAGGTCAATCGAGGGCGGGGGCAGCCGGGAAGAGATAATCTCGCTCTCGGAGACGCCGGCCTGGCGGGCTTTCCGTTCTTCGACAGCTCGCGCCAGAAGTTGGGTGTAGAGGTTAAACCCGACCGCCGAGATATGGCCGCTCTGCCGCATGCCGAGGAGGGTTCCGGCTCCCCGTATCTCAAGGTCTTTCATGGCAATGGAGAACCCGGCGCCAAGTTCGGAAGCTTCGACAATCGTGCGGAGACGGGTCTCGGCAATAGG
>CAYXEG010000257.1:0-1639 GCA_964463875.1 uncultured Dehalococcoidales bacterium
ATTACTTGATATTGCTTTTAAAGATAAAGTTATCTTTGTCCCCGGCGACCCGTTCTACGTGAACCGCCGGGAATCAAACGATATGCGGCTCAACTTTTCCTGCATGGATGAAGCAATGATACGTACCGGTATCGAACGGCTGGGGAACGCTGTCCGAAACCTGCTGCAATAGAATGATGATACAGAGACATCCGATTATTGAAGAGATAAACGTAGCCTCCCCGGCGGTGGAATGCTTTGAGGTATTCGCCGGCCGCCCGTATAGTTTTTTCCTAGACAGCGGCATGGACCCGGAAAAGCTGGGGCGGTATTCCTTCATGGGCAGCGATCCGTTTCTTGTTCTCAGGAGCCGTGGAGACGCTGTCTCCGTTATCAAAGACGGCGATGAGGTAATCCGGCAGGGCAATCCTTTCGATATCCTCGGTGACTACCTGGACGCTTACCGGTTGGACCAGGGTGAATCACCGGTACCGTTCATCAGCGGCGCTGTCGGTTATTTCAGCTATGACCTCGGACGGTTCATTGAAAAATTGCCTGCTACCGCTGCTGACGACCTGCAACTGCCGGAAATGTACCTCTGCTTCTATGATGTCATTGTGGCCTTTGACCACGCCGCCGGAACCTCGTACCTCATCTCCTCCGGTTTTCCGGAAAACAATGAGAGCCTTCGCCTGTTGCGCGCCCGCTGGCGTATCGATGAAGTGAAAGCCCTGCTGGAACAGCCCGCTACTGCGCCTGCAGCAAAAAATTCTGAATCCGGTCCGGCAAAATTGCACGGTAATTTCACTCATAATGATTATCTTCAAGCTGTCGCCCGTGCCCGTGAGTATATTTGCGCCGGTGACATTTTCCAGGTCAACCTTTCGCAACGTTTTGAGATCTCCATCAGCGTTGCACCCTGGGAACTCTACAAGCGGCTCCGTTCCATCAACCCCGCACCTTTTGCCAGCTATTTCAATTTTGAAGGCGTGTCCATCGTTGGTGCTTCACCGGAACGGTACATGAAACTGACCGGGGATTGGGTGGAAACCCGTCCCATCAAGGGTACCAAGCCGCGCGGAAAAACCCCGGAAGAAGACCTGGAGCTGGCGGAAAGTCTGCTCAACAGCCGCAAGGACCGGGCGGAAAATATCATGATAGTGGACCTGGAGCGTAATGACATCGGCCGGGTCTGTCGCTATGGTTCTGTAAAAGTGACGGAACTGGCTATCCTGGAGACCTATCCTACCGTTTACCACCTGACCTCTACTGTCGTCGGGCAGTTACGGGAAGGGAAAGGAATCATCGACCTCCTCAAAGCGAGTTTCCCTGGCGGCTCTATTACCGGCGCTCCCAAAGTGCGCGCCATGGAAATTATAGAAGAACTGGAACCGACCCGCCGGAGTGTCTACACCGGCTCGCTGGGTTACATCGGCTTCAACGGCGATATGGACCTCGATATCGTCATTCGCACCATCATCGTCAAGGACGGGCGGGCGTATTTCCAGGTTGGCGGTGCTATCGTCTACGATTCTGAACCTGAATCGGAATACATTGAGACGCTGGATAAGGGCAGGGCGCTGCTCCGGGCGCTGGGACTGGGTGACGAGAGCGTGGAGGGCTGACGGTGATTCTGCTTATCGATAATTACGACAGTTTT
>CAYXEG010000258.1:0-1620 GCA_964463875.1 uncultured Dehalococcoidales bacterium
CACCGTGAAAGACATCGTCAAGAACACGGCTCACCCCAATGCCTGCAAAGACGCTTTCGGACAGCTGCGGGTCGCCGCGGCGGTCGGCGTCGGTGAAGGCACCGAAGAGCGTGTCGAGAAGCTGGTGGCGGCCGGTGTGGACGCCATCGAGCTCAACTTCTGCTGCCCCATTCCGGAGTTCACCTCGCTGTATACCCATGCGGGGGACGCGGTGAGCCTGAACCCCAGGCTGTATGCGAAGATCATCAAGGCCGTGAAACGGCACGTATCCGTCCCGGTGGGGATAAAATCGACGGTCAACCTCCTGGTATACGCCAAGGTCTTTGAGGGTCTCATGCGTGCGAAAATCGCCAACAGCTACCCGGACTTCATCACCCTCGTCGGGCAGCTCGACCAGAATCCGGGAGTAAACCTGGATACGCTGGAGCCGGTCATACCGTACATATCGAGCTTCGGCTGGCAGGGGAGCCTGTCAAAGCTGACCTACTCCGCGGTCGCCACCTTCAGCAGCACCCTCGGAACGAGTGATCCGAACATCTCGGCATCGGGCGGGATAAACACCCACGAAGAAGTCGTGACGGCCATGGCCCTGGGGGCGACGACGGCACAGCTCCATACGGTGATTCTTGACAAGGGACCGGCCGTTGTCACGAAAATTCTGGAGCGACTGAACTCTTATCTCGATGCGCACGGCCACTCAAGCGCCAGGGACATTATCGGAAAGACCAGCAATAACTATATTCCGTCGCTGATGATCGGCAAGTACATGCGCGACAGGGATTCGCTGCTGGGGACCGTATATGCCGGCGTTGACAGGGACCTGTGCAATGGATGCGGTACCTGCGAAAGGGTCTGCACGGAAAGCGCCGTGAGTATCAGGGATAAAAAGGCGGTGGTGGCGCGTGAAAACTGCCGGGGTTGCAACCTCTGCATATTGAAATGCCCTAAAAACGCCATCCGGTTGGAGAACTATGACAAGCTCGAAGAGCTGACGGAACAGTTCAGGTTTTCGAAGGAGGCGCTGTCATTCAGGGAATTCGTGAAAAAGGACAGGATCGGTCTTTTGGATATTCTATCGCTTCCCGGAAGGCTGAAGAGCTGGGGTTTGCGGGAGTAGTTCCCGCAGGCGTTTCTTCTACATGCCATTCAATAAATAGTAACAAGGAGATATCAAAATGAAAGTAATCGATACGCACGTTCACCTGTTTCCCGAGGACGTTGAAAAGGAATTATTGAAACACTATGTGGACATCAGCGGCCAGTCGCTGCTGGATTGTCCGTCCACCCTGGAGGGCCTCAGGAATGAATACAGGGAGTACGAGGTGCTGAAATTCGGGATCCTCGGGACATGGGAGAGCACGAAGAAGTTCGAATCGAAAAATATCCGGCTGATGGCGGAGTCGGACATCTACTACGACCGGCACTATTTCTACTCCTACAACGAGTGGCTCGCGAAGCTGCAGCGGGAGCACGATGATATCCTCTGCTTCGGTAACGTCCATCACGATGACCCGGAGATGAAGCCCGAGCTTGAAAAGATGTTCGGCCAGTATCACCTGGCCGGAATGAAAATGCAGCCCTGCATGATGCTCTACACCCGGCTCAACGACAGGAGGCTCT
>CAYXEG010000259.1:0-1618 GCA_964463875.1 uncultured Dehalococcoidales bacterium
TTACGAGTCCCGGAATTTGAAGGGTATCATTCAGGTGCGACTGTTTACATCTACTTCACCGATGTCATTCAGACCGAAAAAGGCAACCGGTACAAAGGAATAACCTTTTATAAAACCACCGACGAAACGGGTCGATTCAGCGTTTCGGTCGAACCTCAGGGGTACTGTTTCTGGATAGACGCTCGATATGAGGGAGAGTTACTGACCACCAGGAATCCGATGGTCTATTACTATCCGAGCAAGGTTTCCTACAGCACTTGTGAGGTGGAATACCGGAAACGATTTTCCTGGTGGATAATCGTTGTCGCGGTTCTCGTCCTGGCCGGGTTAAGCTGGGCATTGTATCGTTACCTGAAAAATCGGCACAAACCGGTGGTATTCCACGGAAGGCTGTCGGTGGCCGAAGAAGTACCCGAAGAAAAAGCCATGAAAAAGACTCTTCCGGAGAAGGGCGGCGATACCTCGCTGGTTGAAATAATCGTTTCCGGTATTGAAGAATCAATGCCGTCGGTTTGGGAAGCCAATACGACACTATCTATTCATATTACTTTCAGAGACAGGCATGGCAAAGAATTACCTTCGGTAACCGGCAGCATCGATTTTGGAGACGGTAAAGTCATTCAAGTAACTTCGAATGAAAACGGTACCATTTCTGAGAATCATGCCTATACAAGAACAGGCGAATACACCATTACCGCCGGTTACAGGGATAAAGCAGGCAGGGAGGTCTCGAGCTGGCGAAAGATTCGCATAGTCGATTACCGGGAGGAGATGGTTCGGCTGTTCCGGGAGATGCTGGAGGAGCTGAACCTTTCCTATATTGCTATCGAACCCGACATGACCCCACGGGAGGTAGAGCGCCTGTTGTCCGAACGGCTGGAGAATGTGTCGACAGAGAGTATCGGGAAAGTCATCGACGGCTTCGAGAAGGCGAACTACAGCACCCATCCGGTGAACCGGGAGAGTTACGTGAGGATGTACCGGGCGATACGTGAAATAACGCAGCGGAACGATTGAAGCGGATATGCAGAAGTCGCGAACAACGAAAACTTTAGTGCTTGGACTGGCGGTGCTGCTGATTACCTTCAGCCTGTTTGTCGCCCTGCCGGCGGTGGTGCCGGCTTTTAAATCCGTTCATCTGAATACGCTTATCTGGGCATGTTCATATCGGGGTGAGACAGAAAAATACCAGACGTGGACCTGGCCGACTTCCGAAAAACCTGATACAGCAGAATGGGTGTTCAACCTGATGGAAGCGAAATATTACGAATATCTCGTCGGTAAAGAGATTGAGGAAGGTACGTACACCGGCGAACCGGAAATGGGGATACTAGAACACATGCACAGAGTTGCCGTGGAGCAGGGAATGGGAAAACTGCATTTCGAGCTTGACCCGGAAAACGAAAACCACATTATCGTCTCAGGCTACCTTCAATACGGAAAAATTCCTGAACACAATACCGCTGTATACAACGCCGACCATTCAGTAAATGCTACACAAGACAGGTATACCCGACTCCTTGACGAGCACCCGGATATAGCGGCTCTCCTGCTCGATGACTATCCGGTACCTGTTAAATGGGGTAGCCTGGCCGATACTCCGATAACGATTTATTTA
>CAYXEG010000260.1:0-1606 GCA_964463875.1 uncultured Dehalococcoidales bacterium
TTCACCGAGATAGGGCTGGCGTTGTTACTTTTTATTCTCGGGTCACGGATGGTGCCGGCGCGGTACATCGGTCTTGGGAAAGTAATAATCGTCGGCGGGTTGATACAGATTACCCTTACTATCGGGCTTGGCGTCCTGTTCGTGTTTTTCTTCCATTTCAGCCTGATTAACGGGTTACTGATAGGGTTAATCCTGGCTCAGTCCAGCAGCGCGGTGATGGCCAGGGTACTCGAAGACCGGGATGAAGTCGAGACGGCCCATGGAGAGATTGCTGTGGGCGTCAGCGCTATCCAGGATGTTTCATCGGTTCCGCTGATGTTCCTGCTGCTTGCGTTTCTGGGTGAAGAAGACGGGACAACGATGTCGCTGGTCGTCAGTCTGGTGAGTATTCTGGTCGGAGCTTTTCTCATTTATATCATCGGTAAACTTTTCTGGCACAGGATATTTCACTGGCTGGAGCGTTTTGCCACGAGCGAATTAATCCTTCTGGTAGTCCTGGTGCTTGCGCTGGGGGGAGGAATACTACTCCAGAGTCTTGGTTTATCGCTGGCGATGGGAGCGTTTATGGCCGGTTTGATTATTGCCGAGTCGCCATACCGAACTGAGGCCGTGGCGAGGATGGTTCCTTTAAGGGACATTTTTGCGGCCGTATTCTTCGTATCGATAGGGGCGTTATTCGTTCCCTCGGTTCTCTGGGAATCGCCCCTGTTGCTGGTGGGTCTGCTTAGCATATTAATTATCGGTAAAGCCCTCATCGGCGGAGTGGTAACGAGGCTTTTCAAGCAGGGCCGTTCGACTTCGATAATGACCGGATTACTGCTGGCGCAAATCGGGGAGTTCGCCTTTATCGTGGCGCTTATCGGCCTGGACAGAGGGATATTGACCGAGGAACTGTTTTCGGCGGTCATTGCCGCGGCCGTCATCAGCATCTTTGTGAATTCATTGATTCTTGATTCAGCGCCTCCGGTACTTGAGCGATTGGCCAGGCTTCTTCGCTTCGAAGCGCTTATCAAAGGGCCTGCGCAGACATTCAGGTCGACGTTAACCAGGCGAAGAAAAATCAAGATAATACCGCCTACCAAACCTCCTCAATCCGCCGAATAAAGGCACCATCGGTAATTGTTACTGGCGAAGGTAGCGGCCCCCTGGTTTCATTCAGGAATTTTCGAATACAGTTAGTCGACGCCACCTTTTTCTGAAAAGAGGTCTTTAAGGGCGAGGGTACGGCCGGTCTGAATGGTGCTGAAGCCGTACTTATCACGGATGCTATCGACGGTTTTATTCAGGCGAATCAATCGCTGGTCGGTACTATCCAGCATAGCGAGTTGTCCACCGGTTTCGGAGAGGCCTGAGACGCTGATACCGAGGAGTCGCAAGCGGCGTTTTTCCGATTGCAGGGCGGATTCCAGCAGCTTTAAACCGATGGAAAAAATCGCTTCATCGTCTTCGAAAGAGCGGGCGAGGGTGTGGCTGCGGGTGATGGTTGAAAAATCGGAATATCTTATCTTCACGGTAACCGTTTTCGCCTGGAGTCCGTGTTTCCTGATATCGGAACCAACTTTTTCACCGAGATAGCGCAGGGTTGATTTCAGGAAAGGCCGGTCGT
>CAYXEG010000261.1:0-1601 GCA_964463875.1 uncultured Dehalococcoidales bacterium
TCAGTATCGTTAAACGGTTCGGCTTATTCGCCGGTGCCCGTTTTCTTCACACTCCCAGGGAACCTCTGATTAACAATACCTACCATCGAACAGATATTCCCTCTCCCGCTGCGGAGAGAGGGAACTTTTTTAAAGATTCCCTAGTAGTACCGCCCGTACTTCTCTACCGAATCAATCATCGCCTTGACGTTCTCCGGTTTCGCTTCCTGGGTGAAATCGGTCGAGCACCGCAGGATAAACCCGCCGTTCTTGCCGACCTTCTCGATGAGTTTCTTGCAGTACTCTTCGACCACCGAGGGAGAGCTGACCTGGAGCATGGAGATGGGGACGTTGCCCATGATGCAGGCCTTGTCGCCGAGCATCTCTTTCGCCCGGAAAATGTCGCTCTCGGCAAACCGAATCAGCATGCTTCGCTTCGGGAACTGGGTGAAGTAGTGAATCTGGCTGTCCCGTTTGCCCTCGAAGAACATGGAGATGATTTCATAACCGAGTTCGTAGGTTTTGTCCATCGCCTGTTTCCAGTACGGCCAGACGAATTCTTCGAACTGCTTGTTGGAGAAGAATTCGTCGGAAACGCGGTGCGCTTCGCCGGAGCTGCCGATTATCGGGTGTTCGGAAGTTTTGACGGCCGGGGTTGCCCGGGCGATACGGTAATCGAGCAGCAGTTGCAGGGCGGCCTTCAGTTTCGCCGGCCGGCGGTACATGTCCCGAACGATGCCGTTGAACGTGCGGAAGGTATTGCTGAATCCGGAGAAGGGAGGCTGGACGCCGCCCCGCGCCGGCAGCGGCTCGGGGAAACCGAGAGCGGCCATTTCCCGGGTCATGGTGCTGATTGTCCGGGCACGTTCGAGGCTGGCTTCGCCGGCCTTTTTCATCGCCTGAATCACCGGGGCGAATTCGGGGGTGGCAAGCGCCTGGGCGATGCCTTCGATACCCGCGCCGAAGCCCATTATCGGCGGCAGATTGGCGAGGGGCTGGAGGGCGTCGTAGGTTCTCGGGATGATGTAGCGCAGCATGTAATCCGACGGGTCGGTGAGGAAGAGGTCGTATTCATCCTCTTTCATATATACTTTCTCGTTAATCTGGAAAGGCACGTCCGGGGGCAGGGTGCCGCCCGGCCATTTGGTGTAGTTGGAGGCGAGGGCTTCGAGGGCGGTGCCTGATTCGCGGGGTTCCCAGCCGTAGGAATCCGGGTCGAAATCGACAATCATCTTCTTGAAGGCCTGCTTCCAGGCAACCGGGTCGTAGTAGGCGGCCGAGTAGGGGATGCCGGCGTACTTGCAGGCGAAGAAAGTGCCGCCGAAAATGACCGGCACCCGGTCCGGTACCTTCATTTCGACGGCGTCCCAGATTCTTTTGTCTCGTTCCTGGCGCAGCTCTTCAACACTCTTGTTGTGTTTTTTCTGGATGGCGTCCTTCAGTTGCTGGTCTTCCGGGGAGATTTTCCTGTTCTCTGTCATAGTACCACTCCTTTGCTTTTTTTATCGGCACGCTTCGTATCGAAAACGACCGGTAACGTGAACAATATCCAACAATGCCGGAAAGTAAAAACTATGATAGTGGATTAGGGGCGGGACTGCAAATCATGAACGCATTGAATT
>CAYXEG010000262.1:0-1591 GCA_964463875.1 uncultured Dehalococcoidales bacterium
CCTTCGTCGCAACGGCGAAATACTCGATTGCCTCCGTACCGGCCCCCGGACGGCCTACCGCATTTCTTCGGCAATCACCTGGGTACCGGCTGCCGGTGGTGTCAGGTTTACCGATCTCGCTCCGATGGACCGACGGATGGCCCTTATGGAAACCCTCTCCCACCTGAGAGCCATGGAAGCCGATAATGAAATCACCAGCTTCGAGGAAAAAGAAACTACCTGGTACGCCCTTCCTTGACAGACCGGTAATACTTCACTAGAGTTATCGAAAAAGCCGGTACTTACTGAATCGGTTGCCCTTGTTCTGTTTCCGGTTTTCCGATACTCCGGGTGCCTGCCATGACTCCGGAAAGGTACGAAATATACTTGCGTCATGAATCTGAAACCTGTTATCCTAGGTGGTAATGCAGGGCGTCAAAAAAACACACTGATTCAACGGTTATTTTACAGGTGAGAAATGAAACTGATTGTTATTGGGCTTGGACAATGCGGCGGGAGGATTGCCGACGAATTTGCCCGTCTGAACAGCCGGGCTCGGAGCCAGCGGGGCATCGAAATCGTCATCGGCACCTACGCGGTCAATACCGATTTAGCCGACCTCAGCGGCCTGAAGCGCATTAAACCGGATTACGACCACCGCATTCTCATCGGCGGCCGGAAAACCGGCGGTCACGGAGTCGGTAAGATTAACGAACTGGGCGCTGAAGTGGCCAAGGAAGACGCCGATAAAGTCATCGATGCCATCAGAAATACCAAACGCCTCGCCGAGGCGGATGCATTTCTTCTCTGCGCCGGCGCCGCCGGAGGTACCGGTTCAGGCTCGATTCCCATCATGACCCAGTACATCAAGGAGCGCTTCATCGATAAACCCGTCTACAACCTCACCGTCCTCCCCTTCGAGCATGAAATCCAGACGGAAGAAAGAACCGTTTACAACGCCGCCACCAGCCTGAAATCCTCCTACCTGGTGGCTGATGCCGTCTTCCTCGTCGATAACCAGCGCTACATCAGCAAGGACCAGTCCCTGCTCCATAATATTTCCAAGATAAACTCTCTGATAGCCGAGCCGTTCTACAACCTGCTCTGCGCCGGGGAAGAAAAGAAGTCGAAATACATCGGCGCCAAGGTACTCGATGCCGGCGATATCATTCAAACCCTCGTCGGATGGACTATTGTCGGTTACGGCAGTTATAACCTGTCCTTCTGGAAATCGCTTTTCGATAAAACCCGTGATTTTCGGAAAAAGGTCAGCGAAAACCAGAAAGGCATCCAGGCGATGGACGAAGCCATCGGCCGGCTTTCGATGCATGGAAAGATGGTTGACGCAAGACGGGCGCTGTACCTCGTATCAGCGCCCGCTAAAGAAATGAATGTCGATATGATTAAAGAGCTGGGAATGCACCTCAAGAACATCGCCCCCGAATGTATCATCAGGAGCGGTGACTATCCCCGGGACAAAGGCTCGGTTGATGTTTCCCTGATTCTTTCCGAGTTCAGTGACGTTCCCAGAATCAGAGAGTACTTCTCCCGTGCCATCAACCTGATAACCTCCCTTCAGAAAAGGCAGGACGGTCAGGATTTCGATTCGGCA
>CAYXEG010000263.1:0-1554 GCA_964463875.1 uncultured Dehalococcoidales bacterium
CCTTTACCATCAGCCGGGATTTAGCCGGCCGTGGTCTCGGCTACCGCGTGCTGGGTATGATTGAAGATTATTGCCGGGCGCAGGGTAAAATATTGTTGAGGCTGGATTGCGGGACGGATGTACCGGGTTTGAGTAAATATTACGAAAAGTACGGTTTCCACCGGGTCAAAGACCTTGTTTGTGACGGTTTCCCGACGACGCTGTATGAAAAACCCATAAACCGGAGCGCTGTTTAATGATAACCTTTTTAAGAACCGAGCTTACCGGCATCTGGCAGTTCCTGAAAAGGTACGCCAATGAGACGGTTGTTATCTCATCCGCGGTATTGTTTATTACCCTGGACAGGTACCACCAGATTGGCGAAGCGTGGTTGAGCACCTTCCTCTACTATGGGGTCTTTCCGCTGCTGGTGATTCTGATTGTCTTAAGGAAAAACCCGCTAGACTTCGGGCTGCGGTGGGGTAACCCAAAGATATGGGGCTGGTATGTCCTTATTGTCTGTATTATCGCCGGGATAATCCTTTTTGCGTCGTCTTATGACGGCAACTTGAAAGAATACTACAGCACGGAGAATTTCAATCTCTTTACTTACGCCCTGAGCCAGGTGTTAAGCCTCGGCGCATCGGAATTTCTTTACCGGGGATTTCTCATCTTCGGGATAAAGGAAAAATTTGGCGAAGGCGCCATATTCCTGCAAATGATACCCTTTGTTTTGACGCACTTCGGCAAAGTGGAAATCGAGACCGTCAGCACGATTATAACCGGCATTCTCTTCGGCTATATCGCCTGGCGGGGGAAATCTTACTGGCCCGCCTTCTTTATCCACCTGTTTATTAATGTCTTCTTCGTGGGGCTAATAAACTTCCGGTATCCGGCGGGGGGTTAGTCCTTTTTCCCGCCGTTGTTGCGCTTCTTGCCGTTGACTTCTACGGTTTCTGCCGTTAAATCCAGCAGCCTCTCGATTTCTATCGTGTTCCCGGCCATAACAAGGATATCTATATGGCTGACAACTTCTTCCGGGTTCGGGTTTATGATGCCCTCTTTGCCGCGTTGTATCATCAGGACAACCACGCCTTTTTTCGCCCCCGTCCCGAACCCGATGTCCGCTAGCGGCTTGCCGATAAAGTAGGGTGTGGCTTTTGCCTTGACGATGCCGGAACCGTTGCCCAGCGGTATATAGTCCGCGACGTCTTCCATGGTCAGTATCGGGCCGGTGCGCATCGCGGTATCCCGTTCCGGGAAGACTACTTTGTCCGCCCCGATGCTTTCCAGTATATCCCCGTGCAGCTCGTTGTCTGCCCTCGCGACGATGAAACGGACGCCGAGTTTCTTTAAAAGAATCGTGGACATAACGCTGTCCTGTATCGAAGAACCTATGGTTACCACGGCAAGGTCGAATTTATTGATTCCCAGCTTCTGCAGCGCCGCTTCGCTCGTAGCGTCGGCCCGCACGGCATGGGTTACGTGGTCTTTAATATTTTCAACGAGCTCGGCCACTTTTTCGATTGCCAGCACCTCGTAGCCGGAATCGTTCAAAATTTCTGCCAGGCTTGC
>CAYXEG010000264.1:0-1548 GCA_964463875.1 uncultured Dehalococcoidales bacterium
GGGACAGTTCGGTAAGGCCGGTCAGCGAACGCAAAGGAGAGATATCGGTTATCCGCTGGTACTCGAGCCGCAGAATTTCGAGATTCGTCAACGACGCCAGCGGTGAAATATCTTCCAGCCGGCCGAATTTCAGATAGCCAGATGATGTCTTCTGCGAAATGCCGTAATACGAATACTCCAGACTCCTGTCCCATTCGATATAGGATTCACCGGAAATATCGAGACGGCGAAGCCGGGAAAGAGAGGCAAGAGGGGCAATATCGGTCAGCGGATTATAGCTTATGTCAAGTTCAGTCAGAGCGACCAGCCCGGCAAGCGGCGAGAGGTCGCTTATCCGGTTACATCCGAGGTTCAAAACGGTGAGGCCGGTCAACGATTTCAGGGGAGTTATGTCCGATATCCGGTTCTTCGAAAGGTCGAGAGATACCAGGTCGGTACAGTATTCCAGTCCGGAAAGGTCGGCGATATGCCGGTCTTCTGCTTCCAGCGTCGTTAGTTCCTTGAGGTCAGAAGCGACAATACTGCCGGCGGGCTTGCCGATAGTTTCCCTGATGACCGTTTCGAGGGCGGTATCGGTAAAAGTTACTTTTACTTCTCCCGAACAGCCGGAACCGCCGCCAGCAGCGAGCAGAAGAACGGCGGCAATGATGAGTGAAAGCACTGTTCTTATTACTGTTAACCGGACCATTGTTCTATTATACTTTCAATCCGGGACGGGGAGGCGGTGCGGAAACCTCCCCGTCTCCGATTCGATTGATGCCTCCCGGTTACAAAAGCGCTGCCAGTAATGACTCCTTTCGTTTTATTTTTTTTATTCTAACACCCCGGGAGCATTCAACGCCGCCAGATGCTCAGATTATCGAACGGCCAGAGGTCGGGTATGAAAAAGTGGTCGAAGCCGAGTCTATCAACCAGCCTGGACTGGATTGTCACATAATCAGCCCCTATCGGCCCCGATATCATCGCCAGCATGTCATCGACCAGTGCCTCTCTGTTACTCCATACCAGGAACTGGAGCGCCGAGGCAATCAGCAGTATTCCTGCCAGGGTTACGACCCCTTTTATCAGCGTTTTTTTCACTGCCGTCTTCATTGGCTATTCCCCGTAATATCGTCCCTGAAAGGGCCAGAAAGAGGGAATGAAGAAACGGTCGAAGCCCAGGGCTTTCATAAAATATTGTCTCCCCTGAATTTCACCTCTGGCATCCGACCAGGAAATCTGACTCATCAATTTATCGATGATATCCGGGCCTTTGCTCCAAATCATGAATTCCACCGCCGAGATAATCAGCAATACCCCGGCCAGTACCATCGACCATTTCAGCAGTATTTTCCCAATTTTCCGTTTCATCATTTCGAACACCCCGGTTGTTTCCGTCTGCCTGTATATACGGTACAAGCGGAAAAGTGTCACAATAAGCAGAGCAAAGTTTTACCGCGTATCTTTATTGACACTCGCCTGCTATCCGGCATAGCATAAGCCAGATTCTCTAACTTAGCAGGGTGCTGAAAAAGTCCTGACAAGTAGTGAAATAGTTCATAGGATATG
>CAYXEG010000265.1:0-1500 GCA_964463875.1 uncultured Dehalococcoidales bacterium
AATAACACAGCGGAGCGATTGAAGAAATCGTGAACAAGCGGCAAACAATCAGAACAATGCTATTGGGGCTGGCGGTAATCCTGATTACCTTCAGCCTGTTTTTCGCTTTACCCAAAATTATTTCTCCTCTCGACCAAATCGACTCTGACATATTGATATGGGCTTGTTCCATGAGGGGAAAACCAATTATCTACGATAACTGGTTCTGGCATTCGGATGAACAACCTGATGCAGCAACCATAGAAAAGTCTGTAAGAGATATGGTAACGACCGAAGGTATCCTATTCGGGCTAAAAAAATCGTCTATTTACGGAGGATTCGGTACCCTCGATATTACGGTTCATCCTGAACACGAGAATTTGGTTGTCGTATCCGGATATCTTCAATATGGGAGTTTCCCCGAATCTGAAACAGACACGGATTATTTGTCCATACCGGTACCAAAAATGGTGGGCACACTCGGACGGAGACTGATTCGAATCATTCTGACGAATATTTACGAAAATGTCACAACAACTACGGAGAAGGTGCTATTAACCGATAGCGACGGATTCTTTTCTTTCACGCTCGAACCTGATACCGATTCGGTCTGTTTCAGGATACAAGCCGAGTTCGAGGAAGAAATCACCACTCCTGTGGACCCGAAAGCGCCGATAACAATGCATCGAGGGTCCAGAGTGGCTTACGTTACATGCGCGGAAGATATCGAATTTTTCGCAAGAGGCATACCCTGGTGGGTCTGGGTACTGCTGGGTATATCCGTAACAGCAGTTATAACCGGGCTTTACCGGTATTATGTGAAAAAACAGGTGAAATTAGTCCAACGTACGCCCGTTTTATATCCGACCGAAGAAATTAGCACACTGAAACCATCTGATAAAAAAGCTGAGGAAACCGGTGGTGATGTTTCGGAGGTATTAATCGGTTTCCCTGATACACAAGAATCCCTGCCGGCTGTTTGGGAAGCCAATACGACACTTACTATTCATATTACTTTCAGAGACAGACATGGCAATGTAGTACCCTCGCTGCCTGGTAATGTGGATTTTGGAGAAGGAGACGTTATTCAGGTAACGACGGACGAAGACGGGAGTATCCAGGTTAGTCATGTTTACGCAGTAAAAGGAGACTACACCATTACCGCCGGGTACACAGATAAGTCAGGGAAAGCAGTCTCAAGCTGGCGTACCATTCGCATTGTCGATTACCGGGAAGAGATGGTGCGGCTGTTCGGAGAGTTGCTGGAGGAGTTAGACCTGGCTGACATAAAGATAGGACGTGACATGACACCGAGGGAGGTAGAGCGCCTTTTATCCGAACGGTTGGAGAACGTACCGAAAGAGAGTATCAGGAAAGTCATCGAGGGCTTCGAGGAGGCGAACTACAGCACCCATCCGGTGAATCGGGAGAGGTACGTGAGGATGTATAAAGCGATAGGGGAGATTATAGGGAAATAGAATATTGAATACTGGATACCTGTCCCGATTGAAATACGGGATA